>NZ_AFWY03000043.1:0-66822 GCF_000231075.2 Amycolatopsis sp. ATCC 39116 | reverse complement strand
CGCTGCCCAGCCCGCCCTGGCGTGCGTCCCCGGCCGGGCGGGCAGTGCCGCCTCGGCGAGCTCGCCGCCGGAAACGGCGAGCTCGGCGTCCGGAGCGGTCGGCTCGCCTGCCCGGGCGGGCAAACCATCGCGAGGCAGCCGCATGGCCGGTCCCGGAAATCCGGGGCCGACCTGCGGCCGCAGGCATATCTTCACCCGTAGTGGGCAACCCCATGCACCTGGAGCGTCGAGGTGCGGGAGTGGTTCATGGAGTTGCTGGGTGTCCGGGTGCCCGGTCCGGTGTCGGCGGTGAAGGGCCTCGCCGGGGCGGTGTTGTCGCCGCTGAGCAGGCCCCGCCGCCGGGTGTGGTCCTGCCCTGGACGGCTGCACATCGAGGCCCACGGGGTGCACGGGCCGGGCGGCGAAGCGGTCACGCAGCGCATCGAGCAGGCCGTGCAGCGCCACCCGGGCGTCGCGTGGGCCCGGGTCAACGCGCCCTCCTCCCGGTTGATCATCGGCGTCGACGACCCCGCCCCGGACAGCGACGAGCTGATCCGCGTCGTCGAGGAGGCCGAGGGCGCGCCCAACGGCGTCGGCGAAGAGATCAAAGAGGACGAGCTGCACCACCCGGCCGACGGCCTGCGCGGCACCCGCCTCCTGCCGACCCTGGCCGCCGACACCCTCGGCCTCGGCCTGTCGCTGATCACCCGGCTCGCGCCGTGGGCGCCGATCCCGACCGAGATCGCCGCGCTGCCCAACGTCGTCGACCTGCACCCGCGCCTGCGCAAGATCGCCGCCGAGCGGGTCGGCAGCCGGGAAAAGGCCGACACCGCGACCTCGGCCTTCGGCGCGTTCGCGCAGGGCCTGGCCTCCGGCGGCGAGGGCACGGTCGTCGACATCATCCAGCGCGCCGAGCAGTGGCGTGAGGCCCGCGCGCACGAACGGCTGTGGTGCCAGGCGGAGAGCCGCCTGATCCACGGCCCGGAGGACGCCGCAGCCGGACCGGTCGTCGTCGAGCGGCCGCGCGAGATCCCGGACGGCCCGGTCGAACAGTACGAGCAGCGCATCCTCAACCTCGGCGCCGCCGCGGCCGCCGTCTCGCTGCCGTTCGCGCGCCCCCGCCGGGCGATCGGCATCGGCCTGGCCGCGCTGCCCAAGGCCGCCGAGGCCGGGCGCACCGCGTTCGGCGCGCGCCTCGGCCGCGTCCTGGCCACCGAGGGCGTGCTCGTCATGGACCGCGGGGTGCTGCGACACCTGGACGCCATCGACACCCTCGTCCTCGACGAGCAGGCCTTCGACACCGGGCGCATGGTCCTCAACGACCTCGTCCCTGTCGGCGACGGCGACGCCAGCGAGCTGGTCGAACGTGCCTGGCAGCTGTTCGACGCGCACACCCCCGGCAAGGTCCACGAGGACGACGGCTGGCGCCTCGGCCCGCTCGACGAGCTGGGCGTCGACCAGGGCGCGCACGAGCGCGAGCAGCTGGAGAAGCGTGGCGCCGCGGCGGTCCTCGGCCTGGTGCGGGATCAGCAGCTGACCGCCGTCATCGGCCTCGGCAGGCAGGTGCCGCCGGGCGTGGCCGCGGTGATCGCCGCCGCCCGGCGCGGGAACGTCGAGGTCGTCAGCGCCAACGGCGGCCACGCCGCGTTCGAGGCCGACCGGCTCATGCCCGGCGGTGAGCGCCTCGTCTCGACCGTGCGCGAGCTGCAGGGCGAGGGGCACGTGGTGATGCTGGTGTCCGACAACCGGCGCGCGCTCGGCGCCGCCGACTGCGGCATCGGCACCCAGCGGCCAGGCGACCCGCCGCCGTGGGGCGCGCACCTGCTGATCGGCGAGGAGATCGGCATCGCGGCGCTGGTCGTCGACGCGATCGCCGCCGCCCGCGAGGTCAACCGCGACAGCATCTGGCTGTCCCAGGGCGCGACCGGTGTCGGCGCGGTCAGCGCGCTGCAGCCGGGGCGCCGCAGCCCGGCCAACCGGGCGATGCGGGCGGTCAACCTTGGCGCGGCCGTTGCACTCACCAACGCGCACCGCCGCGCCAAGAAGCTCGCCGAGCGGGACACGAGCCTGGCCGGCGACGCCGCGCCGTGGCACCTGATGCCGGTGGATGTCGTGCTCGACCGCCTCGGCACCGACCCGGACGGCCTGAGCGACGACGCCGCCGAGAAGCGCGCCCGCGCCCGCGGCACCGGCAGCGGCGGCCGGACGAGCCTGATGCAGGCGTTCATCAACGAGCTGTCCAACCCGCTCACCCCGGTCCTCATTGGCGGCGCCGCGCTGTCCGCGTCCGTCGGGTCCCCGGTGGACGCCGCGCTCGTCGCCGGGATCACCGGCGTGTCCGCGCTGGTCGGCAGCCTCCAGCAGGTCCACACCGAGAAGCAGCTGGCCGAGCTGCTGAGCCGGTCGGCGATCAGCACCACGGTGATCCGCGGCGGCCGGGAGCGCGTGGTCAGCGCGGACGACCTGGTGCCCGGCGACGTCGTCAAGCTGAGCTCCGGCGACGTCGTGCCCGCGGACTGCCGCCTGCTCGAAGCCGACGGCGTCGAGGCGGACGAGTCGTCGCTGACCGGCGAGTCGCTGCCGGTGGCGAAGGACCCGTCGCCGGTGATCGCCGCGGACGTCGCCGAGCGCGCGTCGATGCTGTACGAGGGCACGACGATCGCGGCCGGTGAAGCCATCGGCATCGTCGTCGCGACCGGCGCGGACACCGAGGCGGGCCGCAGCATGGCGATGGCGCGCGAGAACGCGCCGGTGACCGGCGTCGAGACCCGGCTGGCCGAGCTGACCTCGAAGTCGATGCCGCTGGCGATCGGGTCGGCCGTCGCGGTGGCCGGCGCCGGCCTGCTGCGCCGGGTGCCGCTGCGGGAAAGCCTGTCCGCCGCGGTGAACCTGGCCGTCGCGTCGGTGCCGGAGGGGCTGCCGTTCCTGGTCAGCGCCGCGCAACTGGCGGCAGCGCGGCGGCTCGCCGAGCACAACGCGCTGGTCCGCAACCCGCGCAGCATCGAGGCGCTGGGCCGCGTCGACGTGTTGTGCTTCGACAAGACCGGCACCCTGACCGAGGGGACGCTGACGGTCCACGAGGTCGACGACGGCCACAAGCGCCGCAAGATCGAGGACCTGGACGACGAGACCGAGTCGGTGCTGCTCACCGCGCTGCGGGCGACGCCGCACGCCGACGACCCGTCCGACCTGCCGCACGCGACGGACCGCGCGATCGTCGAGGGCGCGCGCCGGGTTTCCGTGCACACCGACGGCTGGGAGCTGGTCGACGCGGTGCCGTTCGAGCCGTCCCGCGGTTACCACGCCTCGCTGATGCGCAACGGCGACGGACTGGTGCTGAGCGTCAAGGGCGCGCCGGAGTCCGTGCTGCCGCGCTGCGACCTGGACGAGGGCAGGCGGAAGAAGCTGGCGGGCCGGATGAAGAAGCTGGCGAAGGCCGGGCAGCGGGTGCTCGCCGTCGCCGAGTCCACTCCGGACAGTGCGACGCTCGACGAGGACGCCGTGACCGGCTTGCGGTTCAAGGGTTTCGTCGCGATCGCCGACCCGGTGCGGGGGAGCGCGGCGGCCGCGGCGGCGGACCTGCGGGCGGCGGGCGTGCAGATCGTGATGATCACCGGCGACCACCCGGACACCGGTGAGGCGATCGCGGGCAAGGTCAGCGAGGACGGCGCCGACCTGCACGTGGTGACCGGCGCCGAGCTGGACGCGATGGACGACGAACAGCTCGCGTCCACTTTGGAGACGGTGGACGTGGTCGCGCGGTGCAGCCCGGCGCAGAAGGTCCGGATCATCAAGGCGTACCAGAAGCACGGCCACACGGTCGCGATGACCGGGGACGGCGCGAACGACGCGCCCGCGATCCGGCTCGCGGACGTCGGCATCGCGCTCGGCGGGCACGGCGCACCGGCCGCGCGGGCCGCGGCCGACCTGGTGGTGACCGACGACCGCCTGGAGACGATCATCGCGGCGCTCGTCGAGGGCAGGGCGATGTGGGCCTCGGTGCGGGAGGCGCTGGCGATCCTGCTCGGCGGGAACCTCGGCGAGATCGGGTTCAGCGTGCTCGGCGCGACGCTGACCGGCCGGTCGCCGCTGGGTGCCCGGCAGTTCCTGCTGGTCAACCTGCTGACCGACCTGGCGCCTGCGCTGGCGATCGCGTTGCGGCGGCCCGAGGACGGCTCCGACCTGCTGCGAGAGGGGCCGGAGAGCTCGCTGGGCAAGCGCTTGCAGAAGGACATCGGCGTGCGCGCCGGGGTGACGACCCTCGGCGCGACGACCGCGTGGATGCTGGCGCGGGCGACGGGCCGCGGCCGCCGGGCGAGCACGGTCGCGCTGGCCGGGCTGGTCGGCACGCAGCTCGGGCAGACGCTCCTGACGGGCGGCTGGAACCGGTCGGTGCTGGCGACGTCCCTCGGGTCGGTGGCCCTGCTCGCGGCCGTGATCCAGACGCCCGGGGTCAGCCAGTTCTTCGGCTGCACGCCGCTCGGCCCGATCGGGTGGGGGATGGCGCTGGGCAGCGCGGGCGCGGCGACGGCACTGGGCGCGGTGGTCGGGCGGACGATCGAGGGCTGAGTCAGGCGCGGGTGAGCGCGGGCCGGTTCACCCGGCCCGCGCCAAGCTCCGTCCCAGCTCGATGGCCAGCCGTTGCACGAAGATCTGGGCGGACCCCTGGCGAGCGCGATCGCTGTTGCCCAGCTGCTTGACCTCGGCGGCAACGGCCAGATCCCCCACGGCCTCGACGACGACGCACTGGGACATGTCGTCCGCGCCGATGGTGCAGAACGCGACCCCGGCGTCGATGTCCGAGAAGGGCGGGACCTGCACGGTGACGATCCGGCCGGGCCCGACGTCGCCGCGGCAACCGGAAGTCATGTGCACCTCCCACACCGCCGCCGACGCCTCGATCACTTCGTAACGGACAGCCAGCTCGGTCACGACGTAGTCCGCGCTCTGCCACTGCGCGCGCTCGGCCGCGACGATGTTCGCGTCGGAGGTCAGGGCGTCGGCGCACTTCTCGACGAGCGTGTAGCCCGTGCCGTCCGACTCGCCGATCGGCACCGCCTGGGCGGCCCGATCGAGGTCGAGCAGGGCGCCGTCGTCGTCGGTGAGCATCGCGGACACCAGGCGCTGCTGGTCCTCCGGTGTGGGCAACGCCCGCACGGACACCGGCGCCGTGGGGGCGGCGTCCTCCGGTTCCGGTGGCGGTGCCGCCGCCGTGCACGCGGACAAGGCCAACAGCGCACCCAACAGCCACCCGCGCACGCGATCCTCCCGGTTCCCCCGCGCCGCGCGCGGACAAACCAAGATCGCGAACCCGCAACCTTCCGTTACAGCAGCACGAATCAGGCGTGCAGGCTGGTCCCCGGGGCGAGGCGCTGCACCGCGTCCTCCATGTGCGCCTCCAGCAGCGACACCGCGAGCTCCTCGTCGCCGGCGCCGATCGCCTCCGCGATGCGCTTGTGCTCGGTCACCCGCTCCTCGTTCGTCGCGTACGTGCGGTGCAGCGCGGACAGGCACATCCGCGTCTCGATGAGCAGCGTCCGCGCCATCCGCCCGAGCCGCTTGGACCCGGAGGCCGCCACCAGCTCCTCGTGGAACCGGACGTCCGCGGCCGACACCTCGTCCCCGTCGGTGGCCGACGCCATCTCCTCCACCGCGTCCAGCAGCCGGACGGCCAGCCCCTCCCGGTCACCGTGCCGCAGCACCCGGATCAGCGCGGCCCGCTCGATGGCGAACCGCGCCGAGTAGATGTCGTGCACGTCGTCCGGTTCGAGGTCGATCACGAACAGCCCGCGGTGCCGCTCACTGCGCAGCAGGCCCTCCGACACCAGCCGCTGCATCGCCTCGCGCAGCGGGCCGCGGGACACCTGGAACCGGCCTGCCAGCTCGGTCTCCCCGAGCTGCGTGCCCGGCGCGAACGTGCCGTTCATGATCGCCTCGCGGAGCTGCCGCGCGATGATCGCCGCGGTCGACTCCCGGCTCACCGGTTCGATGTCGGCCAGGGCCATGGTTCACCTGCCTTCTGCGAACAGTCTGCCCAGCTGTTCGCACCGGGGCACCTGGCCGGTCAGCCGGAGCCCTTCCCAGATCGTCACCTGGTTCGCGGTCAGGACCGGCTTGCCCAGCCGCTCCTCGATCGCGCCCAGCACACCGAGCGTGCGCATCGCGGTGTCGGGCACCAGCACGGCGTCCGCCGCCGGGTGATCATGCGCCACCGCCAGCTCGACGACCGCCTCGGGGCTCAGCCTGCCCACCTCCGCGGCCGTGTCGATGTCCTCGCTCGACATGGCGACCACCTCGATGCCGCCCGCGCCGAGGAACTCCACGAACAGCTTCGCCACGTCGTCCGGGTAGCTCGCGGCCACCGAGACCCGCTTCAGACCGAGCGCCTGCGCGGCCCGGACGAACGCGAACGACGTGCTCGACGCCGGCTTGCCCGCGGCGGCCGACAGCTTCTCCACCTGCTCGTGCGCGCCCTGCCAGCGGTAGACGAAGCTGCCGCTGGTGCACGCCCACACCACGGCGTCCGGCTCGTGCTTGGCGAGCAGCGCGGCGCCCTCGGCCAGCCGCTTCTCGCTGCCCAGGTCGAGCAGCTCGGGCACGGCGTGCAGGTCGGTGCCGTAGATGTGCTCGACCGGCAGCGAGATCCGGTAACCCAGGAGCCGCTCGGCGAACGGGTAGTCGTCCTCCGCGGCGTGGTCCGGGTAGATGAAGCCGACGGTCGCCATGCACAAACCTCCCAAATTGTAGACAATCCTACGTTACGGTGTTCAGGACACTTCGCGCAGCCACTTGCCGGGGCCGACGATCGGCAGTTCCATGCGTCTCAGGCAAGCCCACATCGTGAGCTGGTTCGCGGTCAGCACGGGCTTGCCCAGGGCCACCTCCAGCGGTTCGATCACGTCGTACGTCGGGAGGTTCGTGCAGCTCACGAAGATCGCCTCGGCGTCGGGGTGGTCGGCGCCGAGTATCCGCTCGGCGATCGTGCGGTAGCTGACCTTCCAGATCCCGCCGCCGAGCCCGAGGTGGTCGCTGGAGACGGTGTCCACGTTCAGCTCGGCGAGGAAGTCGTGCAGGCTCGCCGTCAGGTCCGCGTCGTAGGGGGTGATCACCGCGACCTTGTGGACGTCCAGCAGGTGCAGCACCTCGGCCAGCGCGCCCGACGTGGTGACCGCGTCCGGCGCGCCGGCGTCGCAGATCGCCTTGCACAGCGAGCGTTCGTAGTCCAGGCCGTTGACGAAGCTGCCCGACGTGCACAGGTACGCGACCACCTCGGGCTCGACGTGCAGCACGTCGCGGGTGGCGGCGGCCAGGTGCTGGTGGTTGCTGACCAGCTGGGCCATCTCCATGCTGACCGGCACCGGTTCGTAGGGCGTGCGGGCGAGGTGCAGCGACACCTCCATCGGGATCCAGCGCCAGAGCTCGCGCTCCAGCGCCAGGTCGAAGGGTGCGATGACTCCGATGCCTCGCTGCGCCAGTGGCCCGTCGAAGACAGGGAAGTCGAAATCCAAGGCTCAGCCTCCGGGACGTTCTGAAGGAAGCCTCCGGGGTGGCTCCTCGGATTGTTGACAATCATACGACCGGCTCTTACCGTGTCAACGGTGATCGGTACTGAGAATCCGGTGCTGGCGGTGTTGTGCGGTGAAGACCAGGCCCGGGACCTCACCGAATCGCCGGCCATGCAGCGCATCGCTTCGACGGCCGTCGTGCGTTACACGGGCGAGGCCGGCCTGGCCGACGCGCTCCGCGGCGCCGACGTCCTTTTTGTCCACGACTTCCTTTCCCGTGCGGTGCCGGACGCCTGGCACGCGGCGGACCGGCTGCGCTGGCTGCACATCGCCAGCGCCGGGGTGGATCCGGTGATGTTCCCCGGGATGCGGGACAGCGACGTCGTGCTCACCAACTCGCGCGGCGTGTTCGACGACTCGATAGCGGAATACGTCCTGGGGGTCATCCTCACCTTCGCGAAGGACCTGCACGGGTCGCTCGACCTGCAGCGCCAGAGCCGCTGGCAGCACCGCGAGACCGAGCGGATCGCCGGGCGCTCGGCGCTGGTGGTGGGCACCGGGCCGATCGGCAGGGCGATCGCGCGGATGCTGCGCGCGGTCGGGATGAGCGTCTCGGGCGCCGGCCGCCGGGCGCGCTCCGGGGACCCGGACTTCGGGGACGTGCACGCGTCGGACCGGCTGGTGGAGCACCTGCCGGCGTTCGACTACGTCGTCGCCGTGGCGCCGCTGACCGAGGAGACCAAGGGCCTGTTCGACGCTGCGGTGTTCGCCGCGATGAAGCCGACGGCGCGGTTCGTCAACGTCGGCCGCGGCGAGCTGGTGGTCACCGGCGACCTGGTCGAGGCCCTGCGGACGGGGCGCATCGCGGGCGCCGCGCTGGACGTGTTCGACACCGAGCCGCTGCCCATCGACAGTCCGTTGTGGACGATGCGGAACGTGCTGGTCTCGCCGCACATGTCCGGTGACTTCATCGGGTGGCGGGACACGCTGGTCGAGGTGTTCGCGGACAACTTCCACCGCTGGCAGACTGGCGCCCCGCTTCGTAATGTCGTGGACAAGCAGCTGGGGTACGTGCCGTCCGATCGGTGAGGAGTTCACCATGAGCACCCTGTTGACGGCGAGTGAGCTGGTCGCCGCCTACTCGACCGGCGAGATCAGCCCCGTCGAGGCGACCGAGGCCGCGCTGCGCTCGATCGAGGAGCGGGACAGGGAGTGCAACGCGTTCTGCCTGGTCGACCCGGAGGTGGCCCGCGAGGGCGCCAAGGCGTCGGAGGCGCGGTGGCGCGAGGGCAACCCGATCGGCTCGCTGGACGGGGTGCCGACTTCGATCAAGGACATGTTCCTCACCCAGGGCTGGCCCACCCTGCGTGGTTCGACGTGCGTCGACCGGGACCAGCCGTGGGAGGTGGACAGCCCGGTCACCGCGCGGCTGCGGGAGAACGGGCTGGTGCTGCTCGGCAAGACGACCACGCCCGAGCTGGCGTGGAAGGGCGTGACGGACAACCCGCTGACCGGGGTGACGCGCAACCCGTGGAACCCGGCGAAGACGCCCGGCGGGTCCAGCGGTGGCAGTGGTGCGGCGGTCGCGGCCGGGATGGGTGAGCTGTCGGTCGGGACCGATGGTGGCGGGTCGGTGCGGATCCCGGCGTCGTTCTGCGGGATCGTGGGGTTGAAGCCGACATACGGTCGTATCCCGTTGTGGCCGGCGAGCCCGTTCGGGGCGTTGTCGCATGCCGGGCCGATGGCGCGGTCGGTGTCGGACGTGGCGTTGTTGCTGGACGTGCTGGCGCTGCCGGACCACCGGGACCCGAACGCGCTGGAGCCGCCGCTGGGCGCGTACCGCGAGGCCGTGCGGCGGGACGTACGGGGCCTGTACGCCGCGTTCTCGCCGACGCTGGGTTGGGCCAGGGTGGACCCGGAGGTGCGGCAGATCGTCACGTCGGCGGTCGCCGCGCTCGACGAGGCCGGGTTGCGGGTCGAGGAGGCCGACCCGGGTTTCGCCGACCCGCGGGAGGCGTTCGACGTGCTGTGGTCGACCGGCGCCGCGCAGTGGCTGGACACCTTCCCGGCCGGCTGCGAGGCGAAGATCGACCCGGGCCTGCGGCAGGTGTGGGAGCAGGGGAAGACGTACTCGGCGTCGGACTACCTGGCGGCGAACGCGGAGCGCGCGGCGCTGGGCATCCGCATGGGCGAGTTCCACACGCGGTACGACGTGCTGATCACCCCGACGGTGGCCGTCCCGCCCTTCGAGGCTGGGTTTGACGTGCCGCCGGGCAGCGGAATGAGCGGCTGGCCGGACTGGACGCCCTTCACGTACCCGTTCAACATGACCCAACAGCCGGCGATCAGCGTCCCGGCGGGGACGACGGCGGATGGGTTGCCGGTGGGGTTGCAGATCGTGGGGCCGCGGCACTCGGATGACCTGGTGCTGGCGGTGGCGAGGCTGTTCGAGGAGGTCCGTCCCTGGCCGACGGACCGGCCCGCTGGGCGGTGAGTCGGGCGGCCGGTGGCTCGGTGAGCTGGGCGGCTGGCTGGGCGGTGAGTTGGGCGGCCTACGGTTTGGTGAGCTGGACGGCTGGGCGGGCGTTGAGTGGGGCGGCCTGCGGCTCGGTGAGCTGAGCGGCTGGGCGGGCGTTGAGTGGGGCGGCCTGCGGTTTGGCGAGCTGGGCGGCCGGCTGGGCGGTGAATGGCTCGTTCATCGCCGCGCGACCTGCATCTTTCATCGCGTCGCGAGTGGCGCGTGCATGAGTGGACCTCTCGCCGAACAATGAATGGTCCATTCATCGCCGCGCTAGCTGCACCTGTCGTCGATTCGCCGGTGGCGCCTGTGTGAGTGGGCCTCTCGCCGAGGCGTGAATGGTCCGTTCATCGCGGCGCGAGGTGCCCTGTCGTCGAGTCGCGAGTGGCGGCCGCATGAGTGGACCTCTGGTCAAGCGATGAATGGTCCATTCACGCCGTGTGAGGTGCCCTGTCGTGGACTCGCCGGTGGCGCCTGTGTGAGTGGGCCTCTCAGCGAGTGATGAATGGTCCGTTCATCGCGGCGCGAGGTGCCCTGTCGTCGAGTCGCGAGTGGCGGCCGCATGAGTGGACCCCTCGCCGAGCGATGAACGGTCCATTCACGCCGGGCGAGGTGCCCTGTCGTCGACCCGCCGGTGACGCCTGCATGAGTGGGCCTCTCGTCGAGTGATGAATGGTCCGTTCATCGCGGCGCGAGGTGCCCTGTCGTCGAGTCGCGAGTCGCACCCGCACGAGCGGTCCACTCGCCGAACCATGAACGACCCGTTCACCCACCACCAAAATCCACAAAGGACCCAAAACCACCCAGACCAGCTCCACGATGCGCCCCACCGCGCCATGTGCTGTCCTTGAACCATGCGGAGAACCACTTTGGGCAAGAGCGGACTCGACGTCTCCCGGATCGCGTTCGGGACCTGGCAGCTCGGCGGCGACTGGGGCTCCTTCGACGAGGACGCGGCCGTCCAGGCCATCCAGCACGCACGTGAGCTCGGCGTGAACTTCTTCGACACCGCCCAGGCGTACGGCTTCGGCAAATCGGAAGCCCTCCTCGGCCGCGCCCTTCGCGACGAGCTGAAACGCGACCGCGACAGCCTCGTGATCGCCACCAAGGGCGGCATCAACCCGGGCAGCGGCCGGCCCCGAGACGCCCGCCGCGACTGGTTGCGCAAGGGCGTCGACGAGAGCCTGCGCCACCTCGACCTCGACCACATCGACCTGTACCAGGTCCACTGGCCCGACCCGGACACCCCGGCCGAGGAAACCGCCCAGGCACTGCAGGAACTCGTCGACGCGGGCAAGATCCGCCACGTCGGCGTGTCCAACTACGACACCGCGCAACTGGCCGCGTTCGACCGCACCCGCCCGGTCGAGACCCTGCAGCCGCCCTACCACCTGTTCCGCCGCGCGATCGAGGACGACCCGCTCCCGTACTGCCGCGAGCACAACGTCGGCGTCCTCGTCTACAGCCCGCTCGGCAGCGGTCTCCTCACCGGCGCCCTCAACCCGCGCACGACCTTCGAGCCCGGCGACTGGCGCGCGAACTCCAGCGCGTTCCAGGGCGCGAACTTCCAGAAGAACCTGGAGGTCGTCGAGCAGCTGAAGAACCTCGCGGCCGAGAAGGGCGCCACCGTCAGCCAGCTCGCCATCGCCTGGACCCTGCACCAGCCGGGCGTCCACGTGGCGATCGTCGGCGCGCGGCGGGCCCGCAACATCGAGGATAGCGTCGCCGCGGCGAATCTCGACCTCACCGGCGACGACCTGGCCCGCATCGAGGAGATCACCTCGCGTGGCGTCCAGGTCGAAGGCGCCAGCCCGGAGGGCGTGGCCTGACCACCGGCGGGGGCCGCGCCCCGGCCCCCGCCCGCGTCAGCGCGCGGCGAACTCCAGTTCCTCCAGCGCCGTGTCCAGGTGCGTCAGGATCCGCTGCAGGTGCGGCACCGACCGGCGGCACCCGGTGATCCCGAAGTCCAGGTTGTCCCCGTTGTTGGTCAGCGTGATGTTGAGCGCCTGCCCATCGAGCAGCACCGACGCCGGGTAGATGCCGTCCAGCTTCGCGCCGTTCCAGTACATCTGCTTGCGCGGCCCGGGCACGTTCGAGATCACCAGGTTGAACGGCGGACGCGTGTTGTTCACGAACCCGGGCACCGGCGAGATGCCCAGCTGCGCCACGTTGATGCCGGACAGCAGCAGCGCCTGCAACGGCGTCAGCTCCTTGAAGATCCGCTTCGCCTCGCGCATCGACTGGTGGATCGTCATCAGCCGGGACGCCGGATCCGGCTTGTCGGTGCCGAGGTTGCACAGCACCGCGCCGATCTGGTTGCCCGCGGCCTCACCGGTGTCGGTCGGCTTGCGCATCGACACCGGCACCATCGCGACCAGCGGCGCGTCCGGCAGCGCGCGCTGCTCGATGAGGTAGTCCCGCAACGCGCCCGAGCACATCGCGAGCACCACGTCGTTGCGGGAGGTCCCGGTGGCGGTCGCGATCGCGCGCACCCGCCCGAGCGGCCAGGACTGCGCGGCGAACCGGCGTGCGCCGCCGATCGGCACGTTGAAGATCGTCTTCGGGGCCTGCATCGGCAGCAGCAGCGTGTGCTCGCGGAAGGCTTCCCGCGCCACCTTCGCCGCCGCCGGCGCCATTCCGGCGATCTGCTTCAGCGAACTCGTGCCCATCCGCAGCAGTGACCGTGCGTTACGCGGCGGCTTGCCGCGCGGCACCTGACGCGAGCCCCACGGCGGCGGGCAGCTGCGGTCGTCCGGGTCGTCGGACAGCGTGCCCTGCAGATGCCGCAACGCCGAGACACCGTCCATCAGCGCGTGGTGCACCTTGCTGTACATGGCGAACCGGCCGTCCTGCAGGCCTTCGACCAGGTGGATCTCCCAGAGCGGGCGGTGCCGGTCGAGCAGCGTGCTGTGCCAGCGCGACGTCAGCTCCAGCAGCTCCCGCACCCGGCCCGGGTACGGGAGCGCGGAATGCCGGAAGTGGTAGTCGAGGTCGAGGTCGTCGTCGCTCGCCCAGGCGGCGTAACCGAGCGTGTTCACGGGGCGGGCGACGCGCTGCCGGAACAGCTGCCGCACGTCGGTGTTCTTGACCAGGTCCTCACGCAGGCTGCGCAGCCAGGTGTGGTCGGCGCCCTCGGGAGTCTGGAACAGCTGCAGGCCGCCGACGTGCATCGGGTGCTCGCGGCTTTCCACCAGCAGGAACATCGAGTCGGTGAAGGGCATCAACGGCATCGGTGACCACCTTCCGTCCAGGGCGCTGGTGTGCCCAGGGTCATTGAGTCTACGCGTACTGCTACGGCCCGGAACACAATCTACGCTGAGGGAATGACCATCCCGACGGACCCGGAAACCGGCGAGTTCAAGCGGGCGCCGAACCGCTTCACGGCGCGGATCACGGCCGACGGCGCGGACGGCTGGCCCGCCGAGGCGGGCCGGTACCGGCTCGTCGTCAGCCGCGCGTGCCCGTGGGCCAGCCGCGCGCTGATCGTGCGCAGGCTGATGGGGCTGGAGGAAGCGCTGTCAGTCGCGATCGCCGACCCGATCCAGGACGAGCGGAGCTGGCGGTTCACCCTCGACCCCGGCGGCCGCGATCCCGTGCTGGGCATCGAGTTCCTCGGCGAGGCCTACCGTGCGGCCGACCCGGACTACGACGGCGGCATCAGCGTGCCCGCGATCGTCGACATCCCGAGCGGCAAGCTGGTCACCAACGACTACCCGCAGATCACCCTCGACCTGGACACGCAGTGGGGCGCCCACTACCGCGACGGCGCGCCGGACCTGTACCCCGAGGCGTTGCGTGACGAGATCGACGAGATCAACCGGGCGGTGCACCGCGACGTCAACGCCGGCGTGTACGAAGCGGGGTTCGCGACGAAGCAGTCCGCCTACGACGACGCGTACCGGCGCCTGTTCGCGCGGCTCGACGAGCTGTCCGAGCGCTTGGCGGGCCAGCGGTACCTGGTCGGGGACACGATCACCGAGGCCGACATCCGGCTGTTCACCACGCTCGTCCGCTTCGACGCGGTCTACCACGGCCACTTCAAGTGCAACCGGAACAAGCTGACCGAGATGCCGGTGCTGTGGGCGTACGCGCGGGATCTGTTCCAGACGCCCGGTTTCGGCGACACCGTGGACTTCGACCACATCAAGCGGCACTACTACCAGGTGCACGAGCAGGTCAACCCGACGCGGATCGTGCCGAATGGTCCGGACCTTTCCGGGTGGGCGCAGCCGCACGGGCGCGCCGACCTGGGCGGACGGCCCTTCGGCGACGGCACCCCGCCCGGGCCGCCGCCCCCGGACGAGGTCGTGCCCCCGCAGTGGTGACGGGGTGCCATACTCTGACGGCGTGACGAAGACCGGCGCCCAGCACCTCGTGGACGCGCTGCTCGAGCTCGGGGCCGAGGTCGCGTTCGGCCTCCCGGGCGTGCACAACCTGCCGATCTGGGAAGCGCTCGCGGACAGCCCGCTCCGGCTGATCGGCGTCCGGCACGAACAGACCGCCGGGTACGCCGCGGACGGGTACGCGCGGGCGACCGGCAAACTCGGCGTCGCGATCGTGACGACCGGACCGGGCGCGGCGAACACGATCGCCGCGGTCGGGGAGGCGATGGCGTCCGGCTCGCCGGTGCTGGTGATCGCCACCGACATCCCGGCGGGACTGCGGCGGCCGGGCATGGTGCGCGGTGTCCTGCACGAGACCAGCGACCAGGCCGCGTTGTTCGCGCCGGTGACGAAGGCGGCGTTCACCGTCGAGACGCCCGAGGACCTGGCGCCCACGGTCCTGCGCGCCGCCCGGCTGGCGTTGCGGCCGCAGAGCGGTCCGGTGTACGTCGGTGTTCCCACGGACTTCCTGCGGCACAACGGTTTCCGCGGCCCGGATCCGGAGCCGACCGAGGCGTTCCCGGCGCTGGCCGTGTCGGATCTCGACGCGGCGCGGCGCATGCTGGCGATGGCGTCGCGGCCGCTGATCTGGGCGGGCGGCGGCGCGGCCAGGGCGGGTGCGGGAGAGGTGATCGGGCAGCTGGCGGAGAAGCTGGCCGCACCGGTGATCACGACGTTCGCCGCGCGTGGTCTGCTGCCGCCCGCGCACCCGTGTGCCGCGCCGAACCCCGTGCACGCGCCGGAGGTGGGCGCGCTGTGGGACGAGGCCGACGTGGTGCTCGGCATCGGCACCGACTTCGACGGCCTGATGACGCAGAACTGGCTCATGCCCAAGCCGCCGAAGCTCATCGTGATCAACGTCGATCCCAAGGATGCGGCCAAGAACTACCCGCCCGACATCACCCTGGCCGGCGACGCGCGGGACGTGGTGCCCGAGCTGCTGCAGGGGTTGCCGGCCCGGCCCGGGCTCGCCGAGCTGACCGAGCGGCTGCAGCGGATCTCCGAGCAGGTGCGCCGCCGCATCCGCAGCGAGGAGCCGCAGGCCGCGGATTTCCTGCGCACGCTGGAAGAGACGCTGCCCGAGCGCGCGATGCTTGTGGCGGACATGTGCATCGCCGGTTACTGGGCGGGCGGCTTCCACCGCGTGCGCGCGCCGCACCGGTTCGCGTACCCGATGGGCTGGGGCACGCTCGGGTTCGGGTTCCCGGCCGCGCTGGGCGCGGCGGCCACCGGCGCGGGCCGGGTGGTGTGCGTCAGCGGCGACGGCGGTTTCCTGTACGGGTGCGGCGATCTGGCGACGCTGGCGCAGGAGTCGCTGCCGGTGACGGTGATCATCGTCGACGACGGCGGGTACGGCATGCTCCGGTTCGACCAGGACCGGGAGGGCCTGCCGCACCGCGGGGTCAACCTGCACACGCCGGACTTCGTCGGACTGGCGCGGTCTTTCGGCGTGGACGCCGGGCGGGTGGAGGGTTTCGGCCGTGCTTTCCGGCGGCTGCTCGGCGAGTTCGTGCGCAGCGACGAGCCGAACGTCCTGGTGGTGCGTGCGTCGTTGAAGCCTCCCGTGAACACTTCGCCCCGGTGGTACCGGGCCATGCGGTCGCGTTGAGTCAAGCCGGATGGGGCAGGTTCGCCGCCGCGAGCTTGGCCGGGTCGGTCACGACCGCGATGTCCACGATCCGCCCGTCGGCGACGGTGAACGCGACGATCGAGAGCGGTGCGTCATCTTCGCTCCAGGCGACGAAGCCGGGGCGGCCGTTGACGGGCACCGCGTGTCCGCGCGCGGCCGCGGACAACCGCGCGCCGGCGGCGACCTTGGTGGCGCCGAGGACGACGACCGTGCCGTCGGGGGTGTCGGCGGTGAGCTTCACGTCGGGATCGAGCACGCGCAGCAACCCCTCGAAGCCGCCGCGATGGGTGGCCGCCTGGACCACCTCTCGTTGCTCCCGGCCCGAGGCCGTTGGCTGACCGCTCGCCCGCACCTTCCGGCGCGCGCGGCTGGCGAGCATCTTGGTGGCGGCGGTGGATTTCCCGACGATGCGGCCGATCTCGTCGAACGGCGCCGCGAACAGGTCGTGCAGCACGAACGCCAACCGCTCACCCGGCCGGAGCGACTCGAGTACGACGAGGAGCGCGAGCCCGACCGAGTCGGCGAGCGCCACGTCGTCCTCGGGCATGGCATCGTCGGCTGTCACGACGAGCTCCGGCAGCTCGTTGTGGTGTGTTTCGGTTCGACGCGCGCGCAGGAGGTCCAGGCTGAGGCGGCCGACGACCGTGGTCAGCCAGCCCGCCAGGTTCGCGATGGTGACGGTGTCCTGGCGGGACAGCCGCAACCAGGCTTCCTGGACCACGTCCTCGGCGTCGGCGTGGGAGCCGAGCACGCGGTAGGCGATCGCGCGCAGCCGGTCGCGCTGGGCCTCGAAGGCCTCGGTCACCGGGTCGGGTCGGTTGTCGGTCATCATCAGCCGTTCCAGGGTCGCGGCTGCCGCAGCGAGATCCGGTTGCAGTCCGGATCCAACGCCTCGATCCGGACGCCGAACGGGTAGTCCTGCGGCTCGGGTTCGTCGAACGTCACGCCGCGGCGGCGGAGCACCTCGAAGTCCTTCCGCAGGTCGTCCGATTCGAGGACGAGCGGCCCCGGCGGGCCACCCGGGTTGTCCGGCGGCCGCGGGGTGCGACCACAGGATGATCTTGACCGGCTGCCGGGCACGCCCACGGTGAGGAAGCGCCCGTCCGGGCGCGGGTAGTCGACGCCCCGCTCCAGGCCCAGTTTCTCCGTGTAGAACTTCAGCGCGCGGTCCTGGTCGGTCACGTAGACCGTCGCGTACATGATGTTCGTCAGCACCCTGTTCTCCACCTCGTCCTCGTCCGACGACCTCGGTTTCGGGTTGGCACCGAAATGACGGGTGGCGACGGGAAGAGGTAACAGGCGCAAGGAACAGGCAGCGCGCCGCCGGCCGCCGTGGCTGGGGAGGCGCGGGCGGCGGGCGCGGGCAGTCGCGGGCGGGCCAGTGCTGTGGGTGGTGCGTCGAGTCGCCTGCGGTCGGTGCCTCCCGGTGGCAGCAACCGGCGGACCAGTCCCGTCGGAGGTTCGGCGGCTGGCCGTCTGTCACCGGCTGCGTGCCGGTGGCAGCAGCCGCGCTGGATCTGGCGTGGGTTTGTCGGCCGTTGGGGTCAGTTGTTCCGGACCACCACCTTTCCGGTGGCCTGGTTGGTCTCCATGTAGGTGTGGGCCTCGACGATCTGCTCCAGCCGGAACACCCGGTCGAGGTTCGGCTGGTACGCGCCGCTCGCCACGCCGTCGACGATCGCCTGCAGCGCGCCGCCGCCGGCTGTGCCCCGGATGTCGTTGCTCTGGAAGGCCGTCAGCTTCGTGCCGGACGGGATCGCCGCCACCGGTTGGAAGTCCGGGATCGCCCACTTGCCGCTCAGCATGCCCGTCACGCACACCGTGCCGCCGCGCTTGACCAGCCGCAGCGACTCCGGCACCGTCGGCGCTCCGACCAGGTCCAGCACGAAGTCCGGGCCGTCCGGGCACAACGCGCGGACGTCGGCGCCGATGTCCCCGCCGTCCACCACCACGTGCGACGCGCCCGCCTTCTCCAGCGCCGCCACCTTGTCCCGGTTCCGAGTCGTCGCGATGGTCACCAGCCCCCGTTCCCGCGCCAGCGACAGCATCGCCATCCCCACCGACGACGTCCCGCCGCGGATCAGCAGGCTCTGCCCTGGCGACACCGGCCCGAACGCCTCCAGCGACCCCCACGCGGTCAAGTAGGTCTCGGGCAGCGCGGCGAAGACCTCCCACGGCAGATCGGTCTCCACCGGGATCAGCAGATCGTCCGGCAGCAGCGCGTACTCCGCGTACCCGCCGTCGAACTCCCGGCCCATCTCGCCCATCACCGCGGCCACCTTGGTGCCCGGCGCGAGCCGTGCGGACTCCGCGACCACGCCGACGCACTCGATGCCCAGCACCCGGGGGAACCGCACGTTCGGCGAATGCCCCTGCCGGGTCATCAGCTCCGACCGGTTCAGCCCGAACCCCTCGACCCGCACCAGGGTCCAGCCGTCCCGCACCTCGGGCACCGGAACTTCCCGCACCCGCAACACTTCCGGCCCGCCCGGGCCGTCCACCACAACCGCTCGCATCTCCGCCCCCTTCCGGACACCGCGAACACTAGCGAGGGGGTACGACAATTCCGGGGCGTCAGCGGCGGACTGTCACCCGGGTGGGTGCGCCGGGTGGGTTCGCCGTGTGGGTTCGCCGTGTGGACGGGATGAGCAATGGGGTGAGTGGTTCACAGTCTTCGCCGGGGGCGGTTTTGCGGTCGCGTAAGGGCGGCGGCGCGACTGGGCCAGGAGCCGGGTCAGGCGAGCAGCCGCCCGGGAACCTCAGTCTTCGCCGCGCGAGACTTGTGCCGGGATCGGGCGGTCGCGCAGGGCGGCGGCCACCGCGTAGAGGTTCTTCGCCATCAGGCCCGCCACCTGGTGCACGTACTGGTGCCCGTGGTCGGTGTCGCTGTAGCTCGGGCCCGGTCCGGGGCCCATGTTCCAGTACACCCAGGCCTGCCCGGGGATGGTGAAGCCGATGTCGCCGAGCGCGCCGTTGATCTCGCTGATCACGTGGTGCGCGCCGTCCTCGTTGCCGGTCACGACCACGCCCGCGACGCGGTTGTATGCAACCGGTGTACCGTCATCGCCCGTCTCGGACAGCATCGCGTCCATGCGTTCGATCGCCCGCTGCGCGACCGACGAGGGGTGCCCGACCCACGTGGGTGACGCCATGATGAGGATCTCCGAGTTCAGGATCTCCTCGCGGATTCCGGGCCACTCGTCGCCGTCGCCCATGTCGCTGCTGACACCCGGTTTGATGTCGTGGTCGACCAGCCGGATGGTCCGCACGTCGGCGCCGAGTTCGCGCAGGCCTGCCGCCACGACCTCGGCCAGCGCGTCGGTGTTCGACGGCTCCGGCGAGGGCTTCAACGTGCAGTTCAGGATGGTCGCGCGCATGGTGACGGGCTTCCCGTCGGGTCGATCCCCGAAACAGGGCGAGTGACGGCCCGATCGGTGGGTAGCCCCCGGGGCGACCGAGAGACAACAGGAAGGAGCAGGACATGGCTGCCCCGAACCCGATCCAGATGCAGAAGTTCCTGTCCGGCGTCGACTACCCGTGCACGCGGGACAAGCTGGTCGACCACGCGCAGAGCCAGGGCGCGCCGGACGACGTGCTGGACCACCTCCGCAAGCTGCCGGACCGCGAGTACGACGGCCCGAACGCGGTGAGCGCCGAATTCTCGCGCTCCTGACCCGAGACCGACGCGCGGCGCCGTGAACAGGCACGGCGCCGCGGTGGCGTCAGAACGCGTTCAGGTGCTCCAGGATCATCGCCGTCAGCACCTCCGGAACCTCCTCCGGGATCCAGTGTGTGACGTCCTCCAGCATCTGGAACGTGTACGGCCCGGTCATCCAGTTCTCGGTGTCCAGCGCCGCCGTCGAGCCGAGGGCGACGTCCTCCGTGCTCCACACGTACAGCGTCGGCACCGACACCTTGTCGATGGTCGCCCGCGGGCGGTTGGCCCGGTACCAGTTGAGCGCCGCGGTCAGCGCGCCCGGCTCGGACAACCGCCGGATGTACTCGTCGACCCGGCTCTGGGGCACCTTCCACTCGAACATGCGCCGCAGTGCCTCGGCGTTGTTCGCGAGCATCTGCCGTTCCGTGGAACTGGACCGCCAGTCACGCATGTACTGCGACCGCATCTGCTGGTCCTCGTCCGTGCGCACGGCCTGGCCCAGCGCGCCGGGGTGCGGCGTCGACACCGCCGTCAGCGTGCGCAGCCGCTCCGGGTGTTCCGACGCCGTCCACCACGCGACGGCGCCGCCCCAGTCGTGCCCCACCAGGTCGAACCGCGACCACTCCAGTGCGTCGGCGATCGCCAGCACGTCCCCGACCAGCTCGTCCATGCCGTAGGAGGCCGCCTGCTCCGGCCGCACCCCCGGCGAGTAGCCGCGCTGGTCCGGCGCCACCGCGCGGAACCCCCGGTCGCCCAGCACCGCGACCTGGTACTCCCAGGAGATCGCCGCCTCCGGGAAGCCGTGCAGCAGCAGCACGGGCCTGCCGCCGGCGGGCCCGGCCGCGATCGCGTCGAACGTGCCGGCCGCGGTCGGGATGCTCAGGTAATCCATCACGCCCGGAACCTTACGGCCTGCCACCGACAGTTCAGTCCGCCATCCCGTACCCGGCCAGGAACTTCCGCACCCGTTCGGGCGAAGCGAGGATGTCCCACTGGCGGTCCGGGTGGCTGAAGTTGTCGGTGAAGGTGTCCGCCACCGCCTGGTTCGCCGACATCGCGCCGAGCAGCTGCAGCAGGTGCGGGGCGGGCGGCACGCGGACCATCAGGTTGGTCCAGTCCGCCGTCGCGTGCACGACGTTCTCCCGCCGCAGCGCCACTTTCCGGCAGAACCGCTCGTCGAAGTTCTGGTCCTCCAGGATGGTCCGGCCCAGCTCCCACGCCGAGTACGACGCGCAGTTCGCGCCCTGGCCGACCACCGGGTCCACCACGGCGTGCGCGTCGCCGAGCGCGACGACGTACTTGCCGTTGGGCAGCCGCGTGTAGTCCTCCCGCACCGACGGCAGGACCCCGCCCTGCAGCAGGTCCTGCGGCCCGGTGAGCCGGAACTTCGCCGGGTCGATCCGCTCGAACGTCCGCGGGTGGTGCTGCCGCGTCTTCTCCAGCACCAGTTTCTCGAAGGCGGCCGGGTCGTCGTCGTAGCGCGCCTCGGCCAGCACCTCGGTGTCACCGCCGGGGATGTTCTCGAACAGCAGCGCGGTGACGTGACCGGCGAAGGAGAAAATCGGGATCTCCAGCAGCTCGCCGTTGCCGGGCGAGATGCTCATCGTGACGCCACGCGGTTCGGAGTGCGCGATGCCCTCGTAAAGCCCGACGCACAGCTTGCGCTGCGGGCTGTCGTAGGGCGATTTGTCCGCCCGGCGCGGGAACATCGCGCTCAGGCTGCCCCGCCCGGAAGCCACGACGACCAGGTCGTGGCGGTCGGACAGCTCCGCCACGTCCGCCGGCCCGACCGGTCGCACCTGGAAGTCGCCGCCGCGGTCGGTGAAGTCCGCCAGGATCCGCGGCAGGTAGATGCGGTAGTCCAGCGCGCGGGACGGCGCGGTGAAGAAACCGGGGAACGACAACGGGTCCGGCAGTCCGATGTAGTGGTGGTGGCCGAAGTAGAAGTACTCCTCGGCGTCCCAGTGGTCGATGCCGAGCAACCGCTCGCGCGCGACCGTCGTGTGGTGGTGCGCGACGCTGTTCGGCAGGCGGCCGCCCGCCAGTTGCTCCGCGGTCCGGTCGCTGTAGATGGTGACCGGGACGTCGTGCTGCCGCAGTTGCAGGCCCAGGTGCAGGCCGGCGATCCCGGCGCCGACGATGCCGATTCCCGCCATTGAGAACTCTCCTCGTTCAGTGCAGTGCGCGATAGGAACCGGTGAAGAAGACCAGCGGTTCGGCGTCCGAATAGGACAGACGGGTCACGCGGCCGAGGAACAGCAGGTGGTCCCCGGCCGGGTGCACCTCGACGACGTCGCAGCCGATGTGGCTGAGCGCGCCGCCCAGGAAGGCGAACCCGTCGCGGTGGTGGAACTCCGGGCGCAGCCCGGGGACCGGCTGCCCGGCGAAGTGCCGCGAGTGGTCCTGCTGGTCGCCGGCGAGCACGCTGACAGCGTAGCGCCCGGTGCGGCGCAGCAGGCCGGCCATCCGCGACCGGCGCCCGAGCGACACCAGGACCAGCGGCGGCTCCAGCGAGACCGACAGGAAGCCGTTGGCCGTCATGCCGTGTACGTGCTCGCCGTCGACCGTGGTGATCACCGTGACGCCGCTGGTGAACCGCCCCATGGTGCGGCGGAAGTGCGCCGGGTCGACGGCCGGGTGGTCATCGAGCGACGTCTCGGGCACGACGAAGCCTCCCCAGGCAGCTCTGATATCGAGCGTTGATCGGTGTTCTGAGCTCGATATGCGAGCAGCCTAGCGTGTTAAAGTGACGCGGGCAACGAAGGGGAGCGGGGTGGAGACCAAGCCGGGCGTTCGCGCGCAGACGCTGGACCGGGCGCTCGACGTGCTGGACGTCCTCGCCGACGGGCAGCCGCGCACGAGCCACCAGATCGCCGACGCGGCCGGGTTGCACCGCTCGATCGTCTACCGCATCCTGCGCACGCTGGAGGACCGCCAGCTGGCGCGGCGCACCGCGGAAGGCCGCTACACGCTGGGGCTCGGGCTGCTCGTCCTGTCGCGGACCGTCCTCGGCGACGCCCAGGCCCGCCTGCACGAGGTGCTCGGCGAGCTGGCCGACACCGTGGGCGCGACGGCGTTCTTCGCGGTGCCACGTGGTGGCCAGGTCGTCGCCGTGGTGACGGCCGAACCGGACCGCCGCCGAGCCGCCGTCGCCTACCAGCCGTGGACGCGGGCGCCGCTGGACCGCGGGGCGTGCGGCCTGGCCATCCAGTCCACCGGTCCCGCACATCCGGACGAGCGTCCTGAGGTCGGCTGGGCGCGGCAGACCGGCTACGTCCGCACGGTCGGCGAGATCCACGCCTGGCTCACCGAGATCGCCGCGCCCGTCCGGCTCGCGCACGGCGCCGCGGGCAGTGTCGCCGTGGTGTTCGTGCCGGGCGACGTGGACGAGGACCGGGCAGCCGAAGCGGTGCGGCGCACGGCGATCCGGCTGACGCAGCCGGAGTCCGAGGTCTGGGAGCTGTAGTTGACCTCCAGTCCGCTGGAGGTTCTACGGTCGGCTCGTGATCAAGGATTACCGCGACGAAGAAGTGGCCGCCCAGCCCATCGGGGCGTGGAGCGGCGAGGCGTACCGGTTGGTCGTCGGTGCGCTGCGGGAGGCGCTCGCGGTCGAGGACCTCACCCAGCCGCACTGGTGGACGCTGAACCACGTCGCGGGCAAACCGGGGGAGTGGACGCGCGAGGCGCTCGTCCGGCGCCTCGCCCGCTACGACGACCTGGGCATCGACTTCGATGCGGTCTTCGACGACCTCGTCGCGCGGGGCTGGCTGACCGAGCGGGACGGCCTGACGCTCACCGAGGCCGGCGAGGCCGGGCGCCTGCGGGCCCGCGACCGCAACGCGCGCGTCCACGAGCGGATGCACGAGGGAGTGGACCCCGCCGACTTCGTGACGACGATCAACGTCCTGCGGCGGATGGTCGCGAACCTCGGCGGCGACGGGAACCTGCCGGACTAGGCCGCTTCTTCCTCACTCACCAGCGTGTCCCAGTGGCGCTGCGCGACCGGCCGCCATTCCACGTGCCTGCGGTGGAACAGTTCGGCCGCCTTGGCGCCACTCCAGCCGTCGGGCAGCAGGCGGCCCGGCAGGCGCGGGTCGAGGAACGGGAAGCGCCGCCACTCGTGCACCAGGCGGGTCTGCGCGTGCAGCACCGCCTCACCCGACTCGGGCGCCAGCGCGGCGAACTCGTCGATGAAGTCCTCGTAGCGCTCCTCCAGCGCCGTCAGGTCCCACGCCCGCGCGACCATCGCGTCCTCGTCGCCGATCCGGCCGTACGACGCGACGAACGACATCGCCTCCGCGTCCAGACCCAGCTCACGCACGATGGAGTTCGCCTCGTCCTGGCGGCTCGGGTCGGGGCAGATCCACACGCCGGGCGTCGGCGACCCGAACCCGGCCCAGGTCAGCCGCGTGCGCAGGCTGTGCCGCAGGTCCCGCTTCGTCTCGGGCACCGACACCAGCAGCATCAGCCACGTGCCGTCCCACGGGGTGTCCGCGCGGCCGAAGCCGTAGATGCGCTCGGCGCCCTCGGTCAGCAGCCGCCGTCCCGGCGCGGTCAGCGACCAGCGCACGCGCCGGCCCTGCCGCTGCGACACCAGCCAGCCCTCGGCCGCGGTGCGGGCCAGGGCCTGGCGGGCCGACTTCTCCTCGACGCCGAACATGCCGAGCACGTCGACGAGGGTGGAGGTCCACACCGGGCGGTCGCGGGGCAGCACGAACTCGCCGAGCACGGTCATCAGCACCGACCGCGCGCTCGTGTGGCTGACCTCGCGCCGCCTGCTCACGGTGGGGCGGGCCGTGGTGTCCGCGATCGCGCTCACCTCCCCGCACAAGCTGACCTCGACGCCATTGGCGTTGCTCAGGTTAGCCCACCCGGCACAGTTCGCCGTGCGCGGTAGGTCAATGGAGGAAATACGACAGGTCCTGCACCAAATCCCATTCGGCGCGGCGGGCCTCCGGTGGGCCCGTCCACGGTTCGTGAATGATCTGCTCGTCGCGGGCGCATTGCCCGCAAAGCGGGTGGCCCTGCGCGTCGAAACACCATTCCTCGTCGGCGGGGGTCTGCTCGTGGGGAACGAGGCAGCCGAAGCAGCTGTCCGCGGGGCGAAAATCGATGTGCGTTGTCATGATCGCATCCCGTCGCTCGCAGTTGCACCATGGTAGGCACGGGCCGGAGCGGTCACGAAGCATCGTCATCCGAATGTAGCAAACGGTTGTCTCGGCTGCTGAAACTCCGTTGAACCTTTTATTGACGGGTGCGGTTCACAGTCGCCGGAAACGCGGAGAAATTGACTTCGACCGGCCGGGAATCGGGATCCCCGGATGCGCGTTCCGGAAAACGCTTGATCAATTCTCGCACGGATGCGGTGAGTTCCGCCAGCTCGTGCGGAGTCAGGTGCAGGACGGCCGAGAAGCTTTGATCGTCCGGGTACGGGGATTGCGCGGAATCCCAGCGCAGCCGCCAGGGCTTGATTCGCCCCCGGCCGCGCGGCGCCTCTTCGATCAGGCCTGCCCGCGCGAGCTGCCGCAGGTGGAACGAGCATAGGCCGGAGCTGTACCCGAGGCGGCGGGCGGCCTCGTTCGCGGTGACGGTGCCCAGTTCGGCGAGCAGGTCCAGCAGCGCGACGCGGACGGGGTGGTCGGGCAGCTTCGACTCGGGTCGGTTCTCCACTTTGCAAAGTGTGCTAGTTTGCAAAGCACCTTGCAAGGAGGGGTGCATGGCCGTCTACGTGCAGGGGCAGCCGGTCGGCGACTGCCCGCGGGTGCTGCCGGAAGCCCGGCGCGGGACGCCGCGGCGGATCACCGAGATCGGCGAGGAGATCCTGGCACGACCGTGCCGCGCGGCGGCGGAGTTCGGCACGCCGGAGCTGTCGGCCCTGATCGACGACATGTTCGCCACGCTGTACGTGGCCGAGGGCGCCGGCCTTGCGGCCAACCAGGTGGGCGTCGACCTGCGACTGTTCGTGTGGGACTGCTGGGACGAGTACGGCGACCGGCACATCGGCCACATCCTCAACCCGGTGCTCGACGAGGAGCCCGTCGACAGCAGGCGGCTGATCGAGGCGCCGGAGGGTTGCCTGTCCGTGCCCGGCCCGTACGCGAAGCTGCCGCGCGCCGACCACGCCGTCGTGCGCGGGGTCGACCAGGACGGACAGCCGCTGGTCGTCGAGGGCCGGGGTTACTTCGCGCGGTGTCTGCAGCACGAGACCGACCACCTCGGCGGCGGCCTCTACGTGGACCGGTTGCCGTTGCGCAAGCGCAAGTCGGTGCTGCACGACATGGCCAAGTCGCGCGACGAGGTCCTGGCCCGCCGCGCCGAGCTGGCGGACGAGCTCAGGCGATCTCGCACGCCAGAAGGTCGCTGAGGTCCGCGTCCGGCCGCAACTCGGCGGGCTCGGAACCGCGGCGGAACAGGCGGGCGCCGGCGTCGTCGCCGCCCAGCGTGAGGGACCGGTCTTCGCGGCGCAGCCAGGTGCCTTCGCGCATTCCCAGCACCGGCACGTCGTTCTCCTCGAGGAACTGCTCGATGCGCTCCTCACGGGTCTCGCCCATGTGCGTGGATCCCGGCTGCGGGTCGAGGTAGTGCGGGTTGATCTGGAACGGCACGAACCCGGCCGCGTCGAACGTCGGCGGCTGCACGATCGGCATGTCGTTGGTGGTGCGGATGGTGGGGCAGGCGACGTTCGTGCCCGCGCTCGATCCGATGTAGACGGTGCCGTGCGCGACGCGGTCGCGGATCGGGGCGAGCAGTTCGCGGCGGTACAGTTCGCGCAGGAGCCGGAACGTGTTGCCGCCACCGGTGAACACGGCCTGCGCGGAGTTCAGCAACCTGATCGGATCGTCCTGGTGGGCGCCGGCGACCTCGATGCCGAACGGGGCCAGCGCCTTGGCGACGATCGCCGTGTAACCGTCGTGGTCGGCCAGCGCGAACGGCACGAACACCAGGCGGCGCACGTCCTGGAGCACTTCGCCCAGCGCGTCGGTCGCGTGCTCCAGGTATCCGCGTCCGGGTGCGGTCGAGTTGGACAGCAGCAGCAGACGCATCGATGATCCTTTCCGGCGCTCGATCCCCGAATGCCTATCACGGGCGGTGCGTGGAGTTGCGCCGGAAGTGAGCCCGGCCACTACGCTGGCGGACATGGCAGGTGACGTGCTCCCCGACCCGTCCAGCCCGTTCGGGCAGCGGGTGCGCGAACGGCTCGAGCACGAGCGGGTCGTCTGGCTCACGACGACCGGCCCCGACGGCACCCCGCAGCCCAACCCGGTGTGGTTCGTGTGGGACGACGGCGGGTTCCTGGTCTACAACCTCGCGCACGCCAAGCGGCTGTCCCACATCCGCGACCGGCCGCAGGTGACGCTCCACTTCAACAGCGACGAGCAGGGCGGGGACGTCGTGGTGTTCCGCGGCCTGGCCCACCCGGCCGACACGCTGCCCCCGGCCCACGAGAACGCCGCGTACGTGGCGAAGTACCGGGAGGCAATGGAGTCGGTCAGTGGCAGCCTGGAGGAGTTCTCGAAGACGTATCCGCAGGTACTGCGCGTGCAGGTGAACGCGATACGCGGATATTGAGGTCTGTGAACACAAGGTAGCTGGGTGGTCATCCCGTCGCCTGACACGTGACGATCACCTTGAGCCAGGGCCGCAACCTGCGCTGGGTCCGGCGGCCGAAAGCACAAAGCTTGCGGCCCTGGCTCAAGGTGATATGCACAAACCGGAAGGCGACGGGATGACCACCCGGCGACCACCCCGCCAAGGTGAGACGAGGCACCCAACCCCTGGTCATCCCGGAGCCTGCCCGTCCGGCGAGGACTCTTTTGATCTTTAAAACCCGCGCCTTCGCGCGGCGAAGAGTCCGCCCTGCGGGCGGAATGCGCCTCACGGCGCCGAAAGGTCACCTTCCGACCACCCCCGCCCCCTCTCCTTGAGTGTGTTTCAGTCGCCGAACAGGCTTGTCAAGGCGGGAAAGCGTGCCTTGACAACCCTGGTCGGCGACTAAAGATCGGCTGTGGATCGGGGGCGGGGGAGGTCTGGTTGGGGTAGTCGCTTGCTTTCCGTTGCCGGGCGGCGGTTTGTCAGTCCGCTAGTGCTTGTCGTTCCGGTCGTCCAGCAGTTCCGCCGGGTGCACTCCCATTGCCTCGGCCAGGCGGAACAGCGTGTCGAGCGTGATGTTGCGCGTTGGGCGTGGGGAGCCTTGCGCGAGTCTCGAACGTTCCAGTTCGGCGATCACCGAGCGGGACACCCCGGCCCGGTCGGCGAGGTCGGCCTGGCTCAGGTCCCGGTCCCGCCGCAGCTTCCGCACGCGCGTCGCCAGGGCGCGTAGCCGGGCGTCCAGCGCCTCCTCCATCGTCACAGCGTCGCAGCCTACCAACGGTCCCGCTGAGCCGACTTTTTGTCTTTTCTATGCTACCGTGGAGGGGTGAACAGAGAACTCCCCGCCACCGGCCCCGCCTACCTCTACGACCTCGTGGCCGACGACCTGGCCCGTCGCATCGAGACGGGTGAGCTCGCGGTCAACACGCCGCTTCCGGCCGAACAGACGCTCGCCCGGCAGTACGGTGTCTCGCTCGGCACGTGCCGCCACGCGACGAAAGTCCTGCGGGATCGTGGGCTCGTGCGGACGATCCCGTCCAAGGGCACGTTCGTCGCGGAGCGGCCCAACCGCGCGGCCGTCTACTGCTTCGAGCCGTACCTCGTGGCCTAGACGACCTGCGCGCGCACCTTCCGCAGCAGCCGCACGTCCACACGCGCCGGCTCGGCGGCCAGCCAGTCGCCGATCACCTGCACGAACTGGTCCGGTGTCATCGGCGGCGCGGGCACGTCGAAGTCCTCGTCGGTGGTGATCTCGCCCGTCCGGCTCGGGTACACGATCAACGCGCCCCGGATCTCCGCGCCCGGCAACAACGCGCGGAAGGCGTCGAGAGCCTCCGGCAGCTGCGTCGCCCCACCGCGGAAACGACGGTTGTCCCGCCACAGCTCGCCGTACTCGTCAGCCGCGTAGTGACCGGGCAACCACGTCTTCGACTCGATCAACACCAGCCGCCGACCCGCCAGCACAGCGTGATCGATGTCGGCGAACACCGAACCCGGCCAGGCCAGCCCGTGGAAGATCCGCGCCCCCGGCAACCGCGTCAGGTACCGCTCCAGCAACTCCGCCGTCAGCCGCTCGCCCCACTGGTCCGGCTCCGCACCGGGCGCCCCGAACACGACCGTGCCACCGAACTCGTCATCCACCGCGCGCTCGGCCCGCGCCATCTCCCGGTGCTGCCGCACCAGCCAGATCGCCACCGCCGACGCCAGCACCAGCCACACCGCGACAGCCAGCGCGCCCGCCATGATCGGCAGCACCACCAGCAACAACCACGCCAGCAACAAAGCCGCCGGAGCGTGCCCCGGCGCCGCCCGGTCCCCGGTCCGCGCCTTCTCCCTGGCCGCGTCCCACCACTCCAGCGCATTCGGGTCCAGCACCGGCAACTCGGCCGTGAAACTCGGGTCCTCACCCAGCTTCCGCCCCGGCCGCCGCGCCCGCACCGGCGACGAGGTCGCGGCCGCGCGGTCCAGCGCCCGGTCGTAGGCCGCGCGCTGCAACGGGTCCACCAGCACCTCGTAGGCCTGCCGCAACGCCTGGAACTCGTCGGGCGAACCACCGGCGTCCGGGTGCGCGGTGCGCGCCCGCTGGCGGTACGCGGACTTGATCTCCGACGTCGAGGCACGCCGGTCCACCCCGAGCAGGTCGTAGTAGCCCTCGCCACGCACGCGGTCACTTTATGTGGTCTCCGATTTCGCGCCACATGTGGCTAGAGTCAGCCGATGGTCCTCGACATCACGGACAGGCTGGGCATCCGCACCGGCCGCCACGTCGCGCCCGCCGGGCTCGCCGCGATCGTCCTCGGGGCCGCCCTCTTCGTCCTCCCACCCCACAGCACCCTCGCCGCGATCGCGCTCGCACTGGTCGGCGGCGCGGCCTTCGCGCTCGGCACCGCCCGCCGCGCGAACGGCCGGTGGTGGGCCCTCGTCGCCGGCCTGATCAGCGCGGCGCTCCTCTTCGCCGCGCTGACCGTCGCCGGCCGCGGGCTCGCGCTCCGCGCCTTCGGCCAGGCCGAGACGTGCACGGTCACCGACCGCGTCATGATCGAGACCGGCGCCCGCTACCACCACTACGGCTTCGTGCACACCCTCGCCTGCGGCAGCGGCACCCTGACCATCCGCACCGACCCCGGCGACCGCGTGCCCGTCGGGACCGCGGTGCCGATCCTGACCAGCGACCTCATCGAACCGGACTTCGCCGACCGCCACCCCCTCCTGCTGGAGGTGCCCGCCGTGCTCGGGGCGATCGCGCTGACCGCCGTGCTGGTGCGGCGCTCCGTCAGGTCAGCGAACTAGGGTCCGCAGGCACGTCCACCGCGTGCCGCTGCAGCGCCTCCAACGGCACGACGTCCAGCGCCCGCTCGTGCGTCGACGCCAGCACCACCGGCGCGGCCACCCCCGCCTCGTACGCCTGCAGCCACCGCGCGGCCACCACACACCAGCGGTCACCGGGCTGCAACCCGGGGAAGCCGTACTCCGGGCGCGGCGTGGACAGGTCGTTGCCGACCCCGCGCTGGTACTCCAGGAACTCCTTGGTCACCACGGTGCACACCGTGTGGCTGCCGAGGTCGTCGTCACCGGTGGTGCAGCACCCGTCCCGGTAGAAACCCGTCATCGGATCGGTGCCGCAGGGCTCGAGTTCGCCGCCCAGAACATTGCGATCGGTCGTCATGGCAGTCCGTGCTGTCGTATCCAATCGTCCTTGGTCAGAGCGTACTCGACGTCACCGTGTTCGGCCCCCGGAAGCGGATCCGGCCAGTCTTCGTGGAACGTGCGCACGTACCGCAAACCGGACTTCTCCATCACCCGCCGCGACCCGGTGTTCACGGCCATGGTGAACGCCACGACCCGCACGACGTCGCCCTCGGCGAACCCGTGCGCGATCAGCGCCCGCGCACCCTCGGAGGCGTAGCCGCGGCCCCAAAACCGCCGCCGCAACCGGTAGCCGAGTTCCACCTCGCCGCCGCCGAGCGGGCGGAACTCGAACCAGCCGGTGAACTCGCCGCCCGCCTTCTCGACCGCGGCGAAGTACCCCTCCCGCCCGGCCACGTCGCCGGCGGCGGCGTCGCCCAGGTAACGCATGACCTCGGGGTCGCTGTTCAAGTCGGCCACGAGGTCCGCGTCGGCGGGCGTGAGGGGCCGCAGGATCAGCCGCTCGGTCTCCAGTCGCACGCCCCGATCATGCCCGGACCCGCTCCGCCGAGTCCCGCCCGGCGCTGATCGCCGTCAGGGACCGTCCCGTCGTCGGGATGGCCAGGTAGAAGATGATCAACGCGGCGAACACGTAACCGGCGGCGAGCACCAGCATCGACACGTGCGGTCCCGCCGCCGCGACCGCGACCAGCACCACCGACTGCAGCACCCCGCCGGTCTGACCGAGCCCGCCGGCCAGCGAACCACCGCTCGCGCGGGCGTGCGTCGGGAACACCTCCGCCGCGTAGGAGAAGCCGGGCACGAACAGGATCGGCCCCGCCACCTGCGTCAGCACCGACCCGAGCACCACCGCCGCCGGGTGGCCGGAGGTGACCGTGACCAGCAGCGGGCTCAGCGTCGCCAGCGCCAGGCCCAGGACGATCAGCTTCTTGCGCTCCACCCGGTCGATCACGAACGGCATGACGCAGTAGGTCGCGACCCCGGCCAGCGTCCCGATCGCCAGCAGCATCGTCCCGCTGGACAGGGACAGCCCGAACTCGGTGAGGATCGTCGGCTGGAACGTGATCGTCGCCCGCACCGACCACTGCACCCCGAACCAGAACCCGATCACCACCAGCAGCCGCTGCAGGTACGGCGGGCGGAACAGCATGCGCAGCGGGAACTTCTCGCCCGCGGTGTCCGGCGGCACGTCCGGGACCGCGGGCAACGCGTGCCCGGCGGCCGCCACCCGGCGCTCCAGCGCGGTCGTGATGCGGTCGGCCTCGTCCAGCCGCCCGCGGGTGGCCAGCCAGCGCGGCGACTCCGGGATGATCGGCTCCCGCGTGAAGAACATCAGCACCAGCGCGACCGCCCCGATGCCAAACAGGATCCGCCACCCGACGTTTTCCATGGGCACCAGCGCGGTCGACAGGAACGCGGCGGCCACCGCGGCGACCCCGGACCAGAACACGTTGTAGGCGAGGTACTTCCCGCGCCGCGCGGCCGGGGAGAACTCCTGCACCAGCGCGGTCACCACGGCGATCCCGCCGCCGGTGGCGAACCCGGACAGCACGCGGAACACCAGCAGCGACGGGGTGTCCCAGGCGATCGCGGTCAGCAGCGCGGTCACCGTCAACGCGCCGAGGCCGAGGAAGAACGACCGCTGCCTGCCCAGGATGTCGCCCAGGAACCCGAACAGGATCGCGCCGAGCGCGGTCGCCACGAGATTGCCGGTCAGCATGACCGTCACCTGGGTTGCCGTCAGGTGGAAGTGCTCTTTCAGCACTGGCAGCGAGTAGCCGACGATCGACACGTCATAGATGTCGACGAAGTACGCGATGCCGAGGATCGCGAACGCGGCCTTCGGCAGTCCCCAGCCGGGGAGGCGGTCGATGCGGGCGTTGATCACGGCGCTGCCGCGGAGATCGGCTGGCAAGGCGGAGGTCCCTTCTTCCGGTGACGCGTCAGGCCATTACCGATCACGGCCGCGGAACCGGCAAGCGGGGTCACCGCCCCACGGAAGACAAGGAGTCGCACCGATGGTTGAGGCCATACTCGATCCGACGGGCGGGCGGCGCGCCGTCGCGCAGGGCGCCGCGGTGCTCACGCCGAACCGGCTCAAGCTGGCCGGCGCGACGATCGGGCTGCTGGAGAACACCAAGAAGAACGCGGCGCCGTTCCTCGCCGAACTGGGCAGGCTGCTCGTCGAACGGCACGGCGCGGCCGGGGTGGTCGCCCGCACCAAGACGGCGTTCGCCATGCCGATCCCCGAGGAGCAGCTGGCGGAGCTGGCGCGGACCTGCGACGCGGTGATCACCGGCGTCGGCGACTGCGGCTCGTGCAGCGCATCGGCGGTCGCGGACGGGATCGCGTTCGAGCGCCACGGCATCCCGGCGGCAGTCATCTGCAGTGACGCGTTCATCGTGACGGCGGACGCGATGGCCGGGATGCGTGACGCGACCGGCTACCGCTACGTCGTCACGCCGCACCCGGTGGCGGTGCTCGGGCCGGACGAGGTCCGCAAGCGCGCCGAGGAGGCGCTCGACGACGTCGTCGCGATCCTGACCTCGGTGGCGTCGTGACCGCGCCCGATCCCGTCGTCGCGCAGGAGGCGATCGAGTACTGCTACGAGCAGGGCTGGTCCGACGGGCTGCCGGTGGTGCCCGCGTCCCGGTCGCTGGTCGACCAGTTCCTGGCACGGACCGCGCGCGCTCCGGAGGAGGTGATCGGCCGGGTCGAGCAGCTGGACCGCGAGTGCACCGTCGAGCAGGCCGCGATCAGCGCGGCGATGGCCGGGTGCCGTCCCGAGTACTTCCCGGTCGTACTGGCCGCCTGGGACGCGCTGATGCTGGACCGCGCGGCCCGCGGCGGCGGCTGGCAGAGCACGAGTGGGCCGTCGCCGATGCTCGTTGTCAACGGGCCGGTGCGCCAGGAGCTCGGGTTCAACAGCACCGGCGGCGTGTTCGGGCCCGGCTTCCGTCCGAACGCGACAGTGCCGCGCGCGATCGGTCTGATGGTGCGCAACGCGTTCGGCATCCACCCGCACGTCCTCGAGCAGGCGACCCAGGGGCTGCCCGGCCGGTGGCAGATCTGCTTCGGCGAGAACGAAGAGGAAAGCCCTTGGGAGCCGCTGTCGGTGTCCGCCGGGCTCGGGGACGGGGTCAGCGCGGTCACGGCGATGCTGCTGCGCACCGTCGAGTACGTCGACAACCGGCACACCCAGGACCACGAGCAGGTGCTGTGGGACCTGGCCGACACGATGTCCCGCACCGGCGCGCTGATCTTCCGCGAGGCCTCCTACGGGCTGGTGCTCGGGCCGGAACACGCCCAGCTGCTCGCCAAGAACGGGATGTCCAAACAGGACGTCCAGGCCTGGATGGTCGAGCACGTCGGCCGCGCCGGGCGGGATCTGCGGCGCGCGGGCAAGAGCCTGGGGGAGAAGCACGTGCGGGGAGCGTCCGATTCCACCGACGGCGACGACGAGTTCCAGCGGTTCCTGCCCTCGCCGCGGCACGTCCCGGTGGTCGTGGCGGGTTCCCGCAACGCGGCGATGTCGATGGTGGTGCGGGTGTTCGGCGAATGGTCCGGCAAGGCGGTGGCAGTGGAGGGAACGGCATGATCGACCAGACCGGCCTGGAGGCGATGCGCACGACGCTCGCCGCGGACGGCTACGCCCTGGACGTCGCCGAGGAGGGCGGCCGGGTGGCGGTGCGGATCTCGGTGGCCGATCCGGCCGCGTGCGCGGACTGCCTGGCGCCGGAGCCGATCATGCGCGGCATCCTGCACCAGTCGCTCGGCGTGCCCGAGCAGGCGATCGACCTGACTTACCCGGGAGACCACGATGACCAGTGACCCACTGGCCGCGGCGAGTCCACTGTGGATGCCCGGCCGCCGGGCGATCGTGAGCGGTGGCGGACTGTCCGGATCGGCGGGCGGCGTCGGGTACGCGGTGAGCCGGGTGTTCGCCGCGCAGGGCGCCCGGGTCGCGGTGCTGGACCGCGATCCGGCCGCGGGCAAGCGGACGGTGGCCGACATCGAGGCCGACGGCGGCGAGGCGATCTTCATCCAGGCCGACCTGACCCGGGACGAGGACTGCGAGCACGCCGTCGCCGCCACCGCCGAGGAGTTCGGCGGTGTGGACGCGCTGGTCAACAGCGCCGCGTCGGGTGATCGCGCCGGGGTCTTCGACGTCACGCCGGAACGCTGGGACGAGCTGATCGCGCTCAACCTCAAGACGGCGTGGATGATGACGCGCCACGCGGCGGACGCGATGACCGGCGGCGGGGCGGTCGTGAACCTCTCGTCCGCGGCGGTCACCGCGGCCGGGCCCGGCACGGTGTACGGGATCGGGAAGGCCGGGGTGGAGCACTTCACGCAGGGCGCCGCCTCGACGCTCGGCCCGCGGGGGATCCGGGTGAACTGCGTGCGGGTCGGCGCGATCTGGTCCTCGATGGCGGCGCGGGACCTGCCCGAGGAGATGCGGGAGGTGCGGGCGAAGGGCGTGGCGCTGCAGACGGAGGGCACCGGGTGGGACATCGCGTACGCCGCGTTGTTCCTGGCCAGCGACCGCGCGCGGTGGGTTTCGGGCGCGGTGCTGCCGGTCGACGGTGGTGGCCCGTACCGCGCCGGTTTTCCGAGCCGTTCGGCCGACGCTGCTCGCAATCGCTAGGCGACCGCGCCCGGTGGGTTTCGGGCGCGGTGCTGCCGGTCGACGGAGATGGCCCGTACCGCGCCGGTTTTCCGAGCCGCTCGGCCGACGCCGCCCGCAATCGCTAGGCGACCGCGCCCGGTGGGTTTCGGGCGCGGTCCTGTCGGTCGACGGGGCGGCCTGCACCGGCCGGGTTTCCGAGCCGCTCGACCGGTGCTGCTCGCTACCGCTAGGCGACCGCGCCTTGTGAGGTTTCGGGCGCGGTGCTGCCGGTCGATGGAGATGGTCCGCACCGCCCCGGTTTCCCGAGTCGCTCGGCCGAGGCTGCTCGCAATCGCTAGGCGGTCGCTCCGCCTGGGGAGGTCACCGGGACCCGTCCGCCACCTGTGTCCTTGTGGCCCGGGTCGGTGGTCGGGCGCGGTGCTGCCGGGTCGATGGGGGTGGCCCGCACCGGGCCGGTTTTCCGAGCGTTCGGCCTAGGCTGCTCGCAATCGCTAGCGGTCGCCCCGCCTGGGGAGGTCAGCGGGACCCGTCCGCCGCCCGTGTCCTTGTGGCCCGGGTCGGTGGTCGGGCGCGGTGCTGCCGGGTCGATGGGGGTGGCCCGCACCGGGCCCGTTTCCCGAGTCGCTCCGCCGACGCTGCTCGCAACCGCTAGGCGGTCGCCCCGCCTGGGGAGGGCACCGGGACCCGTCCGCCGCCCGCGTCCTTGCGGCCCAGGTCGGCGGTCGGGACCCGGTAGTTGTCCCGGCCGGTCAGCACCGCGATCACGTTCACCAGGCACAGCCCCGCGGTGAAGATCGCGACACCGACCCAGTTCGCGCTCTTGTCACCGGCGATGGCGGCGGCGATCGTCGGCGTGAACCCGGCGATCGCGAACCCGATCTGCGTGCCGATCGCCATGCCGGACAGCCTTACCCGCGCCGGGAACATCTCGCCGTAGAACGCGGGCCACACCGCGTTCGTCGCGCTGTAGACGACGCCGAACATCAGGATGCCCACGACGAACACCAGCACGTAGTTGCCCGACGCGATCGCGCCGAGGTAGGCGAAGATCAGCACCGCGCAGCCCAGCGACCCGCCGATGAACACCGGCTTGCGCCCGACCTTGTCGGCCAGCATCGCCCACAGCGGGATCGCGCCGAGCGCGACGACGTTGGCGAGCACGCCGACCCACAGCATCGGGGTGCGCGCCAGCCCGGCCGAGTTGACCGCGTAGGACAACGCGTAGACGGTGAAGATCGTGCTGACCGCGGCGATCACGGCCGCGAACACGACCCGCAGCACGTCGGCCCAGTGGTCCCGGAACAGCACCGCGACCGGCAGCTTCGCCTGCTCCTTGCCTGCCACCTCGCGCTCGAAGACGGGCGTCTCGTCCAGCTTGCGCCGGATGACGAACGCGGCGACGACCACCAGCGCGCTGGCCCAGAACGGCATCCGCCAGCCCCAGCTCTGCAGCGCGGCCGTCGGCATCGCGGCGACCGGCAGGAACACCGCGGTCGCCAGGATCTGCCCGGCCTGCGTGCCGGACAGCGTCCAGCTCGTGTAGTACGAGCGGCGGTCCTCCGGCGCGTGTTCGAGCGACATCGAGTTGGCCCCGGCCTGCTCGCCGGCCGCGGACAGCCCCTGCAGCAGGCGCAGGATCACCAGCAGCACCGGGGCGAGCACGCCGACCTGCCCGTACGTCGGCAGGCAGCCGACCAGGAACGTGGACACGCCCATCAGCAGCACGGTGAAGACCAGGACCTTCTTGCGGCCGAAGCGGTCGCCGACGTGACCCAGGATGAACGCGCCGATCGGGCGGGCGACGTAGCCGACGCCGAACGTGGCCAGCGCCAGCAGCGTGCCGGCCGCCGGGTCCGAGCTGGGGAAGAAGATCTTGCCGAAGACGAGTGCGGCGGCCGTGCCGTAGATGAAGAAGTCGTAGTACTCCAGCGCGCTTCCGACCCAGGCGGCCACCGCTGCCTTGCGGGGCTTTCCGTGCTCGACCACGTCCACGCTCCTGTCGCTCCGTTGCGGACCGGATTAATGTACCGTCTGGTTACGTACCAGATGGTGAGTTAGCCGGACGAGGCTTGTCAACCCGGAGAAGGGGACGAAACGCTCAGTGCGCGGTCAGGTACTCGACAAGCAGGTCGCCGAGCATCTTGCGGTAGTGCTCGCGCCGGCCGGGGTCGAGCATGTCCCGCTTGAAGATGGCGTTGAACGTGTGCCGGTTGGCGGTGCGGAAGATGCAGAACGCGCTGATCATCATGTGCACGTCCAGCGCGTCGACGTCCTCGCGGAACGCGCCGGCGGCCCGGCCGCGTTCCAGGATGCGGGTCAGCACGTCCAGCGCGGGGTTGGCGAGCGTCGACAGCACCTCGGACCGTCCGATGTGCTCGGCGTTGTGGATGTTCTCGATGCTGACCAGCCGGATGAAGTCCGGGTGCGACTCGTGGTGGTCGAAGGTCAGCTCGGCCAGCTGCCGCAGCGCCTCGACCGGGTCGAGGTGGTCGACGTCGAGCTCCTGCTCCCGGGCGCGGATGCCGGAGTAGGCGCGTTCGAGCACCGCGATGTAGAGGCCTTCCTTGCTGCCGAAGTAGTAGTAGAGCATCCGCTTGGTGGTGCGGGTCTTCGCGGCGATCTCGTTGACACGCGCCCCGGCGTAGCCCTGGTCCGCGAACTCGCGGGTCGCCACGTCGAGGATCTCGGCGCGGGTGCGCTCGGCGTCGCGCAGGCGTTCGGCGCTTTCGGTCGGCATATGCGCACCGTAGGACTCACCGACTGGTTCGACCAACACCGGCCCGTGCGAGAGGAGTCCCGGCCATGAGGCGAGGGATCGCGACCGTGTGCCTGTCCGGCACGCTCGAAGACAAGCTGACGGCGGCGGCGGCCGCCGGCTTCGACGGCGTCGAGATCTTCGAGAACGACCTGATCGTCTCGCCGCTGTCGCCGGCCGAGGTCCGGCGCCGCTGCGACGACCTCGGGCTGTCGGTGGACCTGTACCAGCCGTTCCGGGACTTCGAGGCGGTGCCGCCGCCGGTGTTCGAGGCGAACCTGCGCCGCGCCGAGCGCAAGTTCGACGTGATGGAGCAGCTCGGCGCCGACACGATGCTGGTGTGTTCCTCGGTGTCGCCGGACGCCGTCGACGACGACGATCTCGCCGCCGAACAATTGCATACACTCGGTGTACGAGCTGCTCAGCGCGGTATTCGCATTGCATACGAGGCGCTGGCGTGGGGCCGGTTCGTCGACACCTACGACCACTCGTGGCGGATCGTGCGGCGTGCCGACCACCCGGCGGTCGGCCTGTGCCTGGACAGCTTCCACGTGCTCTCCCGTGGCAGCGACCTCGCGTTGATCCGGACGATCCCGGGCGAGAAGATCTTCTTCCTGCAGCTGGCCGACGCGCCCCGCCTGCACATGGACGTCCTGCAGTGGAGCAGGCACCACCGGCTGTTCCCCGGGCAGGGCGCCTTCGATCTGACCGCGTTCGTCGGGCACGTGCTCGCCACCGGCTACTCCGGGCCGTTGTCGCTGGAGGTCTTCAACGACGTGTTCCGGCAGGCCGACCCGGGGCGCGCGGCGGTAGACGCGATGCGGTCGCTGCTCGGGCTGGAGGAATCGGTGGGGGAGCCCGCGATCGTCGCGCCGGAACTGACCGGGCACGCGTTCACCGAGCTGGCCGTGGACGAGACCACCGGCCCGCGACTGGCCGCGGCGCTGACCGCGATGGGCTTCGCGCACACCGGGCAGCACCGGTCGAAGCCCGTGCAGCTGTGGACCCAGGGCGAGGCGCGGGTGCTGCTCAACGCGACCGGCGGGCCGACCGAGATCAGCGCGCTGGCCGTGGAGAGCGCGGACCCGGCGCGCTCGGCGGAGCGGGCGGAGTCCTTCCACGCGCCCGTGCTGCCCCGCGAGCACCGCGCCGGCGAGGCGGACCTCTCCGCGGTGGCCGCCCCGGATGGCACGGCCGTCTTCTTCTGCCGGGAGGGCTGGCTCTCGGACTTCACGCCGACCGGTGCTTCCGCCGCTGGCGCAGGGTTGCTGGGCACCGACCACGTGTCGCTGAGCCAGCCGTTCGACAACTTCGACGAGGCCGCGTTGTTCTACCGCACGGTGCTCGGCCTGCACCCGGAGATGCCGACCGAGTTCGCCGCGCCGTTCGGGCTGATCCGCAGCCGCGCGGTGACCAACCCGTCCAACACGGTGCGGATCGCGCTGAACGTGGCGCTGCTGCGCCGCGGCGAGTGGGCGCCCGGCGTGCCCGACCCGCAGCACATCGCCTTCACCAGCGACGACGTGCTGGCCACGGCCAAGGCGATGCACGCGGCCGGCGCGCCGCTGCTGGAGATCCCGGGCAACTACTACGACGACCTGGACGCCCGGCTGGCCCCGCCGCCGGACCTGCTCGCCGCCCTGCGCGAGTACTCGGTGCTCTACGACCGCGACGAGGACGGCGAGTTCCTGCACTTCTACACCGAGGTGCTGGGTTCGCGGGTGTTCTTCGAGGTGGTCCAGCGCATCGGCGGCTACCGCGGTTACGGGGCCGCCAACGCACCGGTGCGGATGGCCGCGCACCGGCGGTTGCGGCTGGCGCGTCAGTCCGGCTGAGCGAAGACCTCGGGGTAGGTGGTGAACACCGGGTTCGCCGCCACCCAGTCCCACAGCTCGCCGGTGATGTCGCCGTAGATCTCGGCTTCCACCATGTCCGCGCACTCGCCGCCGCGCTCGAGCAGGGCAGCCCCGCGGTCGTTGTGCGCGAAGGCGGCGTCCACGTCGGTGTACTCCTCGATGACGACGTAGCTGCCCGGCTCCCCGGAGAACCACCGGTAGGTCAGTGTGCCCGGCTCGGTCGCGGCCTGGTCGCGCAGCGCGCGGGCGACCTCCTCGAACCCCTGCTCGTCGTGGACGTCGAACCGGGCGCGCACGTAGAAGCTCATGACCGCATCCAACCAGTGAACCGGCCCATCCGGTCCCGCTTCGGCGCCGAACAAAGGGCGTCGGTGTGAGGGAGGATGACGGCATGGACGATCCGGTCCGGGCGATGCGCCCGGCCGCGCCGGGGCCGGGCGGCCCCTCGCCCGAGGACCTGATGGCTCAGGTCGCGCGGGGGAGCGAGGTGGCGTTCGAGCAGCTCTACGACGTGGTGGCCGGCCCGGTGTTCGGCGTGGTGCGGCGGGTGGTGCGCGACGTGGCCCAGTCCGAGGAGGTCGCGCAGGAGGTGCTGGTCGAGCTGTGGCGCACCGCCGCGCGGTACGACCGTGGGCAGGGCAGCGTGCTGAACTGGTCGCTGACCCTGGCGCACCGCCGCGCGGTCGACCGGGTGCGGTCGGCGCAGGCGCGCACCGACCGCGAGCAGCGGGCCGGTGCGATGGCGCCGGGGCGGGAGTTCGACGAGGTGCTGGAGGCGGTCACCGCTCGCCTGGAGCGGGAGCAGGTGCGCCGCTGCCTGAACGGGCTGACCGAGTTGCAACGCGAGTCGATCATGCTGGCCTACTACGGCGGCCACACCTACCCGGAGGTCGCGGACCTGTTGCAGAGTCCACTCGGGACGGTCAAGACGAGGATGCGGGACGGGCTGATCCGCCTGCGCGACTGCCTGGGGGTGACGCGGTGAACCCGGACGTCCACACGCTGACCGGGGCGTACGCCCTCGACGCGCTCGACGAGCTGGAGCGGCGCCGGTTCGAGGAGCACCTGGCCGAGTGCGCGGACTGCGAGCGCGAGGTGGCCGAACTGCGCGCGACGACGGCCAGGCTCGGGGCGGCGGTGTCCGAGACGCCGCCCGCGGCGCTGCGGGACCGGGTGCTGCGGGACGTGCGCCAGGTGCGGCAGGAGTCACCAGGCCGCCGGGCGCCGACGCGGGGTTCCCGCAACTGGACGACGCGGTTCCTCGCGGCGGCGGCCGTGATCGCGATCGCCGTCGCGGCGGTGGCCGGGGTGCTCGCGGTGCGGGCGGAGCGGCAGCTCGAGACCGCCCAGGAGCAGTACGCGGCGGTGACGAGGCTGTTGTCGGCGCCCGACGCGCAGACCCTGAACGGCGCGGACGCGGGCATTCCGGGCGAGGCGCGGATGGTGATGTCGCCCAGCCAGGACCGGGCGATGCTGATGATGACCGGCATGCCCGACCAGCCGGCCGACGTGACGTACCAGGCGTGGACGATCGACGCGGCGGGCCCGCACCCGGCGGGGGTGATGGGGCACACCGGAACGACCGGGGCGCCGCTGATGCTGGCGGGCCTGGCGGGGGTGCGCACGGTCGCCGTGACGATCGAACCCGCCGGCGGCTCGGAGCAGCCGACCAGCGCGCCGGTGGTGCTGTTCACGATGCCGGCGTGACGTGCCCGGTGGCCGGGGTGCTCCGGCCACCTGGCCATCAGCACTGGCCAACACCCGACAGCGCTGGCGCCGGCGACTGGGAGATCACCGCTGCAAGCGGCGTCGTCCGGTGAGGGGGCCGAGCCCGGATCGCCACCACGCCGGCCACGCCCCGGGCCGCCCCGCGACGGCCATCGCCACCGGCATCGAGTCGAAGAAGGAGTCCCGGCGCGTCACCCGACCGTCGGCGGTCAGCCACAGCTCGTCCACGGCCCGGAAGGCGAGCGGCTTGCCGCGCAGGGTTCCGCTCAGCCGCAGCTCGATGAACAGCCGGTCCTCCCGTCCGGCCCACGAGAGCACCTCGCCCCGCAGGTCCGGCAGGAACCCGAGCAGCCGTTCGGCCTCCTGCCCCCACGCCTGCCTGCCCCGCGTCGGCGGCACCATCGGCTGGTTCAGCTCGACGTCCTCCGCGAGCAGTGCGTCCCACGCCTGCCGGTGTGGCCGCGCCCAGCCCTCGGCGAAGGCCGCCACGGCCTTCTCGTGCACGGCGGTCCAGTCGGTCATCGTCGACCTCCTTCTTGCAACGGTTGCAAGAAGTGTACGGTTCGAAAACCGGGCAGGCTGAACTACCCTCGAATTCGTGCCAGTCGACGTGCGCACCGAAATCGTGGTCGCGCTGCCCCGGGAAAAGGTGGCGTCCTACGCGGGCGACCCGTCGAACGCGCCCGAGTGGTACGCCAACATCCTGGACGTCGAATGGGAAACCCGCCCACCGCTGCGCGAGGGCACCCGGCTCGGATTCGTGGCGCGTTTTCTCGGCCGGACCCTGCGGTACACGTACGAGGTGATCGAACTCGTGCCCGGCGAACGGCTCGTGATGCGCACCGCGCAGGGCCCGTTCCCCATGGAAACCACCTACAGCTGGGAATCCCTGGACGCGCACAGCACTCGGATGGTCTTGCGCAACCGCGGCGAGCCGAGCGGATTCGCGAAGGTGGGCGCCCGCGTGATGGCCGCCGCGGTGGAACGCGCGAATCGCAAGGATCTGCGCAGGCTGAAGAACCTGCTCGAAACGGGACGGCCCTAGTGCGTCGCCACCCCGTTTCCTCCAGTGCGCTCGCGGCGGTCGGGTACGACGCGGCACGGCGCATTCTGGAGGTGGAATTCCTGCACCACGGCATTTACCGGTACCTGGGCGTGGAAAGCGCTATCTACCGCGCGTTGCTGGCCGCGGAGAGCAAGGGCGGCTACTTCCAGGCCCGCATCCGGGACCGCTACCCGCACGAGCGGCTCGCCTGAACCGTTCGCCGTCCGTTCGCCTGCGCGTCGTCTGCGGTCCCCGCCCGGGTCGGAATCGGCGGTTTTGATCCCTTCGCACGGTTCCCACCACAGGAGGTCGTCATGGCTCCACTTTCCCGGCGTGATCTGCTGCGCACCGGCGCGGCGAGCGGTCTGGGGGTCATCGTCGCGGGCAGCGTCGACGCGATCGCGGCGCCCGCCGCGGCCGCGCAGGTCACCCGCGCCACCGGCTACGGCCCCCTCGTCGACGACCCCGCCGGCCTGCTGGCGCTGCCGAAGGGCTTCCGGTACAAGGTGATCGCGCAGTCCGGCGTGACGAAGCTGGAGACCGGCGAGTTCACCCCGAGCGACCCCGACGGCATGGCGTGCTTCCGCAGTGGCCGGGACTTCGTGCTGATCAACAACCACGAGATCGGCGGCAGCGAGCCGCACCGCACGCCTGCGTTGGCCGGCCTCACCTACGACCCGGGCGCGGGCGGCGGCACGACGACCATCGTGGTGGACCGGGAGGGCAACCGGAAGAGCGAGTACGTCAGCCTGGCCGGCACGCACAACAACTGCGCGGGCGGCGAGACCCCGTGGGGCACGTGGCTGACCTGCGAGGAGACCGAGCAGCGCGCCGGTGGCGTGTACCAGAAGGACCACGGTTACGTGTTCGAGGTGGACGCGTTCGACCGCGACGCGAACCTCGAGCCGGTCCCGCTGAAGTTCCTCGGCCGCTACTCGCACGAGGCCGTCGCCGTCGACCCGAAGACCAGCGAGATCTACCTGACCGAGGACGCGAGCGGGCCGAACGGCCTGTACTTCCGGTGGGTGCCGCCGAAGGGTTTCCGCGGGGGCAAGGGCGCGCTGCGGGCGCTGGCGTTGTCCGAGGGCGGCGACACCGCGGGCCGGCTGCAGGCGATGAGCGCGTTCAAGGGCAGCAGGCACATCGGCGACCTGTCGGAGGCGACCACGCCCGGCACCCGCTACAAGGTCCGGTGGGTCGACGTGCCCGACCGGGACGCTCGGACCGTGTCGGTGCGCAAGCAGTTCGAGCCGGGCCAGGTGACCCACAGCCGCAAGCTGGAGGGCGCCTACTGGGGTGACGGCGGGGCGTACTTCGTCGCCAGCTACGCCCGGATCAGCGACGGCAGCCTCAACGAGCACGACGGCCAGGTCTGGTTCTACGACCCGCGCGCGGAGACGATCGAGCTGAAGACGATCTACGGCGTGAACCCCGACCCGGAGGCCGACACCGACTACGACGGGCCGGACAACATCACCGTGTCCCCGCACGGCGGCCTGATCCTCGCCGAGGACGGGGAGGGCCTGAGCCACCTCGTCGGCGTCACCCGCGACGGCAAGTCCTACCCGCTGGCGCGCAACGACCTCAACGACAGCGAGTTCACCGGGCCGGTGTTCAGTCAGGACGGGCGGATCCTGTTCGCCTGCATCCAGAGCCCCGGCCACGTCTTCGCGATCACCGGCCCGTGGGGCGACTGCTGAGCGGGTGATCCAGCTCATCACCGCTGGAGCCTCACACCGGTGTGAGGCTCTAGTTTCGGCGGCATGAGCGTTTTCGTCGTACACCGCAACGGCCGTCCGGCCACCACCGAGGATCTGGCCCCGCTCGCCTTCGCCGGGTACGCCCACTTCACGGCGATGCAGGTGCGCGGCGGCCGGATCCGCGGCCTCGACCTGCACCTGAACCGGCTGCGTGCCGCGTCGGCCGAGCTGTTCGGCCGGGCACTGGCCGACGACGTGGTGCTCGCGCACCTGCGGGCCGCGTTGCGTGAGGGACCGGAGGACGTCTCGCTGGGCGCCACCGTGTACTCGCCGGAGTTCTCGACGGCGGACGCCGCGCCCGAGTTGCTGGTCCGCACCGGACCGGCCACCGACGGCCCGGCCGGACCGTTGAGCCTGGCGACGTTCGAGTACGAGCGGGTCCTGCCCGCGTTCAAGCACGTCGGCGAGGTGGCCAAGACCTACTTCCCGCGGCAGGCGGTGGCGCGCGGCTTCGACGACGCCGCGTTCGTCGACCGCCACGGCCGGCTCACCGAGGCGTCCATCTGGAACCTGGCGTTCTGGGACGGCGCCTCGGTGGTCTGGCCCGAGGCGCCGGTCCTGGCCGGGATCACGATGGGCATCCTGCGGCGGCAACTCGACCGGCTCGGCGTGCCGCAGCGATCGCAGGTCCTGACCACGGCCGATCTGCGCGACCTGCGCGGCGCGGTGGTCATGAACTCCTGGACACCCGGCGTGGCGGTGCGCCGGATCGACGACGTGGAGCTGGCCACGCCGGAGTCCTTTGTGGAGCTGCTGCACCGCGCCTACGCGGAGGAGCCGCTGGTCGCCCCGTGACGGCGGTCAGCGCGCGAAGCGCCGGGCGAACTCCGCCACACCGGTCGGCCGGACAGCGGGGTAGCGGTCGTTGTCGAGCGGGTCGAGCTTGGCCTTCCCGGTGACCATGGCCCAGACGTACTGGAGGGCGACGAAGTCGGCGGGTCCGGTGGCGACGGCCCGGCGCCGCCGGATCTCGGCCTCCAGTTCGTCGACGTCGCCGCGCACGCGGAGTTCGAGACGCCTGCCCGACCCACGCTGCAGCGCGTCGTGGAACTCCTTCATCGTGAGCACGTCCCCGGCGACGCGGACCGGCCGCCCGGCGACGGCCGGATCGAGCGCCGCTTCGGCGGTGTACTCCGCGGTGTCCGCCACCGTGGTGAAGTCGCAGGGCTGGTCGCCGTCGCCCCAGTAGGCGAAGGTGTCGTTGTCCCAGTCGACGATTTCCAGGAACGGCGCGGTCATCACCTCGGTGAACGCGCCGTTCAGGACCGACGTCACCTGTACGTGGGTGCCGTCGAACGCCTGGTGAGCCCGGCGCCGGTGGTCGAGGAAGACGTTGTCGCCGTCGTCCAGGCGGAACAGGTCGACGGCGAAGTCCGACGGGATCAGGCGCGGCACGCCGGCCTTCTCGGCGGCGCGCAGCAGAGCCGTCTGCCCGTCGACGACGACGTCTTCCCCGCCCTGCAGAGCGGAAATCGCGACGTCCGCGCCTTCGAGCGACCGGGCGAGGCGTTCCGGCCCCTCGGTGAGCGAGCCTTCGGCGATCACCACGCCCTTGTCCGCGAGCGCATCGACCGTCTCCCGCTTGCTGGAGGGCCGGACCAGCGCCCGGACGCGGACGTCGCGCCGCAGCAGGCTGTCCACGATCGCGCCGCCGAGCATGCCGGTCGCCCCGGCCACGAAAACCTCTGTCACTGCCGTTCCTCTCGTCACGTTGACGTGTCCGGCGTCGAAGCTAATCCTTGAAATCAGTTACAAGGTCAAGTCGCGGAGGCGGACGGATGCGCATCGGAGAACTCGCGCGGCGAACCGGGGTGGACGAGCAGCTGCTGCGGTACTACGAGAAACAGGGGTTGCTGCAGCCGGCGCGGACGCCGAACGGTTACCGCGACTACGCGGAGGACGACGTGACGGCGGTGCGCCGCATCCGGGAGCTGCTCGCGGCCGGGCTGACGACGGCCGGCATAGCCGAGATCGGGACATGCGTGCGGGGCGAACCGCCGACCCCCGCCTGCGACGGCGTGCTGGAGCGACTGCGCGCGGAACGATCCCGCATCGACGCGACGATCGCCCGGCTGCAAGGCGCACGGACGGCACTGGACACGGTGATCGAGCGCCGCCAGGACGCCTGACGCACGGCGGGCGCCGTCGAGCGACTTCGCGGTGGGCCCGGAGAGACTCGAACTCTCACTGGCATGGACCTAAACCATGTGCCTCTGCCAATTGGGCTACGGGCCCCGACGCCACCAGCCTAGCGCCCGGGCCTCGTACGGCGTGGCCGGTGCCGCCCGTCGCGGGCCGTGATCTACGGTTGTGCCCTGCGAAGGTGAGGAGGACCTGTGGCTCGCGACCCGGACACCATCGAGCGGGAGATCGTGAAGGCCCGCGAAGCGCTTGCGTCGACGTTGGATCAGCTGGGCGAGAAGGCCAGCCCCAAGCGGCTGGCCGACAACGCCAAGACGACCCTGCGCACGAAGTTCGACGACCCCAAAGTCAAGTTCCCGCTGATCGGGGTCGGCGTGCTCGTCGCCGCACTGCTGGTGCGCAAGCTCTTCCGCTGAGGGCTCAGGCCCGCGCGGCCGGCGTGCTCGCGGCCGCGGTCACCTTGATCGACGAGGTGGCCGCCGGCTGCGGCGCCGCCGGCTTCGCGGCCGTCAGCGCGTCCCCGATGTCCGCCGTCAGCTTCGCCTTCGGCTTCTTCTCCGGCTTGGACGCCGGCTGCTCTGGTACATCAGCCGGTGCCTCCTCCGCCGTCGACGCCTCCGCGGGCGCGGCTGGCTCCGGAACCTCGATCGGCGCCGGCTCGGGCCGCGTCAGCCGCGCGGTCATGTACGCGGCCGTGAACTCCAGCGCGCTGCCGTTCAGCAGGTGGACGACGGTGGCCCCCTTCGCCTCCGCGCCCAGCTCCTCGACGAACTGGTCGACCCGGTCCCGCGCCGCGATGATGCCCGGCGCCCGCGCGGTCAGGCTCCTGCCATGGCCGGTCACGGTGACCGCCCAGTCGTCGTCCTCCGGCACGTAGATCGCCGTGATCGGTACCGCCATGAGTCTCACACCCCTGCCGCTCTCGGCTGCAACTCCACTTTGAGGGAGCAATCCGAAGCCTCTTCATGACGCCGATCGCGTTCATCCGATCGGGCGTGCTTCTGCCGCCATTTGCTTAACGCTCTGTCAGCTTCTATCGATACATCAACAGAACTCTGCGTGACAAGTTCTGGGCGAAACTGTGCGATGCGTGACGACCGGATGGAGCAACCACCTGCGGATACGCGTGATCACTGAGCGCGAAGACCAAGTCCCGCCCACAGGACCTCCATCGCGAGGTCGGTAGCCAGATCGGGTGTCACCTCGTCGTGCTGCTCGCACCAGATGGCGAGCCGCTCGCACGCCCCGACGACGAGCTCGGCCGTCGCCTCCAGCAGGAGGTGTCCCGCCTCGCCGGCGTCGAAGTACTGCGCCATCAGCTTCGCGATCAGGTCCGTCTGCTGGCGCCGGGTGTCCTCCAGCGCGTCCGAGGCCGACGTGCCGATCAGGGCGAGCTCGTGGCGCAGCAGCGACCAGCCCTGCCGCCGCTCGCGCGCGAACACGAAGAACGCCCGCAACCCGCTGCGCAGCGCCTCGCGCGCGTCCGTCTGGCCGGCCACCGCACGCTCGGTCACCTCGCGCAGCTCGGCCCTGGCCTGCGCGACGCACGCCAGCAGCAGGCCTTCCTTCGAGTTGAAGTACTCGTAGAGCATCGGCTTGGACACGCCCACCCGCTCGGCGATCTCGTCCATCGACGCCGCGGCGAACCCGCGCTCGGCGAACACCGCTTCCGCGACCTCGAGCATCTGCTGCTCGCGCTGGGCTCGGGGCATGCGTTTGCGACGGGTCGGCCCGGTCATGAAACTGACTCTACCGGAGGTAACCTACTCCGAGTAAGATGGACTCGCGGTAACACCTAATGCTCAGTGTGGAGGAAGGTACATGGCAGAGCACACGCGAACGGGCGTGATCATCGTCGGCACCGGGTTCTCCGGCCTGGGCATGGCGATCCAGCTGCGCAAGGAGGGCCGCGAGGACTTCGTCATCCTGGAGAAGGCGGACGACGTCGGCGGCACCTGGCGCGACAACACCTACCCGGGCTGCGCCTGCGACATCCAGTCGCACATGTACTCGTTCTCCTTCGAGCAGAACCCGAACTGGAGCCGCTCGTTCTCGCCACAGCCGGAGATCTGGGACTACCTGCGCGGTGTCGCGCGCAAGTACGACCTGTACGACCGCACCCGGTTCGGCCAGGAGATGACCGGCGCCCGCTGGGACCCGGACGAGCACCGCTGGCACGTCACCACCAAGAACGGCGACACGTTCAGCGGCCGGTTCCTGGTCAACGGCGTCGGCGCGCTGCACCTGCCGCAGATCCCGGACCTCAAGGGCATCGAGCGGTTCCAGGGCAAGACCTTCCACTCGGCGCAGTGGGACCACGACTACGACCTGCGCGGCAAGCGCGTCGCGGTCGTGGGCACCGGCGCCAGCGCGATCCAGTTCATCCCGGCCATCGCGCCCGAGGTCGAGCAGTTGCACGTCTTCCAGCGCACGCCGGCGTGGGTGATGCCGAAGCCGGACCACGCGATGCCGGAGTGGGCCAAGTCGGTGTTCGCGAAGGTCCCCGGCACGCAGCGCGCCTACCGCAACCTCCTGTACTGGATGCTGGAGGCCCGCGCGATCGGCTTCAACGGCCACCAGGGCCTGATGAAGGTCGCGCAGAAGCTCGCGAAGTCCAACATCGACAAGCACATCGACGACCCGGCGCTGCGCGCGAAGCTGACGCCGGACTACGTGATGGGCTGCAAGCGCGTGCTGATCTCCAACGACTACTACCCGGCGCTGAACCGGGACAACGTGGACGTGATCACGAACGGCGTCGCCGAGGTCACCGAGACCGGCGTGATCGACACGACGGGTGTGGAGCGCGAGGTCGACGCGATCATCTTCGGCACCGGCTTCCACGTCACCGACGCGTTCGACAACCTGGACATCATCGGGGTGGAGGGCCGCAAGCTCAACAAGGAGTGGGCGACCGAGGGGATGCGGACCCACCTCGGCATCACGGTCAACGGGTTCCCGAACATGTTCTTCCTGCTCGGGCCGAACACCGGGCTGGGGCATAACTCGGTCGTGTTCATGATCGAGTCGCAGATCCGCTACGTCGCCGAGGCGATCCGCCTGGTGGAGCAGACCGGCGCCGGTGCGCTGGAGCCGCGGGCCGAGGTGCAGGAGCGGTTCAACGCCGAGATCCAGCACAAGCTGGCCAAGGGCGTGTGGACGCAGGGCGGCTGCAAGAGCTGGTACCTCGACGCGAAGGGCGTGAACCGGACGATCTGGCCCGGCTTCACCTGGCGGTACTGGCTGAACACGCGAAAGCTGCGGCCGTCCGACTTCGAGCTGGTCGGCCGCGACTGACTCGTGTGACGCCTTGCCGGAGTGCGGCCCGGTTGGGGTCGCGCTCCGGATTGGCGGCGCGCCGGGGATTGTGCGTAGGCGGTCCCGCGGTGCGGTGGCGGTGAGGTTGCGCAGCTGGGCCATGCACGACATTGGCCGCCCGGTGGACGCGCATCTCGCGCGGTGCCGGGTTGGCTTTGTCCTGCTGGAGTGCGGCCCGGTTGGGGTCGTGCTCCGGCCGGGAGTGTCAGTAGTCTTCCACGTCGGAGATCGCGCGTAGGCGGTTCGGCGGTGCGGGGCGGTGAGGTTGCGCAGCTGGGCTATCCAAGCCGTGGCTGTCCCGTTGACGCGCTGTCGCGCGGCGTCTGGTTGGCGGAGTTTGTCCTGCCGGAGTGCGGCCCAGTTGGGGTCGCGCTCCGGCAGGAACGTCAGTCGTCTTCTACGCCGGAGATTGCGCGTAGGCGGTCCAGCAGTTCGGGCACAGTGAGGTTGCACAGCTGGGCCATCCACGACATGGCCGCCCGGTCCAGGCGCACCTCGCGCGCGGCGCCGGGCTGGCGCAGTCTGCCCTCCGCCCACCGGCGCAGCGGCAGCAGCTCGGTCCGCTCGTCGGCGACGATCCGGGTCAGGTCCAGCCGCACCTTGCCCGGCTCGTCGGCGAAGACGCGCCGGTGCACGCGGGCCAGCAGGTCCTGCGGCAGCTCGTCCATTGCGAGGCACAGCTCGACGAGCCGCACCACCGAGCACTGGCGCGTGCCCAGTTCGTAGGTCGCCAGCGTCTGCAGCGAGATGTCGCTCTGCAGGTGCTGATTCAGCTCCTTGCGCGTCCAGCCTCGTCGCCGGCGCAGCTTGCGGAGTTCCTCCCCCAGGATTCGCTGGTAGAGGTCATTGTCGATGCGCACTCCCCGTCCCCTGCCCTGACCTTGCGTCGCGCCGCACCCCTGCTCTGGCACGTCCGGTCGAACTCCAGCGGTGTTCACGGGTATGTAAGTCGCTGAGTGCGGGTTCCTTACGCGACTTTGCCCAGTCCGTTTCATTTGACCGGCGTTATTAGGCCGATCGGGCTAACCCGGGGTGGGCTGGACGGTGTGGTCAGTTGACGCAGGTGATGCCGTTGGCGGTGATCGGCTCGTCGCTGCCCGGCGCAGGGGCCTGGGTGCTCGCGGGCGGTGCGGCGGCCGCCTGCTGGACCACGCGCGACGGGGACGTCGAGTAGTCGCTGCCGACGAGCACGACGACATGCCCCTTGGTCACGGTCGGGTCCTGCTCGATCGTCGCGCCCGAGCCGAGTGCGTCGGCGACCTGCTGGGCCGCCTCCTGGCCGCCTGCCGGGTAGCGGACCACGGTCGACTTGCGCGAGGTGGTGTTCGAGGTCTGGCCGCCGGTGAAGCCCTTGCCCGTGAGGCTCTGCAGGACCGTGGACGCGAGCCCCTCGCGGCCGGTTCCGTTTCGGACGTCCACAGTGGTCGCCGACTTGGCCGGACCGGTCTCGGCGGGCTGTGCGGACTGGGCCGGGGCGGTCAGGCCCTGGACGAACTCCCGGATCTGGTTCGGGTCGACCTGGATGGCCTGCCCGTCATCCGGGGTGCTGTAGTCCATGTTGACCACCGGGATGGTGCGGAACTCCAGCTGCCCGCCGGTGAGACCCTTCATCTGCTGGGCGAACCCGAGGATGTCCCAGCCCTGGTTGAGCACCACGGACTTCTTGACCGCGTCGGTGAGGCTGTTCAGCTTGCCCGGATCGGCGAGGGTGCCTGCCGACAGCACCTTGCGCGCCATCCCGGCCATGAACACCTGCTGACGCACGACCCGGTCGAGGTCGCCGCGCGGAAGACCGTGCCGCTGCCGGACGAACTCGAGCGCCTCGACACCGGAGATCGTGTGCTGCCCCTTGGTGAACTTCGCGCCCGAGTACGGGTCGTTGACGTTCTCCTTCAGGCACACGTCCACGCCGCCGATGGCCTTGGTGATCTCGGAGAAGCCGAGCAGGTTGACCGAGGCGTAGTTGTCGATCGTCGAGCCGGTCAGCTGCTCGACGGTCTGGATGAGGGTCTTGGCCCCGGCCTGGTTGGACTGCACCTCGATGGACTTGGCGTCGGTCTCGCCCTCTTCCTGCAGTTTCCGGCGTTCCGCGGCCTTCGCGCGGGCGTACGCGGAGTTGATCTTGTGCTTGCCGAAGCCGGGGATGTTGACGTAGGAGTCGCGGGGCAGCGAGACCGCGACGGCCTTGCTGCCGTCGTTGGGGATGTGGACCATGATCAGCGTGTCGGTGTTCTCCTCGCCGTCCGCGACACCGGCGCGGAGCTGGGCGAGGAGGTCCGCCGGCAGCGGGTTGCCCTGCGCGTCGGTGCGGCTGTCCATGCCGACCAGGAGGATGTCGCGGGCCCCGTCGGCGGGCTGGTTCGCGTCGATCACGTCCGTGGTGGTGAGGCCGTTGACCAGGCCCTGCATCGCCGCCCACGCGTAGCCGGTGAGGCTCATGACCAGCAGGGACACCAGCCCCACGGCGACCTTCGCGCCCCGGCGCGACGAGCGCCTCGGCGGCGGTGGCGGCGGACGGCGGCGGATCTGGGCGGGCGCGGCCCGGTCGCGGGGCGCCGGCCCCCGTGCGGCGCGGCCGGCAGGTGGGCGGCCTGCCGAGGTGCGGTTGCCCGCCGGTTTACCTGCGCGGTCGACGGCCGGGCGGCCCGCGGAGGTGCGCCCGGCGCGGTCGGCCGGGGTGCGGCCCACCCGTTCGGGCGGGATGCGGTCGGCGGAGGAGCGACCGGCTCGGTCCGCCGGCGTGCGCCGGACCGGGCCTTCGTAGCGGGCGTCGATCTGGCGCGGTCGCGGCCGTGCGGGCCGGCCGGTCCCACGATCGTTCCGCGGGTCGTCCACGCCAGGTGCTCCTTTCGTCGCCGCTATCGTTCACCTACTCGGCCGTAGCGTCGCATACGGCCAACCGGAAGTGGTTCACAACACTCGGTTACGTGTTTTGCGCCACCGCCTTGGTGGATACGAGCGTGCTGGCCACCGCCGCCAGTGCGATCAGGGCCGTCACGCCGTGCACCGCCATCGTCACGGGATCGGCCGCCGACAGCAGCGCCGGAACGCACGCGACCCCCGTGACGACCCACGTGCTGCGCGCGCCGCTGAGCCCTGTCCGCACCGTGTGCAGGAGGAATACCCCGATCAGCAGCTGGATAAGGTTCTGGATCGGGTCGACCGGCAGTCCCATGATCGAGCCGTCGTCACCGCCGAACCGGGTCAGCGCGAACCCGAACAGCCCGACCACGGCGAACCCGATTCCGAGCATGGTCGCCGCGTGGGCGAGCCAGCCGTCGGAGGCCGGGTGGTCGGCGACCGGGACAGCCGTCTCCCGCGGGTGGCGCTCGAACCACCAGAAGACCATCAGCGCGGGGACCGCGAGCAGCGCCAGCGCGAACCACGTGCGCGGGTCGCGGACCCAGCCGAAGATCGCTGCCGGGTGGTCCGGCAGGTAGACCAGCGCGACGACGAGCAGCATCGCGGCGAGGAAGCCCAAGTACAGGCTCATCGGCGCGCGCATCGCCAGTCGGGCGAGGGCGGCGCACCGGGTGGTCAGCCGGGCGAGCGGTTTCGCGGCCAGGCCCAGCAGGCCGATCTGGGCGGCGCCGAGCAGCAGGACCGGCAGGGTGGGCCCGGACAACGCGGGCGGCGCGCCCGGCGCGCCGAGCAGGTCGCGGCTGAGCCCGCCGACCGTGGTGAGCAGGGCGAGACCGGTGACCCCCGCGGCCGTGACACCGACCAGGAGCAGCCGGTTGGACGTGCGGATCCGCCCGAACGCGACCTGCTGGGCGAGCAGCGCGAGGCCGAAGGCCGCCAGGTAGCGCGGGATGGGCGAGCCGATGGCCCGTGCCGCCATCTCGGCCAGCACGACGAAGGCGAGGAGGCCGGCGACCGAGGCCGCCGCGGCGCGCCGGTGCAGGGCGAGCATCAGCGGGGTCGCCACCACCGTGAGCAGGTAGATGCCCAGCAGCCACAGCGGGTGCAGGGCGATGCGCATGATCGCGGCGTTCGTGCCCTCGGGGATGCCGAGCAGTTCGAGCGCCAGCGGGACGAGCAGCGCCACCACGACGAAGATCAGGGCCGGGCGCAGCAGCCAGCTCGCGCGGTGGGCGAGGTACTGGCGGTACCCGCCGCCGCTGTCCCTGGTGGCGCGCCAGCCCGCCGCGTTGGCGCGGCCGCCGGCGAAGAAGAACACCGGGGCGAGTTGAGCCACCCACGTGAGCGGCCACAGCCAGTCCGCGCCCACGCCGGCCCACCGCGCCAGCGCGATGGCCGATTCCCCGAGGATCAGCAGCACCAGGCTGCCCACGCCGAGGGTCACCCACGGGGACAGCGGCGCAGGCGGCCTCGTGGCGGCCGGCGGCGGGGGCGTGGCGACGCGGGCGTGCCGGTGCTGCAGCCAGCCGCGGAGCCGGAAGATCAACAGGCACCCGATCACGGCGACGCCTGCCAGCAGCGGGCCGATCGGGTCGCCGACCGGCGGGCCCCAGCGCTGGTGCCAGGAGTTCACGACGAGCCCGGCGGAGTAGAGGCTCGCGACGACGCGGCACGTGCGTGGCGAGTCCATCGGGTTGATGACGCAGGCCGCGTGCATGTCGTCGGACAGGCGCTGGTCCAGCGCCTCGCGGACGTCCTGGCCGAGGGGGTGGCCGACCGCGGCGGCGTAGCGGAGGAGGTCGTAGCCCAGGTCGTGTGCCTTGCACGGGACCGCGTAGTCCCACTTCGTGTTGTCGTCGCCCCACGGGGTCGAGCAGCCGCCGTCGACGTGCACCGCGCGGACCGTGCCGTCCCGCGCCTGCATCTGGCCCGGCACGACGCCGGTGACCTGGGTGAAGTCGGCGGGCAGGAGGTCGAGCGCGGTCGCCTGCGGGCCGGGGTGGACGAGCGCCTCGATGGCCTGCTGGGCGGCCAGGGCGCCGCCGGTGGGCGGCCCGGCGTCCGGCGGGGAGGCCGGCCGTGACGCGACGAACCCGAAGGTGACGACGGCCAGCGACAGCACCAGCAGCCAGGCGGAGGTGGCCAGGCGGCGGCGCACCCGGGGCACCGGTGTGGTGGCCTGCCCGGGTGGCGGGTGGTCGGTGAAGGTCGCTGGGGTGATCATCGCCTCCCAGAGTGGCAGGGGAGCGGCCTCTGCGGCCACCAGGGAATTCCCTGATCGTGGATTCCGGAGTGCGCCACTCTAGTGGGTGAGGGGTGGGAGGTTTAGGAGTCGGGGGGCCGGGGTAGGGCGAACGCCCTGGTGGGGGCGGGTGCTCTGGGGATGGGGGCGTTCTCGGTGTGCAGTGGGTCTTTCGTGGGGTTGTGGGCGGGCCGGTCGTGGGTGGGTGAGTGGGCCGCTCGTGGAGGGCGGGGCGACGTGGTGGGGATCGCTGTGCTGGTCGCGTGGCCGGTGGTCGAGTCTCGGCGATGCCGTCGCGCGGGTCGGGGACGGGAGCCCGGGCGCCGGGCGCGCAGTAGTGGGAATCGCCGTAGCGATGGGCCCGCGTGGTTGGGGTCGTGTCTCGAGGGTGCCGTGTGGGAGGGGCTTCGGAATTGCCATGACGGCGGTCGCCCGCGCCGGTGCTGGTTTCTCGGGGGTGCCAGACCGCAATGGGCTCCGGTGGCGGGAATCGACGTGGCGGCGCGCGTGGTCTGAGGTGGCCGTGCGTGGCCGGGGTGAATTGCACCCTGGCGTGGCGGAAATCGCTTGGCGCGGGGGCGCGTGCAAGTCGGCGGGCGCGAGAAGGGCTTTCGCCGGGCCGCCCGTCAATCGCTCAGTGCGTGATGTGCTTGGCTTCGCGCGGGGGTTGCGTCAGCGCGGAATCGCGGGCGGCACGGGCTATCCGGACCTGGTTGCGGCCGCCCTCCTTCGCCTCGTAGACGGCCGCGTCCGCGGCCTGCATCAGCGTCGGCAGGGTGTCGCCGTGGTCGGGGAACACCGCGACCCCGATCGAGGCCGTCCGCTCCGACACCAGCGTCTGGTCACCGCGCTTGTTGGTCGTCCTGATCTGCAGTCCGGCCACCGCCGAGCGGATGCGCTCCCCGGCGACCGTCGCCGCCGCCTGGTCCGTGTCCGGCAGCAGCACCAGGAACTCCTCACCACCGAAGCGGCCCACGACGTCGCTCGGGCGGGTCACCTCGTCCAGCAGCTGCGCCAGGTTCCGCAGCACGTCGTCGCCCGCGGGGTGGCCGTACGTGTCGTTGATCCACTTAAAGTGGTCCAGGTCGATCATCAGGATGGCCAGCGGATCGGCCGCCTTCGTCGCCCTGTTCAGGGCCCGCTCGGCCGACTCGGTCCAGCCGCGCATGTTCGCGACCTGCGTCTTCGGGTCGGTCCGCACGTCGGCCTGCAGCTGCTCGATCTCGGCGAGCCGGTTGAAGACCACCGTCACCACGGCCATGATCGCGACCGTCGGCGGCATGATCACCAGCAGGATCGCCGTCACCGCGCCGAGGCCGATCGTGATCGCCTCCAGCACGTTGTCCGCCGGGCTGCCCAGCACCGTCCGCGCGTTCGCCTTCTCCGGCGCGGCCAGCGCGATCACGGATCCGACGTAGAGGATCTGCACGCCCTCGTAGATGAGCCCGGCCACCAGCATCCAGCCGAACTCGGTGAGCGAGCCCGCGACGTCCAGCGAACCCCAGTCGTGCGGACCCAGCTCGACGTAGACCTGGTGGGCGAGCGTCGCCGCCAGCATGTGGGCCACCGTGGAGTACACGAAGTTGTGCGCAGGCCGCCGCGCGACGAACCAGCGCTGCACCCGGACCAGGCCGACGACCAAGATCGTCAACGGCACCGGGAGAATAATCGCGGCAGGCACCACCCAGACCGCGGTCAGGTCGATCAGGACCCGGCCGCCCGCATTTCGCCGACGTTCTTCCTGCCGCCGGGTCAGTTGAATGTGCGCCGTCGCGCCCACGGTGAGAATCGCGAAGCGCAGCCAATCGAGACCGCTCGGCGGGCTCGCGTTCACGAATGCGACGACCAGCCACGCGACCGCAATCAGTTCGGTGACGAGCAGGAAAACGATGAAACGCTTCGGCCGCCGCCACAATGCCCAATTCCGCGGCAACATGGCGCGGCGCGTGCTCGACGCATCACGCTTTGTGTTCGCCTCCGCCCTCTCGGGCGCGGCTTGGCGGGGTACCGAATTTCGCTCCTCGATGGACTGAACGCCCTCCCTGAGGTCCGGATCGCCGTGGAGTGTAGGCGATCGCCGACGCGCGTGGTGCGGAGGCATCGGCTCACCTTCCCTCGACATCGCGTACCGCCGCCGGGTAACTTTGCTGTGCCCGGAACGACGCCGGGTACTTTCCATCAACAGGTATCATCTCACCGCACGCGAAGCGTCGCGTACCGCCGCCACGAGCGGCCGCGCGAACGTGACGCGTCCCGGCCACAGGCACCGAATGGAGGTGTTCCTCGTGTCTGACCGCGACTTCTGATCCCCTGGTCTGAATAGCGCTCGTTTTCGTTCCCGTGGGAGAGGTGTTCGTCGTGCGCGACCGCGACTTCTGAGGTGCCCTCGATTTGTGTTTGTTTCCGCCCGAATAACGTGAGGTGAATCGTCGTGCGCGACCGTGACTTCTGATCTTCCGAATGCAGCCGCCGCTGCCGTCAGCCGGTGCGGGTCGCATCGCTGTCCGTGCCGAGCACCCGGCCCCACGCCACCGCGAGGGGTACACCGAGGACCACCCCGGCCGCGCCCGCGATCATGATCGCCGTGGTCGCCGCGCCGGACCACTGCGCGAGCACGCCGCCGAGCGCGACCCCGACGCCCTGCGCGACCCGCAGGCCGGTCCGGTACAGCCCGCCCGCGCCACCGCGGAGCTCGTTGGGCACCCACGTGATGAACGTGGCCCCGACGGTGATGATGTACGCGCCCGTCGCGCCGGCCAGCGCGAGGACGACCAGGGCGAGCACCAGGTCCGGGCGCAGCCCGAACGCGAGCAGCAGTGCCGTCGGCACGACCGCGAGCACGCCGACCGTGCGGCGGCGGGCCGAGGCCGAGACGTAGCGGGACAGGACGAACACGCCCAGCGCGAACCCCAGCGGGTCCGCGGCCAGCAGCCACCCGACGGCCTGGTCGGGGGCGCCGATCTCGCGCGCCAGCGGGGCGGCCAGGCCTGCCGGCACCATGGCGAGCCCGACCAGCCAGGACAGGCCGAGCAGCACGCGCAGCCTGCGCTGGGAGGCGACCCAGCTGATGGCGCCGAACCAGGAGCCGTCGCCGTCGCCCGCGGCCGGGCGCGGGCGCACCCAGTGGTGCAGGGCCACCGCGCTGATCGCGAACGTCAGCGCGTCCAGGGCCAGCGCCAGCGACGGGCCCGCGGCGGTGACGATCACGCCGCCCAGCGCGAGCCCGGCCAGCATCGTGGTGTTCGTGGTGATGCCGCGGATGTCCTGGCTGCGCAGGTACAGCTCGTCGTCGGTGAAGATCTCGCGGGTCAGGGCGTTCTGCGCGGCGTTGGACGGCGCGCCGGCCAGCCGCGCGAGCATGACCAGCACGCACAACCACACCACCGGCATGCCCGGCACGGCCATGATCGCGATGAAGAACGCCTGCAGCGCCGCGGTGACCACGAGGATCGTGCGGCGCGGGTAGCGGTCGGCCAGCTGGGCCAGCCCGAGGCCGCCTGCCAGCGCGGGCAGGAAGGTGAGGGCGTAGGCGACCGCGGACCACAGCGCCGAGCCGGTGCGGTGGTAGACGGTGAGGGCCAGCGCGACCGTGGTCAGCTGGTCCCCGAGCACCGACTGGGCCTCGGCCAGCCACACGGTGCGGAACTCGCGGTTGGCGAGCGCCGCACCCATGGATGGGCGAGTCGTGGTCTTCACACCTCTCCCCACTTCCCCCTCGTCGGCTGGCTGCCTGCGCTCACTGACTCTGTCGCTGCCCGCCCGGTTCCTGTGACGCCGATCACCGAAGTGACACATTCCGCAACAATCAGTATGCCGCTCACTACACGCAGGCGAACAGTCACAGCGCGACCGTATCTCCTCATTGGGCCCATACGGTCGTAGACCTTCTAACCTTCGGGTTACGACGAACGGTGGAAGTTTCCCTGCCACGTGACCCGTGGTGCGGTAAGCCCGGCCGATCAGACGTCACTCGTTCAGCGCAGTGGACGGACCGTTCGTCGGCGCGCGGTCACCGTTGAGCAGTCCCGGCGCGAAGACTGGAACCACAGGCCAGGGAGACAGCCGAGAACGGGCTGGAGCTCGGGGACTGGCCGGTGGGGAGAGAACCGATGAGCATGCTGATGCAGGACCGGGCCGTCGTGGTGACCGGCGCCGGCCGTGGCCTCGGCGAGGCCTTCGCGGTGCACCTCGCGCAGGCGGGCGCGGCGGTCGTGGTCAACGACGTCGACGCCGAGCTGGCCGAACGCACCGCGGCGAACATCCGCGCGCACGGCGGGCGGGCGGTGGCCAGCGGGCACAGCGTGGCCGACCCGGCGCAGGCACAGGCGATCGTCGACCTGTGCGTGTCCGAGTTCGGCGCGATCGACGGACTGGTGAACAACGCCGGCCTCAACTACGAGGCGCTGCCCTGGGAGGAGGACCTCGACGAGGTCCGGGAGCTGGTCGAGGTCAACGTCCTCGGCGTGATGTACACCGGGATCGCGGCCGTGAAGGCCATGGTCGCGGCAGGCCGCGGCGGCTCGATCGTCAACATCTCCTCCGGCGCCTCGCTCGGCCAGCGCAAGCTCGGCGTGTACGCGGCGAGCAAAGGAGCGGTGGCGTCGCTCACCTACTCCTGGGCGCTCGATCTGGAGGAATCCGGCATCCGGGTCAACGCCGTCTGCCCGTTGGCCCACACCCGGATGGTCTGGAAGTCGGAGCGCTCGCTGCGCAACTGTCCCCCCGATCGGACGCCGTCCCGCATCGCGCCGGTCGTGCTGTTCCTGCTGAGCGACGAGGCGGAGGGCATCACGGGGCAGCTCGTGCGGTGCAACGGGCCGCAGCTGCACATCGTCGGGCAGCCCTACCTGAAAGCGCCCATCCTCGAACGGCAGACGTGGGACACCGAGACGGTGCGGCAGGCTTTCGACGAGGTGTTCAGCGCCCACCTGGAGCCCTACGGCCTGGAGAAGCGTGTTCCACCGCGCTTGCGCAAGTGGACCACGCCTCTCCGTTCGGCCTAGGCGCTACTGGTCCGCCGTGTAGAGGGCGGCGATGTCGTTCGCGTAGCGGTCGTTGATGATCCGGCGCTTCAGCTTGAGCGTCGGGGTGACCTCGCCGCTCTCCGGTGTCCACGGCTTGGCCAGCACCTGGTACTTCTTGATCTGCTCGACGCGGGCCAGCCGCGCGTTCGCCGCCTCGACCGCGCGCTGGATCTCCTCCCGCACGGCCGGGTGCTCGGCCAGCACCACCGGGTCGCTGCCCTCGATGCCCTGCTGCGCGGCCCACGCCGGCAGGAACTCGTCGTCGACCACGATCAGCGCCGTCACGTACGGCTTGTCATTGCCGATCGCGACCGCCTGGCCGATCAGCGGGTGCTCCTTGAGCAGCCCCTCGATGCGGGTCGGCGCGATGTTCTTGCCGCCCGAGGTGATGATCAGCTCCTTCTTGCGGTCGGTGATCGTGACGAAACCGTCGGCGTCGATCGTCCCGATGTCACCGGTGTGGAACCAGCCGTCCTCGTCCAGCGCGGAGGCGATCGAGCCGTCCTCCTGCAGGTAGCCCATGAACACCAGGGGCCCGCGCACCAGCAGCTCGCCGTCGGCGTCGACCTTGATCTCGGTGTCGGCCAGCGCGCGACCCACGCTGCCGGCGCGGAACGCCTTCGCCGAGTTCGACGTGATCGCGCCGGAGGTCTCCGACAGGCCCCACACCTCGTGGATCTCCACACCCAGCCCGGCGAGGAAGTACAGCACCTCGACCGGCAGCGCGGCCGCGCCGCTGGAGCAGAAGTGCAGCTTGTCGAACCCGAGCAGCGCGCGCACCGGGGCGAGCACCGTGCGGTCGGCTTCGGCGATCTTCTCGGCGAGGTCGGCGGGCACCTCCTGGCCGGCGTTGCGCAGCTTGTAGCCCTGCTGCAGCAGGTCGCTGGCGGAGAGCAGCGCTTCGCGCCGGTCCTCGGGCAGGCTGGGCAGCATCGCCTTGAGCCCAGCGGCGATCTTCTCCCACACCCGCGGCACGCCGAAGAAGCCCTGCGGGTGGACCCGGCCGAGCGCGCCGGCGACCTGCGTCGGATCGGCGAGCGTGTGCACGTGGCCGGCGTAGACGATCGGCATGTAGATCGAGATCTCCCGCTCGGCGATGTGCGCGAGGGGCAGGTACGCGATGTTCGACAGGTGCATCGGCGACTCGTGCAGCGCGTGCACGGCGTAGGCCTCGAAGATCACGTTGTGGTGGGACAGCACCACGCCCTTCGGGTCGCCGGTGGTGCCCGACGTGTAGATCATCGCGATCGGGTCCTCCGGGCGCAGGTCCGCCCAGCTGTCCTCGAACGCCTGCGGGTCGGCCTGGTGCAGTTCGGCGCCGCGGGCGCGCAGCTCGGCGAGGCTGACGAACCGCTCGTCACCTGCGGGGACGGCGTCCGCGTCGATCATCACGATGCGGCGCAGCGCGGGCAGCTCGTGCAGGACCTGCTGCCAGCGCTTGAGCTCGTCGGTGCCCTGGAGCACCACGATCGGGGTGCCGCTGTGGCGGGCGACGTAGGAGATCTGCTCCGGGCTCAGCGTCGCGTACGCGGTGCACGAGATGGCGCCAAGGTGCGTGGCGGCGAGGTCGGCGATCAGGTGGTCCGGGGTGCTCGGCGCCATGATCAGCATCCGCTCACCGCGGCGCAGGCCGAGGTCGGCCAGGCCGCGGGAGACCGCGGCGATCTCGTCGCGGAACGCCGACCAGGTCAGCGTCGGGCGGTCCGGGTCGTCCAGCGACGTGAGCGCCGGCAGGTCGCCGTACTCCGCGGCGTTGCGACGGAGGAGCATGGGAATGGTCAAGCCCTCGGCCTGCTCAGCGACGGACGGTTGGCTGGTCAACTGCGACCTCCTCGTGATCAGCTGGCGGAGACACCACCCTATGTGACCGCCAACACAGGGCGATAGAGAGAAAGGGACACGATGTCGCTGCGAGACGAAGCGGCCGAACTCGACGCGCTGGACCCGCTGGCGGGCAAGCGGGCGGAGTTCGATCTCGACCCGGACGTGTCCTATCTGGACGGGAATTCACTGGGCGCCCCGCCGCGCGGGGTCGCGCCGCGGCTCGCGGAGGTGGTCGGCGAGCAGTGGGCCGGGCGGCTGATCCGGTCCTGGGACGAAGGCTGGTGGGACGCGCCGGAGCGGATCGGCGACCGCATCGCGCCGCTGATCGGGGCGGGGCCGGGCCAGGTGGTGGTCGGCGACTCGACGACGGTGAACCTGTTCAAGGCGGTGGTCGCGGCGGCGCGGCTGAACCCGGGACGGCCGGAGATCCTGGTCGACGCGGGCACTTTCCCCACGGACGGCTACATCGCCGAAAGCGCGGCGCGCATGACCGGTCACTCCGTGCGGCGGGTGCCGGTCGGGACGCTGGCGTCGGAGGTCGGTCCGCGGACGGCCGTGGTGCTGGTCAACCACGTCGACTACGTGACGGGGGAGCTGCACGACCTGCCGGGCATCACGGCGGCGGTGCACGCGGCCGGCGCGGTCGTGGTGTGGGACCTGTGCCATTCGGTGGGGGCGGTGCCGGTGCCGCTGGATGCCGCCGGTGTCGACCTGGCGGTGGGGTGCACGTACAAGTTCCTCAACGGCGGGCCCGGGGCGCCGGCGTTCCTTTATGTGGCGCGGAAGTGGCTCGACGACTTCGACCAGCCGCTGACCGGGTGGGCCGGGCATGCGGATCCGTTCGGCATGACTCCGGACTATGCCGGGCGGGCGGGAATCAGCCGCGGCCGCACCGGGACGCCGGACATCCTGTCGATGCTGGCGCTGGACGCCGCGCTGGACGTGTGGCGCGACGTGATGATCGACCAGGTCCGCGCGAAGGGGCTCGCGCTGGGGGACTTCTTCCTGCGGTGCCTGGACTCGCTGGTGCCGGGCGCGCGTGTGGTGACGCCGCGGTCGCACGCGCGGGGGAACCAGGTGTCGGTCGCGTGGCCGGACGCCAAGGGAGCGATGGGGAAGCTGATCGCACGCGGGGTCATCGGGGACTTCCGGCCGCCCGAAGTCCTGCGGTTCGGGTTGGCCGGGTTGTACGTGCGGTACGCGGATGTGCTGCGGGCGGCGGAGGAGTTGAGTGGGTTGCGGTAGGGGTTTGGGGTTGTCTGGGTGGTGGGGTTCTGCGCGGCGGGTGGTTGGTGGTTTTCTGGGCGGGGTGATTCGTGGTGGTCGGTGAGGTGCCCAGTCGTGCGGGGTTGAACGGGCATTTCAACGAGGTGCGACGGGCGATTGGGTGGGCCGTGGCGGTTGAACGGTCCTTTCAAGCGCGTGCGGAGTGCGGGTTGGGCGTGCAGGCGGCTCGGCATCGCAGCTGAGACAGTGCGGCAAGCCAGCGTGGCAGTGCCGCGCGGCAGCACGGTGAGGCAGCGTGGCGCGCAGGTGGGTCGGCACCGCAGCAAGGCAGTCCGGCGAGGCTGGCCGCGGCGAGGTAGTGCGGACAAGCCAGCGCGGCGCCGAAGCGTTAGTCCCGCCCCTGCCAGGTCGTCACACACGCTTCGTTTCCCTCGGCGTCGGCCAGTACCCAGAATGCCGGGGCGGCCTCGGCGGATCGGAGGACGCCCCCGGCGGCCAGCGCGGCTTCGATCCGGCGCTGCGCCTCGTCGTGCGGCACCGACACGTCGATGTGGATCCGGTTGCGCTGGGGGCGCGGGGCGTCCATCTGCTGGAACCAGATCGACGGCCCCTGACCCCGCGGGTCGACCACCTCGGGCGGCCGCGGGCCGTCGACGTAGTCCATCACCGCCCGCCAGAACGGCGCGATCCGCGAAGCGTCGAGCGTGTCGATCGCGATTTCCAGCACCTGCGCGTCCCCCGGCGACGGCTCGTGTCCCAGCTCCCGCACCAGCTCGGAGATGCGCCGGGCCAGGTCGATCTCCCTCGCGGTCACCGGGGCGAGCACCAGCCGCACGCGACCCGGCCGGATGTCCACCGCCACCTCGTCCGCCACCGACAGCACCCGCTGCGCCACAACCCCCGCGTCCCGCGCCGACGGCACCGCCACCGCGGTCGACAAACCCGTCAGCACGTACCGCCAGCCGGCGTCGTGCACCGCTTCCGAGATCTCCGCCCCAGTGAGCCCCATCCGGCGCAACCTACCCCCACCGTCCACAACAGACAATAGTTGACCGGAGCAGCGGGAGGGGTGGGAGGCCGCTGCTCCGGCCGGTTATCTCAGCTCGCGGCGACCGGCGCGGCCGAGAATCTTCTGTTTTGACCTCTTCACCTTCGCCGATCACGAGCGCCGCGAACAGGGTCCAATGGCCCTGTTTGCCGACGGGAAATGTCACGCCGCCGGGTGGCGTACACGGCGGCTTCGGTACGCCGCTCGAAGCCGAGTTTGTGCAGCACCGACGACACGTAGTTCTTGACCGTCTTCTCGGCCAGGTGCAGGTGCTCCCCGATCTGCCGGTTGGTCAGCCCGTCCGCGATCAGCTCCAGCACCCGCCGCTCCTGCGGGCTGAGCTGCGCGTACCCCGGATCCGCCTGACCCTCGCCGCGCATCCGGTTCAGCACCTTGGCGGTCAGCTCCGGGTCCAGCAAGGACGCGCCCGCCGCCACCCGCCGCACCGCGTCCACCAGGTTCATCCCGGACACCTGCTTCAGCAGATATCCCGCGGCACCAGCCATGATCGCCCCGAACAGGGCCTCGTCGTCCGAGTACGACGTCAGCATCAGGCACGCCGGCGCCGGATCCACCGACGACCGGATCTCCCGGCACACCCCGATCCCTTCGCCGTCCGGCAGGCGCACGTCGAGGATCGCCACGTCCGGTGTGAGCTGCGGAATCCGGTGCAGGGCCTCGGCGACGGTGCTCGCCTCGCCGACCACCCGGATGTCGCCTTCGGACTCCAGCACGGTCCGCAAACCCGTCCGCACCAGCTCGTGGTCGTCGAGCAGGAACACCGAGACCGTCATCGCACCCTCCCCGCGCCGTTGAGCTCGGCCGTCCACACGAGCTTCGTCCCGCGCTCGCCACTCCGGCCGACCGAACAACTGCCACGCCACCGCGCCGCCCGCTCGCCCAAGTTGACCAGCCCGCTGCGCCGCCCGGGCTCGTCCGGAATTCCGACACCGTCGTCGGTGACGGTCAGCGTCAGCGACCGGCCGGCCACGTCCACCGCCACCTCCACCGACACCGCGTCCGCCTTCGCGTGGCGGGCGACGTTCGACAACGCTTCCCGCACCGTCGCCGTGAGATCGGCGCGCACCGGGGCAGGCACCGCCGAATCGACCGGGCCGGTGAACCCCAGCCGGGGCGTGAACCCCAGCGCGGGGGTGCAGTCCTGCGCCAGCCGCAGCAGCTCCGCGCGCACACCTTCGGCGGCCTCGTCGGGCTGGGTCAGCGAGAAGATGCTGTTGCGGATCTCGCGTATGGTGCGGTCCAGCTCCTGCACGAAACCCGTCAGCCGGTCCGCGACCTCGGGCTGCGTGACGAGCGGCCGCAGCGCCTCCAGCCCCAGCCCGGTCGCGAACAGCCGCTGGATGACCAGGTCGTGCAGGTCGCGGGCGATGCGGTCGCGTTCGGTGAACACGGCGAGCCGCTGCCGGTCCTCCTCGGCGCGGGCGAACTCCATCGCCAGCGCCGCGTGCCCGGCGAACGTGCGGGCCAGCCCGACCTCGTCGTCGGTGAACGGCGCGGCGCCGCCGAACTTCGCGACCAGCAGCACGCCCAGGGTCTCCCCGCCGACGACCAACGGCACGGCGACCGCCGAGTCCAGCCCGGTGATCTGATCCGGCATCCGGATGTTGACCTTGGCCTGCTCTTTGGCGGCGTAGCGGCCGTAGTTGCGCACGACCACCGCTTCACCGGAGCGGAACGCCGCACCGCTCGCCGTGCCGTCGACCGGCACCGTCAGCCCGGCCAGGCCGGGCGGGGCGTCCTCGCCCGCGGCGACGACCTCGAACACCAGCGTGCCGGGGTCGTCCTCGCGCGGGACGGCGACCGCGGCGGCCGTGGCGCCCGCGACCACCCGGGCGTGCTCGGCGATCAGGCGCAGCGTGCGCTGCGGGTCCTCGCCCGTGAGCAGGGCCGCGGTGACCTCGTGCGAAGCCTCCAACCAGCGCTCGCGGCTGCGCGTCCGCTCGTACAGGGTGGCGTTGTCGATGGCCATGCCGGCCGCGGCGACGAGCGTGACGACGGCTTCCCGGTCGGCGCCGGTGAACCCGCCCTCCTTGCCGGTGAGCCGCAGCTCGCCGAACCGCCCGCCACGCGCGTGCAGCGGCATCGTCAGCGACGAGCCGGGCGCGGCCGGGTCGCCGGTGCGCACGGGCGCGGCGTCCGGCACCTGGATCACGGCGTGCGCGGCGCCGGTGAGGCCGCACGCGCTGGTGACGATCTTGGACAGGATCTCGGGCAGGCTGAGGTCAGCCGCGACCCCGACGACGGCCTCGACAAGTCCGCGAACGCCCGGTCCGATCACCACTGCCCTTCCGGCAGCCCTACCCCACGAGCCGCCGACCCGAGACTACTTCCAGCGGGATGCGGATCCAACGGTCATCGGCGGTGCTCGCCGGCCACGCCCTGGCGCGTTCGCGGGTGGCCCGGGCCCGGCCGAGCACCGTCACCCACCAGCCGGACCCGAGGTCCGGGGCGAAGGCGTCCGCCTCGAACGCGACCACCCCGTCGTGCGCGGCGACGAACAGCGGACTGGCGGCCGGCGCGCCGAAGTTGACCGCGTCGTCCGCCAGCACGAACCGGACCGGCTGGACGGCGGGCAGACCGCGCGTGGTGAACACGACGCGCCCGATCCCGGCGGTGGCGAGCAGCTCCAGGCATTGCTCCCGCCCCAGCACTTCCAGTCCGAACGGATCGAGCATCGGAGCGACCGGTCTTTCGCGCGCGGGGAACGTCACGGCCACCACGATCACCCCGGCCGGTGGTGGCCGGTAGGGCCATTGGACCCGGGGGATCCGGGGCGGCTGGGGATGGTCGCGGCGGCCGGTTGGGCTGGGGGTGGGTGAGGGCGGGGTTGTGGTGGGGGTGGGGGTGAGCGGTGGGTGGGCGCGGGTTGTGGCGGCGGTGTTGGCGCGGCGGTGGGTGGGGACCGGGGTTGTGGTTGGGGGTGCGGGGCGA
>NZ_AFWY03000044.1:0-65462 GCF_000231075.2 Amycolatopsis sp. ATCC 39116 | reverse complement strand
TGATGCGCCGTGGCGGTGCCGCCAGGTGTCACCGTCCGGTGCCGCCCGCAGCTTTCGCCACCGGGCGCGGCACAGCTGAATGACAGCGGGATCGAGTGAATCTTCGCCGCGCGGCTGGGCCCCGCCGCGCCTAGGTTCGGGGCCATGACCAGCGAAGAACCGCGGAGCCTTGCGCACGATCTGCGGGACGCGGTCGCCCCGCGGACCGTTCTGCTGGTGCTCGGGGTGCTGCTCCTGCAGCTCGGCTTCATCCTGTCCTACGTCGGCGCCTTCCACAGCCCGTCGCCGCACCGGGTCGCCGTCGCCGTCGTCGGTCCACAGCAGACGGTCGACCGCATCAACGCCCTCGACGGCACGCCCGTCGAGGCGTCACCGAGCCCAAATGCGGACGACGCGCGCCAACTGGTCCTCGACCGTGACGTGGAGGCGGCCTACCTCGCCGACAGCGGCACCCTCCTGGTCGCGACCGCCGCGGGCCCGGCCCTCGCCACCGCCGTCGAACAGGTCTTCACCCAACTCGGCGCCGCCCAGAACCGCGCACCGGTCGTCCAAGATCTCGTCCCACCGCAGGCCGGCGACGCCCGCGGGCTGACCGCCTTCTACGCGGTCGTCGGCTGGCTCGTCGGCGGCTACCTCGCCGCCGCCGCACTCGGCATCGCGAAGGGCGCCCGTCCCGCGACGCTGCGCCGGACGGTGATCCGGCTCGCCGCGATGGTGCCCTACGCGATCGTGTCCGGGCTGGGCGGCGCGCTGGTCGTCGACCAGGTCCTCGGCGCGCTGACCGGCCACTTCCTGTCCCTGTGGTGGATCGGCGCGGCCCTCACCTTCGCGGCGGCGACCGTCACCATGGCCTTCCAGGTGCTGTTCGGCGTGATCGGCGTCGGCATCACCGTGCTGATCTTCGTGGTGCTCGGCAACCCGAGCGCGGGCGGCGCCTACCAGACCGAGCTGCTGCCGCCGTTCTGGCGCGCGATCGGCGACTGGCTGCCCAACGGCGCCGGCACCGAGGCGATCCGCGACGAGGTCTACTTCGCCGGGAACGCGACCGGCGGCCCGATCACCGTGCTGGTGGTGTGGGGTGCCGCCGGGCTCGTGGTCACCCTGCTCGCGTCCGCGCTCCGGATTCGCCGGGAAAACGCCGATAATTCCATTACCCTGACCGGATGAAGGAACGCGCGTTGCCCAGCGGCGCCGAAGCCCAGGCCATGATCGCCGAGGCGCGCAAGGCGCTGTGGGTGATGGTCGGGTTCCTGGCCGTCATCTGGATCGTGCAGATCGTCAACTGGGCCACCGACTACGCGCTGAGCTTCGACTTCGGCATCCGCGCCCGCGAGCTGAGTTCGCTGCCCGAGGCGCTGACCGCGCCGTTCCTGCATTTCAGCTGGGCGCACATCGAAAGCAATTCCGGGCCGCTGTTCATCTTCGGGTTCCTCGCCGCCTACCGCGGGGTGCGGAAGTTCCTCGGGGTGACGGCGCTGATCGTGGTCGGCAGCGGGCTCGGCGTGTGGCTGGTGTCGCCGCCGAACGGGGTGACCGCCGGCGCGAGCGGCGTGGTGCTGGGCTACTTCGGCTACATCATCGTGCGTGGCTTGTTCGACCGGCGCCCGATCGACATCGTGATCGGGCTCGTGATGGCGCTGTGCTTCGCCTACCAGTTCACCGCGCTGCTGCCGGCCGAGGAGGGCATCAGCTGGCAGGGGCACCTGTTCGGCTTCGGGTCGGGCGTGGTCGGCGGGTGGGTGTTCCGGGAGCGGCGGCGCAAGCAGGTCGAGCCGGCGCCTGCGGATTCGACGGTCATGCTGGATCCGCCGCAGCAGCCGTGATCCCGGCGAACAGGTCGTCCTCCGGCAGGTCGGCCGGGACCAGCGAGCGGGCCAGGACGTAGTCCTCGGTCGGCCACACCTCGCGTTCGACGTCGCGCGGGTGGCGCAGGAACCGGTTGTCGGGGCCGACCTGGGTCTCGTGGGCGAGCAGGGCGCGGTCGCGGGTGTCGAAGTGGTCGGCGCAGTGGATCCGCGTGGTGACTGGGGTGTGGGTGTCCGGCAGTTCGGCGAGGACCTCGGCCATGCCGGAGTCGAGGCCGCGTGCGGTGAGGGCGTCGTGCATGGCCTGGAACCACTCCTTGGTGAGGGTGGCGAGGTAGTAGAGCTTGGCGATCTGCCAGGGCGTGCCGGCGACGGCGTCGAACGCGGCGACCGCGACCTGGTGGGTGCGGATGTGGTCGGGGTGCGGGTAGCCGCCGGTCTCGTCGTAGGTGACGAGCACGTCCGGGCGGAACTCGCGGATGACCTCGACGAGCCTGTCGACGGCGGTGCCGAGGGGTTGCCGGGCGAAGCTGTCGGCGGGCGGGTCGTCGGTGAGGCCGGAGTCGCGGAAGCCGAGGAACCGTTGCCGCACACCGAGGATCTCGCTCGCGCGGGCCATCTCCCGGCGGCGGATCTCGGGCAGGTTTGCGCGGACTTCGGGGGTGTCCAGGCGCGGGTTGAGGACGTCGCCGCGCTCGCCGCCGGTGCAGGTGACGACCAGGACGTCCGCGCCTGCCGCGGCGTAGCGCGCCATCGTGGCGGCGCCCTTGCTGGACTCGTCGTCGGGGTGGGCGTGGACGGTCATGAGCCGCATCTCGGCCTCCAGTTGTTTAGGTCGGACCTAATATTAGGTCAAGCATAGCGTAGGGTGAGGTCCGTGGAGCGCGGGTTGAGGAAGCAGCGGACACGGCAGGCGATCTCCGACGCGGCGACGCGGTTGTTCATCTCGCGGGGGTTCGAGGAGGTGACGATCGCGCAGGTCGCGGAGGCGGCGGAGGTGGCGAAGATGACGGTCACCAACCACTTCCCGCGCAAGGAGGACCTGGTCTTCGACGTGCACGAGTCGTTCGTGGCGAGCCTGGCCGAGGTGCGGGGGCGGCCGCTGGTGCCGGCGTTCCGTCGCGCGTGGCGGGCGGGGCTCGAGCGCCGGGATGCGCTGTTGGGTTTCTCGGGGCCGGAGTTCGCGCGGATGGTCGTCGAGAGCCCGACGCTGCTCGCGCGGTTGCGTGAGTTGCACGAGGAGCGGGAGAAGGCGCTGGCTACTGCGTTGTCGGACTTCGATGAGGACACGGCGCGCGCCGGGGCGGCCCAGATCGCCGGCGTGCACCGCCTGCTGTTCGACGAGGTCCTGCGACGCACCGCAGCCGGCGAGGCGGAACCAGAAATCGCGGCGGCGGTGGGGCGGGCTGGGGAGCGGATGTTCGATCTGCTGGAGGCTGGGCTCGGGTCGCTCTAGCTGCAGTTGCTACGGCTCCCGGGTGGGGAGGGGATCGAGCGGGTTTGATGAGCGGTCCATTCACGCGGCGGTGGTGGGGCTTGTGGTGGGTGGATGAACGGTCCGTTCATGGCTTTGGGAGTCGGTGGGTATGTCGTGCGCCGATGAAGGGCACATTCATGCCGCGATGACGGGATCTGTGGCGGGTAGGTGAACGGCGCGTTCATGTCTTCGCGAGTGGGCGGGCCTGTCGTGCGCCGATGAACGGCCCGTTCATGCCGCGATGACGGGATCTGTGGCGGGTAGGTGAACGCTCCGTTCATGGCTTCGCGAGCGGGTGGGCCTGTCGTGCGCCGATGAACGGCCCGTTCATGCCGCGATGATGGGGTCTGTGGTGTGTGGATGAATGATCCGTTCATGGGTAGATTAACGGTCCATTCATGCCTTCGCGAGCGGGGCGGCATGTCGTGGCTTGATGAACGGTCCGTTCATGCCTTCGGGGCGGGTAGGCATGTCGCGCCTCGATGAATGGTTCGTTCATAGGTTCGCGGGTGGGCCGGTCGTGTGTCGATGAGTGGTCCGTTCATGCCTTCGCGGGCGGGTGGGCCGGTGGTGCCTCGATGAATGGTCCATTCATCGCTTCACGGCTGCACCGCTTCACCGGTGTAGCCGTTGGGCCAGCGGTGACCTGATGAATGGTCCTTTCAATCACGCACGGGTGGACAGGCGGTGGCGGCGGCGATGAACGGGTCCGTTCATCGCCGCGCGTGGGGGCCAGCGGCACGACGATGGACGGTCCATTAGTCGCACCGCAATGAACGGTCCATTCATCGCCACACGAAGAGACCAGCTGCATCACGATGAACGTTCGAGCCAGCGCCGCACGAGGAGACCAGCCGCATCACGATGAACGGTCCGTTCATCCCCCCGCGAAAGGACCACTCGCACCAACATGAACCGTCCACTCCGGACAGCCGTCAGAAACCCCACCTACTCCCCAGCCGCAGCCTTAGCCCGCGCCAGCAGCACATCCCGCTCCCGCGAATTCCGCGTCAACGCAGCCGCCCGTTCGAACTCCGCCCGCGCCTCCGCCAGCCGACCCACCTTCGCGAGCAAGTCGCCTCGCACTGTGGGTAGCAGGTGGTACCTCGCGAGTGCCGGCGAGGCCGCCAGCTCGTCCACCAACGGCAGCGCCGCCTCCGGGCCCGAAGCCATCGACACCGCCACGGCACGGTTCAGCTCCACCACCGGCGACGGCGTCACCTCCGCCAGCTCCCCGTACAGCGCCGCGATCCGCTCCCAATCGGTGTCCTCCGGCGCACCCGCCCGGGCATGGCACGCCGCGATCGCCGCCTGCAGCACGTACGGTCCACGCACCCGCGACAGGCTCTCCGCCCGCTCCAGCGCCGCCAGCCCATGCCCGATCAGCAACCGGTCCCACTTCGCCCGGTTCTGGTCCAGCAACAAGATCGGCTCACCGTCCGGCGTCACCCGCGCCCTGGACCGCGACGCCTGCAACTCCATCAACGCCACCAGCCCGAACACCTCGGGCTCCTGCGGCGCCAGCCCGGCCAGGATCCGCCCGAGCCGCATCGCGTCGGCGCACAGCTGGGGGCGCATCCAGTCGTCGCCGGCCGTCGCGGAATAGCCCTCGTTGAAGATCAGGTACACGACCTCCAGCACGGACCCCAGCCGCTCCGCCAGCTCCGGCCCGGCGGGCACCTCGAACGGCACCTTCTTCTGCGCCAGCGTCCGCTTCGCCCGCACGATCCGCTGCGCCACCGTCGACTCCGGCACCAGGAACGCACGCGCGATCTCGTCCGTCGTCAGCCCGCCCAGCAAGCGCAACGTCAGCGCCACCCGCGCCTCCGTCTTCAGCACCGGGTGGCACGCCGTGAAGATCAACCGCAGCAGGTCGTCCGGCACCTCGTCCGGCTCGACCTCGATCGCCTGCTGCGTCGTCTCCAGGTCGAGCCCGATCTCCTCGTGCTTGCGCTCCGCCATCTTCAGGTGCCGGAAGTGGTCGATCGCGCGGCGCTTGGCGATCGTCATCAGCCACGCGCCCGGGTTCGACGGCACACCCGACGACGGCCACTGCTCCAGCGCCGCCACCAGCGCGTCCTGCGCCAGCTCCTCGGCCAGCCCGACGTCGCGCACCATGCGCGTCAGCGCGGCGATCAGCTTCGCGGACTCGATGCGCCACACGGCGTCGATGGTGCGATGTGCCTCGGTGACCGTCACGGTCACCGAGCACACCACCTCACCGCGGCGAGGGCAAGTTCCTACCGCCCGTGCTGCTCCTCGATCTTCTGCCGCATCCGGTCCTCGGCCTCACGCAGCTCCGGCGTGTACGCCTCACCGAAGTCCTCGGCCTCGAACACCTGCCGGATCTCGATCTCGGTGTCCCGGAACGGCGCCCGCTTCAGCCACTCGACGGCCTCCTCCTTCGACTTCACGTCGAGGATCCAGAAGCCCGCGATCAGCTCCTTCGACTCCGCGAACGGGCCGTCGATCACGGTCGTGCCCTCGCTGGAGTACCGCACCCGCGCACCCTTCGAGCTCGGGTGCAGGCCCTCGCCCGCCAGCATCACACCGGCCTTGACCAGCTCCTCGTTGAACTTGGTCATGTCCGCCAGCTCCTGCTCGGTGGGCATGGCGCCGGCCTCGGTGTTCTCGTCGCCCTTGACCAGGACCATGAACTTCATCGTCTTCTCCCTGCTGTCGAGGTGGTCCCCAATAGGACCGTCACGATGACATCGATCGAGCACCGGGCGAATCGACAACGGCGGACAATTTTCTTTCGGAAATCTTCAGCGCACCCCGGTCAGCACGAGAACCCGCTGCTCAGTGAGGTCTTCCATGGCCGCGCGGACCCCCTCCCGGCCGGTGCCGGACTCCTTCACCCCGCCGTAGGGCATCTGGTCGGCCCGGTAGCTCGGCACGTCGCCGACCACCACGCCGCCGACCTCCAGCCGCGCCGACGCCTCGAACGCGACCCGCAGGTCGTGCGTGAAGACCCCGGCCTGCAAACCGAACCGCGACGCGTTGACCCGCTCGAAGGCCTCCTCCACCGAGTCGACCGGCGCGAGCGACAGCACCGGGCCGAAGATCTCCTCGGCGTTGACCGCGCAGTCCTCGGACGCACCGGCGAGCACGGTCGGCGCCACGGTCGCGCCCTGCCGCGTCCCGCCGGCGAGCAGTTCGGCGCCCGACGCGACCGCGTCGTCGACCCACGACTGCACCCGCACCGCGGCCGCCTCGTTGATCAGCGGGCCCACCTCGCCGTCCACGTCCAGCTTGCGCACGTGGGCGACGACCCGGTCGGCCAGCTCGGCGTACACGTCGCGGTGCGCGTAGACCCGCTGCACTGAGATGCACGACTGGCCGCCCTGGTACGTGCCGAAGGTCGCGATGCGCTGCGCCGCGAACTCCAGGTCCGTCCAGTCCGGGCAGACGATCGCCGCCGCGTTGCCGCCCAGCTCCAGGGTCACGTGCTTGCGCGGCACCCGGTCCTGGATCGACCAGCCGACCGGTCCGGACCCGGTGAACGACACGACCGGCAGCCGCGGGTCCGCGACCAGCTCGCTCGCCGCCTCGTTCGGCATCGGCAGGACCGACCACGAGCCGGCGGGCAGGGCGGTCTCGGCGAGCAGCTCGCCGAGCACCAGCGCGGTCAGCGGAGTCGCGGGCGCGGGTTTGAGCACGATCGGGCAGCCGACGGCGATCGCCGGGGCCACCTTGTGGGCGACGAGGTTGAGCGGGAAGTTGAACGGGGTGATCCCCAGGACCGGCCCGCGCGGCGCGCGCCGGACCAGCGCCAGCCGCCCGGCGGAGGCGGCGTCGGTGTCGAGCCGCTGCAGCTCGCCGGAGAACCGGCGGGCCTCCTCGGCGGCCCAGCGGAAGGTCGACACCCCGCGCCCGACCTCGGCCCGCGCCCACTTCAACGGCTTGCCCGACTCGGCGTGGATCAGGTCCGCGATCTCGTCGGCGCGCTCGGCCAGGCGCCGGGAGACGTGGTCGAGGGCGTCCGCGCGCACGTACGCCGGCAGCTGCGCGACCTCGTGCCGGACGTCGTGCGCGGCGGCGACGGCGGCTTCGACGTCGGCCGCGGTCGCGTTGCTGGTGGTTCCGGCGAGCGCGCCGTCGCGGGGGTTGCGGACTTCGACGAGGTCGTCGCTCGTCGCCGGGCGGCCGGCGACCCAGTAGGGGAAGCTCATCGGTCCAGCATCTGCTCGCCCGGCGTGGACGGAAATGGCCGAACCGGCCAATAAGGGCTCGGAGAACTGGACGAAGTGGCAGAGTGGTGGTCGTGCCGGTGACCCTGCGGCGACTGCTCGCCGACCCGACGCTCGGTCTGCGCGTGCTGGCCGGGCAGTCCGGTTTGGACCGCCCGGTGGGGTGGGTGCACGTCAGCGAGCTGGACGACCCGACGCCGTTCCTCGAAGGCGGTGAGCTGCTGCTGACCACGGGATTGCGGCTGTCCGGCGAGCCTGAGTACGTCACCAGGCTGACGGCGCGGGGGCTGGCCGGGCTCGGGTTCGGCATCGGGCTCAGCCATGCTGAAGCGCCCGCCGCGCTGGTGCGCGCCGCCGCCGACGCCGGGCTACCGCTGCTGGAAGTGCCGCGGCGGACGCCGTTCATCGCGATCAGCAAGGCGGTGTCGGCGGCCCTCGCTGCGGACTCCTACGCCGAGGTCACCGCCACCAACGCGGCGCAGCAGGAGCTGACGCGGGCGGCGTTGCGCGGGCCGGACGCGGCGGTGCGACGGCTGGCTCGGCTGCTCAACGGGTTCGTGCTGCTGGTCGGCCGCGGCGGCGAGCTGGTACGGGCCGCCCCGGCGGCGGCCGCGGAACGGCTGCCGTCGGTGGCGGGCGAGCTGGCGCGGCTGCGTGGCGGGCCGGCGAGCGCCAGTTTCGAGGTGGACGGGCAGCACGTGGTCGTCCAGGTGCTGCGCAACCAGGGGTTCCTCGTCGCCGGGCGGCCGGAGCCGTTCGACCGGACCAGCGGGCACGTGCTGAGCGCCGCCGCGTCACTGCTCACCCTCACGTTGACGCGAGCGCGCGGGCTGGAGTCGGAGCGCCGCAAGGTACATACCGCATGTATGCGTTTGTTGCTGGCCGGGCAGCACGAGCTGGTCGCCGGGATCGTCGGCCTGCCGCCGGAACCGGTCGAGGTGTTCGCGCTGACCGGTCAGGTCGAGCGCGTGCTCGACGCCCTCGACGGCAGCCCGGCGTTCGCCGCCGAGCTGGACGGGTTCGTCGTGGCGATCGGGCCGTCCGGCTGGTCCCCGGAGCTGGCCGGCGGTGTGGCGCCGGCGGCCGGTTACGCCGAACTGGCGCAGGCGCACCAGCGGGCGACGCGCGTCGCGTCGCGGACCGAGCTGGTGCGGTTCCGCGGTGACCTGGTCTCGCTGCTGCCCGCGGAGGAGGCGCAAGCGTTTGCCGCGGCGGTGCTGGAACCGTTGGTGCGCCACGACGAGACCGGGCGTGGCGACCTGGTGGCGTCGCTCGCGGAGTGGCTGCGGCGGCACGGGCAGTGGGACCCGGCGGCGGCGCGGCTCGGCGTCCACCGGCACACCCTGCGCAACCGCATCGCGAAAGTGGCCGAGCTGACCGGGCGCGATCTCGACGACCCGGACGTGCGGGCGGAGCTGTGGACGGCGTTGCGGCTGCGCGGCCTAGGGTCGGGGGGTGTCCGTGCGTGAACTGGTGGTGCTGGGGACCGGGAGCCAGGTGCCGACGCGCACCCGCAACCACAACGGCTACCTGCTGCGCTGGGACGGCGAGGGACTGCTGTTCGACCCCGGCGAGGGCACACAGCGGCAGATGCTGTTCGCCGGGGTGGCGGCCAGTTCGATCACGCGGATCTGCCTGAGCCACTTCCACGGCGACCACTGCCTCGGCGTGCCGGGCGTGGTGCAGCGGTTGTCGCTGGACGGGGTGCGGCACCCGGTGGTCGCGCACTACCCGGCCTCCGGCGCGGAGTACTTCGCGCGGCTGCGGCACGCGAGCGCCTTCCACGAGACGGCGGAGCTGGTGGAGTCGCCGGTGGCCGAGCCGGGTGAGATCGCGCGCGGCGCGTTCGGCCGTCTGCTCGCGCGGCGGCTGTCGCACCCCGTCGAGTCGTTCGGGTACCAGCTGGTCGAGCCGGACACCCGGCGGATGCTGCCGGACCGGCTGGCGGCGCTGGGCGTGCGTGGCCCCGCGGTCGGGCAGCTGCAGCGGGACGGGTTCGTCGAGGTCGGCGGGCGGCGGGTCGAGCTGCCGGCGGTGAGCGAGCCGCGCCGGGGCCAGCGGTTCGCGTTCGTGATGGACACCCGGCTCTGCGACGGCGTCTTCGAGCTGGCCGAGCACGCGGACCTGCTGGTGATCGAGTCGACGTTCCTGTCCGCGGACGCCGCGCTGGCCACCGAGTACGGGCACCTGACAGCCGCGCAGGCCGGACGGGTGGCGGCGGAGTGCGGGGTGCGGACGCTGGTCCTGTCGCACTTCTCGCAGCGCTACCCGGACCCGGAGGCGTTCCGCGCCGAGGCGGCCGCGTCGTTCGGCGGCGAGATCGTGGTGGCCTCCGACGTCAGCCGCATCGCGGTGCCGGCGCGACGCCCCGCGCGAGCGGCGGCCGACTGACTTTTTCCACCCGGTCGGCGCGGCCGCGAAATCGTCGCGAAACCGCCGGTGGGAGCCGTCTTGGTACCCCTGTCGCGATGGGTCCTGCATCACACGCGTGGGGGATACCCGCAGGTCATTGAAGTGTGGCCCTGCCAGGGCTGGGTAGCCACTTCATCGAAAGCGCTTCAGAAACGGGGCGCAGGTTGCTCCTGCAACGGAAGGGAGAGAGGCCAGTGGCAACGTCCAACCTGGCGGCCGTCGACTTCGGCCAGGGTGTGTCCAACGCCTGGAGCGCGGTGGCGACCTTCGTGCCGAAGTTCGTCGCGTTCCTGGTGATCCTCGCGATCGGCTGGTTCATCGCCAAAGCACTGGGCAAGATCGTGAACAAGGTGCTCGAGAAGGTCGGGTTCGACCGGGTGGTCGAGCGCGGCGGCATCAAGCAGATGCTCGCCAAGAGCAAGTACGACGCCTCGGACATCATCGCCAAGCTGGTGTACTACGCGGTCCTGCTGATCGCCCTGCAGTTCGCCTTCGGCGTGTGGGGGCCGAACCCGGTGAGCGGGCTGCTGACGGGGATCGTCGCGTGGCTGCCGAAGGCCGCGGTCGCGATCATCATCGTGGTCGTCGCCGGAGCGATCGCCCGCGCGGTGAAGGACCTGGTCGGCGGAGCGCTGAGCGGCCTGTCCTACGGCAAGACACTGGGCACGATCGCGGCGGTGTTCATCTGGGCGCTGGGCATCATCGCGGCCCTGAACCAGATCGGCGTCGCCACCACCGTCACCACGCCGGTGCTGGTCACCGTGCTCGCGACGATCGGCGGTGTCGTCATCGTCGGCATGGGCGGTGGCCTGGTGAAGCCGATGCAGCAGCGCTGGGAGCGCTGGCTGGGCCGCGCCGAGGAGCAGATCCCGGCCGCCAAGGCGCACGCCGAGGCCTACCAGCGGGGCCGTGAGGACGCGACCCGCGCGACCACCCCGACCGCGGAGGAGGCCACGCAGGAGATGCGCCAGCCGACCGGTTCCATGGGGTCGGACCGCGGCGCGACCATGCGGCCGCCGGAGAGCTTCCGGTAACGACGGGGAACGCCCCAAGACGGGGAGCACAGGGAGAGGCGGCCGGTCCGGCGACGGACCGGCCGTTCTCTTGCGCCTAGCGCAGTTCCAGTTCGAAGCCCTGGCGGTAGTGGGGGTCGTCCATCGAGTTCGCCAGCGTGCAGACCGCCAGCAGGCGGAAGGTCAGCCAGTCCATCGGCCCCGATTCCGGGCCCTGCGGCACGGTCAGCCGCCAGCCGGCTTCGCGCGCGTGGTCGAGCAGGCCGCGCGCGTACCCGGCGAGCAGCACGACTCCCGCGACGGCCGCCGAACCCTCCACGCCCGCGGCGAGGATGTCGCGCACCGCGGCCGCGTGCTGGTCGACCACCGCGGCCAGGCCGGGCGCGGTGGCCACGGCGGCGACGAGCCCCGCGGCGCCCAGCTGGCTGTGCAGATGATTCAGCGTCCGACGGGACGTGCGTTCCGCCCAGACCGCGGCCATACCGAACATGCCTTCCACGGTAACTCCCGGATTCGACCTCGTGGCCGGGGGAGGCGACGATCGACATGGCCGTTTTCCTCGGAGTGGCAACGGGGTGTCAGTGCCGGGTCACCGACGGCGGCCGCGACGGTGCCGAATTTCACGATGGCGAGGTGCGAATGAGCGGGCTCGGCGGGTTTCGGTCGGCGGGTAACCGGGCACGCTACGACGCCGTTTACGACGAAGCGATGCGTGCGATGCCCGAGCCGGCCGCCGTGCGCGATATCCCCACGGCCTTCGGCGTGGTCCGCGTCTACCGCTTCGGCACGGCCGGTGACCCGCTCGTCCTGCTGCCCGGGCGCTGCGGCACGAGCGTCGCGTTCCGGGCGGGCATCCCGGCGCTGGCCCGGCGCCACCGCGTCCACACTGTCGATCCGCTCGGCGAACCGGGTCGCAGCGAGCAGACCGCGCCGATCCGCGACGCCGGGGACCAGGCACGCTGGCTCGACGACACCCTGGCCCGGCTCGGCCTCGGGCGGGCGCACCTGCTCGGCGTCTCGACCGGCGGGTGGCTGGCCGCGAACCTCGCGGTCCGGCGGCCGGAGCGGGTCGCTTCGCTGACGCTGGCCGACCCGGTCGCCACGTTCGCCCCGGTGCCGCCCGGGCTGGTGCTGCGGGCCCTCCCGGTCGGCCTGCGCTACGTCTCGAGCTGGGCCCGGCCGCGGTTCCTCCGCTGGGCCACCGGCGCGGACCCGGCGGACACCGTCGAAGGACGGCTGCTCAGCGCCGGGTTCCAGCACTTCCGGACCGCGCTGCCGCGGCCGGTCCCGTTCACTGACGAGCAGTTGCGTGCTCTCGCCGTGCCCGTGCTGGCGATCATCGCCGGCCGCAGCGTCGTGCACGACCCGCGGCGAGCAGACGCCCGGGCGCGTGCCCTGCTCCAGCGCGGTGAGGTGGAACTGTGGCCGGACGCGGCACCGGTCGAAGAGGTCGCCGAGCGGGCGTCGCGCTTCCTGGCGGCCAGCTGATCTGTCGCGAGTGGACGGTCACGCACCGTCACCGCTGCCGGCCGGGTGGCCGGGGTTCTTCGAGCAGCATCGCGCGCAGGAGTTCCCGTGCCTGACGGCGGATCTGCACCGAGTCGCCGTGGCCGCCGATGGTCCAGAGCAGCTCGGCCAGCGCGCAGCCCGCCGTCTTCTGCAGCGAGCCCAGGTACTGGGCGAAGTGCTGGGCCCAGCGCCCGTGCAGGGTCACCAGCAGCTCGTCGCCGAACTGGTTGCGCAGCACGATTTCGTCGCCCTCACGCTCCTGGGTCCAGAACGGCAGCGCGCCCGCGAGCGAGCGCCACTGGTCCGCCAGCTCGGCGATCCGCTTCCGCTCCAGGCGGTCTTCCTCGTCCTGCCGGTTCATCGTGCACTCCCTACCCTCCGTGCACGACGCTAGAACAGGTGTTCGATGATCACAAGCTCGGGGTGGGTGCCGTCTCAGGTTCCGCCGGCTGCACCTGGACCTCGAAGCCGTAGCCGGGAGACGGCGGGAAACCGGCTTCGCCGATGGCCTGGATCGACACGCTGTCACCGGGGAAGAGGTACCCGGATCCCTTGATCGGCTCCGGATTCGTGCCGCACGGGAACATCACCGTGTGCCAGTCCTCGCGTGGCGACCGGTATCGCACACCCATTTTCGGCGTGCTCAGCATCTGCGCCGCCGGGCAGGTGCCGGAAACGCTCAGCTCGATCGAATAGGCCTGGTCGCCGTCCTTGGTCACGGCGCCTTCGACCTGCAGGCCCCAGCCGTTCCCGTAGTACGACGTGAGAAACGCCGGCTCGGCGGCGGCGGGCGCCGTGGCCAGCAGGAACGCGGCGGCGGTCAGTACGGCGATCTTTCGCATGAATTCGACGTTCGCAAGCGCCATCGGAGTGCGCAAACCGCCGGTGTCCCTCGAATGAGGGTCACTGCCAGTGCTCGGCGCCGCGGGCGATCAGTTTCAGCCGGTTTTCCGCGGTGGCCAGAATGCGTTCGTCGGATTCCGCGCTGCGCGGCACGGTTTCGATGAGTTCCACCGCGGTGGACAGCAGCATCGTGACGATCATGTCGGCGAGCATTCGCAGGTCGTCCGTCCGCCAGCGGCGCAGGCAGTCGAACCGAGCGAGGTCGACGGCCAGGTCGCCGGCGAACATGCGCAGTTCCGTGCGCGCGGCCTGCGGCACCGCGCCGGACCCGCCGTGTCGTTCCCTGGTCAGGAAGCGGAAGTGGGCCTCATGCGCGCGGGTGTACTCGTGCAGGGTCCGCACGATGGTGCGGGCGACGTGGTCGAAGTCGGTTCCGGTGTCGCGCGCGGCGTCGAGCATCCGGCGCAGGACCGCCATCGACTCGCCGAGCAGCACCAGGCCCAGCTCGTCCATCGACGTGAAGTGCCGGTAGAAGGCGGTGGGCACGATGTCCGCCTGCTTGGTCACCTCGCGCAGGCTGAGCACCGCGAACGGGCGGTCGGCGAGCTGGGCGAGCGCGGCGTCCAGCAGGGCCTGGCGGGTGCGCTGTTTGCGTTCCTGCCGGCTCACGGGCTTCACGGACTCGGCCGACACGTCGCCGATCCTACGTCCGGTTCCGGGTGCGACCTGCGTCACGCCCGCACCTCCTTCGGTTGACAGCGCCCCCGCCGGGTACGCCACCATTGAGTGTACAAGTGTTCTCCGAAAATGATCCCGGGGAGGAATCATGCGGCTCGCCGCGATCGCCGAGGCGCTGCTCACCCCGCACGGCATCGACCGCTACCTGGAGCTCATCGACCCGATGCTGGTCCGCCGCGAGATCCGTGGCGAGGTCACCGCGGTCGAGCACCAGACCCCCGACACGGTCACCCTGACGCTGAAGCCGAGTTCGGCGTGGCGCGGCTTCCAGGCGGGCCAGTACGTGCGGGTGTCGGTGGACATCGACGGCGTGCGCCGCACCCGGTGCTACTCGCCGGCCGGTTCGCAGCACCGGGACGGGCGGCTGGAGCTGACGATCAAGGCGCAGGGTCTGGTGTCGCAGCACCTCTACCGGGCCCGGCCGGGCTGGGTGCTCGGCCTGTCCCAGGCGGACGGCACGTTCACCCTGCCCGAGCCGCGACCGGAGAAGCTGCTGCTGATCAGCGGCGGCAGCGGCATCACTCCGCTGATGTCGATGCTGCGCACCCTCGCCGACGAGGGGCACCAGGGCGAGGTGGTGTTCCTGCACTATGCGAACACTCCGGACGACGTGCTCTACGCCCGCGAGCTGGCGCGGCAGGCTCCGAACGTGCGGGTCGTGCTCGCGTGCACGCACGCGGCGGGCGGCGAGCTGAGCGGGTTCTTCTCGCGGGACCACCTGGTCGAGGCCGCACCCTGGTACGCCGACGCGGTGACGTACCTGTGCGGCCCGGCGCCCCTGATGGACTCGGTGCGCGCTGTGTACGACAGCGAACAGTTGGGTGAACAACTGATCACCGAAGAGTTCACGCCGCCGGAGCTGGTGATCGACGAGTCGGCGGCCGAGGGCACGGTGCGGTTCGCGCACAGCGGCGTCGAGTTCCCCAACTCGGGCCGCCCGCTGCTGGAACAGGCCGAGGAGGCCGGGCTCCGCCCGGAGCACGGGTGCCGGATGGGCATCTGCTTCTCCTGCACGAAGGTCAAGGCCCGCGGCCGGGTGCGGAACGCGAAGTCGGGCGAGGTGTCCGGCGAAGAGAACGAAGAGATCCAGCTCTGCATCTCCGTCCCAGCCGGGGACGTGGAGATCGACGCGTAGAGGAGCCTTCCCATGACCGGCTTGCAGGACCGGCTGACGCCGGAGCAGATCGAGGAGTTCGGCCGCGAGATGGACGCGATCCGGCAGCGGATCGTCGCCGACCTCGGCCAGGACGACGTCGACTACATCAGGAACGTGATCAAGACCCAGCGCGGGCTGGAGGTCGCCGGGCGGGCGCTGATGTTCGCCGGGTTCTTCCCGCCGGCCTGGCTCGCCGGGGTCGGCGCGCTGTCGCTGGCGAAGATCCTGGACAACATGGAGATCGGCCACAACGTGATGCACGGCCAGTACGACTGGACTCGCATCCCCGAGCTGAGCTCGCAGAAGTTCGAGTGGGACACGATGGCGCCCGCGGAGAACTGGCGGCACTCGCACAACTACATCCACCACACGTTCACCAACGTGCTCGACAAGGACCGCGACATCGGGTATGGCATCCTGCGCATCGACCCGGCGCAGAAGTGGCACCCGTACTACCTGGGCAACCCGGTGTACGCGACGGTGCTGGCGTTCATCTTCCAGTGGGGCGTGATGTTGCACGACCTGGAGTTCGACCGGGTCGTGCGTGGTGAGCGGAAGTGGTCGGACCCCGAGCTGAAGCAGATGCGCGAGCGGATGGCGCGCAAGGCGGTGAAGCAGGTCGGCAAGGACTACGTGTTGTTCCCGCTGCTCACCGGCCCGCTCGCGCCGCTGACGTTCCTGGGCAACGCGTCGGCGAACCTGACCCGCAACCTGTGGGCGTTCGCGATCATCTTCTGCGGCCACTTCCCGTCCGACGTCGAGAGCTTCACCGAGGAGGAGACCGAGAACGAGACGCGGGGCCAGTGGTACCTGCGCCAGATCCTCGGCTCGGCGAACATCACGGGCGGCCCGCTGTTCCACATCCTCAGCGGCAACCTTTCACACCAGATCGAGCACCACCTGTTCCCGGACATCCCGGCGCGGCGGTACCCGCAGATCGCCGCGGAGGTGCGGGCGGTGTGCGAGAAGTACGGGCTGCCCTACAACACCGGGCCGCTGCACAAGCAGTTGTGGTCGGTGGCGAAGAAGATCGTGAAGTTCGCGCTGCCGCCGCGGCCTCGGCAGGCGGACCGGACGCCCGATACGCTGGCGTCCGACAGGGTTTCCGCGGCGGCGTGAGGACGTGTGATGGTCGATCCGATCGAAAGCGGCAAGGACACGGTCCAGGTGCTGACCGAGTCGGCAGCCACCCACATCGGCAACATAGCGACGATCATCACCGGCGCGGTGCGCGACATCGCCCGGGAAACGGGCGACTGGCTGACGGACCTCTTCGAGATGAGGGAAGCAGCAAGGCGCGCAAACGCCGACAAGCAGGACTAGCAGGTTCTTCGGGGCACACCACCGAACCGCCGCCCGGCAACGAAAAGCAAGCGGCCACCCCAACCAGACCTCCCCCGCCCCCGATCCACAGCCGATCTTTAGTCGCCGATCAGGCGTGTCAAGGTACTCTTTCCCGCCTTGACACGGCTGCTCGGCGACTGAAACACAATCAGGCATCGGGGGCGGGGGTGGTCGGAAGGTGACCGTTCGGCGCCGTGAGGCGCTGTTTCCGCGCGCAGGCGCGGGTTTAAAGATCAAAAGAGTCCTCGCCGGACGGGCAGGCTCCGGGATGACCAGGGGTTGGGTGCCTCGTCTCACCTCGTGCAGTGGGTCGCTGGGTGGTCATCCCGTCGCCTTCCGGTTTGTGCATATCACCTTGCGCCAGGGCCGCAAGGTTGGCATGGTCGGCTGCCGGTTGGCGGCCTGGGTTGCGGCCCTGGCTCAAGGTGATCGTTACGTGTCAGGCGACGGGATGACCACCCAGCTCGGGTTTTGTTCAAAGATCAACTGCCGCGCAGTGCGCGTCGCAGTAGTTTGCCCGACACTGTTTTCGGCAGTTCCTCCAGGAACTCCACTTGGCGTGGGTACTTGTACGCCGCCATGCGTTCCCTACAAAACGAAATCAATTCCTCCGCCGTGACCGCAAACCCGGGCCGCAGGCTGACGAACGCCTTGACCGTCTCGCCCCGGTACTCGTCCGGGACGCCGACCACCGCGGCTTCCCGCACGGCTTCGTGTTCGTACAACACGTCTTCGACCTCGCGCGGCCACACCTTGTACCCGCCCGCGTTGATCTGGTCCTTCTTCCGGTCCACCACGTAGAACCAGCCCTGGGCGTCCATGTACCCGACGTCGCCGGTGTGCAGGCGTCCGCCGGGAAGCGCCTTCTCCGTCTCCGCCGGCTTCTCCCAGTACCCGGCCACCACCTGCGGCCCGGACGTCACCAGCTCGCCCACCTCGCCTGCGGGCAGCTCCCGGCCGTCCTCGTCGACGACCCGCACCACCGTGTCGTACACCGGCACCCCGACCGACAACGCGCCGGAAGCGGGGTCCACCGGCGCTTCCACCCCGAACGGGACCGCGTGCGACGGCGACGTCGTCTCCGTCAGGCCGTAGCAGTTGTGGATGTAGGTGCCGAACATCGCCTGGAAGGCCTTCACCGTGCTCGGCGGGATCGGCGCCCCGCCCGAGTAGATCTTCCGCAGCGAAGCCAGCGCTTCCCGATCGACGTCGGGCACGTTCATCAACGCGATGAACACCGTGATCGACCCGACGGTGAACGTCGCCCGCTCCGCGCGCACCGTCTCCACCGTGCGCGCCGCGTCGAAGCGGTGCATCAACACCAGCGGTGCGCCGACCAGCAGGGCCACCGCGATGTGCCCGATCAGCCCGGTGATGTGGAACAGCGGCGCCACCCCGAGGATCACGTCGTCCGCGCCCAACCCCACCCAGTCCCGGTAGGTCTGGGCGTTGAAGACGACGTTGCGGTGCGTCGTCATGGCGCCCTTCGGCGGGCCCGTCGTGCCCGAGGTGTACGTCAGGAACGCGATGTCGTCCGGTCCGAGCGTCACCGGCGGCGGCGTCACGCCCCGGAACCGCGCCAGCATCCCCGCCAGGTCAACGGTTCCCGGGCACTCCACCGGCGAACCGGGCTCCGCGCGGTACTCCAGTTCGGACGTCGTCAGCACCGTCCGCACCGCGGTCCCCGGCACCACCTCCGCCGCCACCTCGTGCCACAGCGACTGCAACGTCACCAGCACCGTCGCGCCCGAATCGGCCAGCAGCTGCCCCAGTTCGCGTGCGCGGTTCATCGGGTTGACCGACACCGCGATCCCGCCCGCCTTCCACGTGCCGACCTGTGCGATCACGAACTGCGGCACGTTCTGCGCGTAGATCGCGACCCGCTCGCCGGGACGGAACCCGGCGTCGGTGATGCCCGCGGCGAACGCATCGGTCAGCTCGTCCAGCTCGCGCAGCGTGATGCGGCCGCCGAAGTACCGCAGGATGTCCGCGTCCGGATCCCGCGCCACGGACGCCCGGAACATGGCCAGCGCGCTGTCGTGCTCGACGGTGATCCCCGCCGGCTGCCCCGGCGCGTACCGCGCCAGCCACGGCCTGTCGTCGTAGACGCTCATCACCGGCGATGATCCGCCGCGGCCGGTGCGGGCGTCAACAGGTCAGCGGTGGCGCCGGTCGTCCCGGTCGTAGTGGCGGTCGCGGTCGTGCCCGTAGTCGTAGTCGTACTCGTAGTGGCGCTCGTAGTCGCGCCAGTCCGGGATTTCGTAGTGCGGCACGGAGTACTGGGGCACCGAGTACCGCGGCTGCGGCGCCTGCTGCCGGGTCTGCTTCGGAGCCGCCTGCTGCGTCGTCTTCTTCGTCGCCGGCGCGGTGGCCTTTGGCGTCGACGTCTGCGGCGCGGCCTGCTTCGTCGCGGCGATCGGCAGGATGCCGGTGAACTGGCCCGCGGGCAGCACGGCGTCATCGGCGTCGTCCTGCCCGGCGACGGTCGGCTCCTGCGGCGCGGCGTGCCCGCCTGCCAGGCTGACCGGCTCGGCCGTCCCACCCGGCCCGGCGATCCACCCGCCGACCAGCATCGCGCCGGCCAGCGTCAGCCCGGCGCTCGCGGTCGCCAGGATCAGCGGCCTGTTGCGCCGCTCCTTGGCGGGCTGCGCGTCAGCGTCTTCGTCGACCGGCACGATCAGCGGCTCGGCCGACTCGGCGTCCGGGATGCACGCCTCGAACACGATCGTCTGCGCCGCCTTGACCTCAGCGACGACCTCCGCGGCAGGCGGGACCCGGGCGGCAGGAGGAGCCGGGGCGACGGGCGTGGTCGCGAGCGCGGCGGGCGTCTGCTCACCGGTCATCGAGCCGGGCGCCGTGGTCCGGCCGGCGCCGCCTTCGTCGGAGCCGCGCAGGGTGGCGCCCACCGTGCCTGCCGAACCGAACGAACCGGTCCCGAACACCCGCATCCCGGCGGTGCTCGCCACCGGCGGGCGCTCCAGGCGCCGTGGGGACTTCGAGTCGAGCACGGAGATGGCGGCGACCATGGTCGGCATCGTCATCTCGGCGGGAGAAGGCGCGGGGACACGGCTGTGACGCCGGCGAACCGGGCGATCACTGCGCGCGAGCAGTTCGGCGACCGTCGTCGCCCCGCTTCCGGTTCCCAGGCTGTGGGCACCTGTCGTCACAGGGCGTACCTTTCTCGTCACTCGTCCAGGTCGTTCCGCGTCGAGCCGTCGCGCTTTCTATCGGCCCGGGGGCCAAGATCGGTACCCCGGTGTGACACAGGTCGCTTCAGCGCGCGAGAACAACCCACCCAGGGGTGAAAGGGCACCACACACCGGCGTCGCGCGCAAGCCCGGCCCCTTGCGGATCTCTGTGGCAGTGTGGGCCCGTGGGCGCGCGCATCCGATCCCGGCTGACCGACTGGACCGTCCTCGCCCCGCTGGTCGCCGTCGTCGCGCTGGTGCTGAGCTGGGGCCGCGAACTCCCGTTGCCGCTCGTCATCGTGGTCGCGCTGTGCCTGGCGGCGGCCGTGCTCGCCGCGGTCCACCACGCGGAGGTCGTGGCTCACCGGATCGGGGAACCGTTCGGGTCGCTCGTGCTGGCCGTCGCCGTCACGGTGATCGAAGTCGCCTTGATTGTCACTCTGATGGCTGACGGTGGGGCGAAGAGCGCCACGTTGGCACGCGACACCGTGTTCGCCGCCGTGATGATCACCTGCAACGGCATCCTCGGCGTGTCCCTGTTGGTCGGCGCGCTGCGGCACCGGGTCGCCGTGTTCAACGCGGAGGGCGCAGGCGCGGCGCTCGCGACCGTCGCGACGCTGGCCACGCTGAGCCTGGTCCTGCCGACCTTCACCACCAGCCGCCCCGGCCCGGAGTTCTCCCCGGCCCAGCTGGCGTTCGCGGGCGTGGCGTCGCTCGTGCTGTACGGCCTGTTCGTCGCGATGCAGACCTACCGGCACCGCGACTACTTCCTGCCGGTCAAGCAGGGCGCCGACGAACACGCCGAGCCGCCCAGTTCCGGCGCCGCCTGGTTCAGCCTGGCGTTCCTGCTGGTCGCGCTGGTGGCTGTGGTCGGCGACGCGAAGGTGGTGTCCCCGGCGATCGAGGCCGGGGTGGACAACGCCGGCCTCCCGCACGCGGTGGTCGGCGTGGTGATCGCCCTGCTGGTCCTGCTCCCGGAGACCCTCGCCGCGGTGCGGGCCGCCCTGCGCGACCGCATCCAGACCAGCCTCAACCTGGCGCTCGGCTCGGCGATGGCGAGCATCGGCCTCACCATCCCAGCAATAGCGCTCGCCTCGATCTGGCTGCCCGGCACGCTGGTGCTCGGCCTCGGCAGCACCCACCTGGTGCTGCTCGCGCTCACCGTGGTGACCGGCGTGCTGACCGTCGTGCCCGGCCGCGCCACACCCCTGCAGGGCGGCGTCCACCTCGCCCTGCTCGCGAGCTTCATCTTCCTGGCCGTCAACCCTTGACCGGAGCGCCGGGTGCCGCCGGGCGGTCGGCACTGGCCGCCGCCAGCTCGGTGCGGTTCGTGACGCCGAGCTTGGCGTAGATGTGCGACAGGTGCGTCTTGACCGTGCTGCGGCTCATGAACAGCCGGGCCCCGATCTGCGGGTTGTTCAGCCCCTGCACGGCCAGGCGCACCACGCTCTCCTCGGTGGGCGTCAGGCTGGCCCAGCCGCTCGACGGCCGCCCGCGCTTCCCGCGTGCGCGGCGGGCGTAGTCGATGGCCTCGCGCAGCTCCATCGCGTTCCCGGCCACCGGCCCGTGCGGCAGGCCTATGTCCTGCTTCGCGCGTTCGCACGCCTGCCGCAGCGGCTCGTCGGCAAGTGCTTCGAGGCTGCTGACGCAGTTGAGCCACAGCCCGTGGCCCAAGCGGATGGCGAGTGCTTCGTGGTGCAGGTCCTCGGAATCTGACAGGAACGCGGACTGCTCCAGCGCGTCGGCGATCACCTTCGGCATCCCGGCCTGCCGGGCGGCGGTGAGGGCGCGCTCGCACACTTCCGCCGCCTGTTCCGGGTTCCCGCTGAGCCGCAGCGCCTCGGCGAGCCCGACGAGCGCGGCCGGGGTGCCGTCGCGCCGGAACCAGTCAGCTGCCTCGGCCGGTTCACCGGACCACAGGTGCAGGCAGCCCTTCGCCCTGGCCAGGCCCGGCACGAACGGCGGTGACTTGGCGCCGTAGACCAGCCGGACCATCGGATCGAGCGCGGCCCGCGCCGCGTCGAGGTTCCCGGCGGTCCCTTCGACCAGCGCGAAGACGCTCGTCGCGGACCCGATGCGGTGGTAATCCTCCAGCGGCCGCGCCATGCGCACGGCCTCGGCTGCGAGTTCCCTGGCCTGTGCCACCTGTCCGGTGTAGAGCGCGCTCGCGGCGTGGAACGACAACGCGGTCGACGCGACCCCGCGGTCCCGTCGGCTGGTCAGGCCGGAAACCGCGGTTTCCAGCAGCGGCACGGCGGTCGCGTGGTCGTCGCGGAGGTGGGCGATGATGCCCAGCAACGCGGTCGCGCCGTCGCGCACGAAGCCGTTTTCGTTCGCGCGGGCCTGTTCGGCGAGCTTGGCCGCGGTGTCGAAGTCCCTGGCCAGTTCGCCGAGCGCGCTGAGGAGCGTGGCCAGGCCGTCGTCGGGGACGATCTCCAGGGCGGTTCGGGCGGCGTCGTTGTCGAGCCCGGTGGTGTCGGCGACGAGGGCGAGCCCGGTCAGCAGCCGGGCCTGCAGTTCGGTGCCGTCGGGGCCGCGGTCGATGGCCCGGCGCAGCAACGTGATGCCTTCGTGGCCGCGGCCGTTGAGGTGCCACAGCCATGCGAGCCCGGCGGCCAGCCGCCGTCCGCGGTCCGGGTCGTCCGCGGCGAGGCCGTGCTCGATGGCGGCGCGCAGGTTCTCCTGGTCGGGGCCCACCGCCGCGCGCCACGCGTCCTTGTCGGTGTCGAGCAGCGGCGCGGCTGCCTCGACGATCGCGCCGAACGTGTCCAGGTGCCGGTCGCGGACCTCGTCGGTTTCACCGGCGGCGGCCAGCTTGGCGAGGGCGTACTGGCGGATCGTCTCCAGCATCCGGTACCGCGTGGTGGGTCCGGTGGTGTCGGCGATGACGAGCGACTTGTCGACGAGCCTGCCGAGGCCGGTGAGGACTTCCATCCGCGGCCCGCACACGCCTGCGGCCGCGTCGAGCGTGAAGCCGCCGGAGAAGACGCCGAGGCGGCGGAAGAGGACGCGGTCGGGTTCGTCGAGCAGGTCGTGGCTCCACGCCATGGAGGCCGCGAGCGTCTGGTGCCGGGCCGCCACGCCGCGTGGTCCGCGGACCAGGAGGGCGAACCGGTCGTCGAGGCCGTCGAGGATCTCGGCGACGGTGAGGGTGCCGGACCAGGCCGCGGCCAGCTCGATCGCGAGGGGGATCCCGTCCAGCCGGGCGCACAGCGTGGTGGTCGCGCCGGTGTCCGGGGCGCCGGAGCGGGCCATGAAGAGCGCGGCGGCGTCCGCGGCGTTGAGCGAGGGCACCCGCCAGACGCGCTCACCGGGCACCCCCAGCGGTTCCCGGCTGGTGGCGAGGACGGTCACGTTGGGGCAGGTGGTGATCAGTTCGAGGGCGGCGTCCGCGGCGGCGGCGAGGACGTGCTCGCAGTTGTCGAGGCAGAGCAGCATCCGGCGGTCGCCGATCTGGCGGGCCAGGGAGCCGTGGTCCGGGGTGAGCAGGGTGCCGGTGGCCGCGGCGAGGAGTTCCGGCACGACGGTCGGGTCGTTGGTGGCGGTGAGGTCGGCCCAGCGCACGTCGTCGTGGGTGCCGGCCACCTGGAGGGCCAGGCGCGTCTTGCCGCACCCGCCCGGCCCGGCGACGGTGACCAGGCGGTTGGCGGCGAGCTCCGCGGCGAGCGCCCGCAGCTCCTCGGAGCGCCCGACGAAGGGCGTGAGCTGCGGTGGCGGGGTGGCTGACATCGCGGATCAGTGTGCCACCCCGGATGGTGGCCAGGTGGCCGATATTTCCGGCTCGCTCGACCGGCAGGGTCATGGGTGTCCGGTTCACGAGACGGAGGAGAACGAAGATGAGCAAGGTCATCGCCAACATGTCCATGTCCCTCGACGGTTTCATCGCCGACCCCGGCGATGGCATCGACCTGCTGTTCGGGTGGATGGGCAACGGCGAGGTGGAGGTCCCGACCGCCGTGGAGTGGGCGACGTTCCGCATGTCGCCGGCGAGCGCGGACTACATGAAGGCGGCGATGGCGCGGGTCGGAGCCCTCATCGCGGGCCGCCACCTGTACGACATCACCCACGGCTGGGGAGGCAAGCACCCCATGGGGGTTCCGGTGGTGGTGGTCTCGCACTCGACGCCGGCGGAGGTCCCGGAGGGCTTCACGTTCGTGTCCAGCGTCGAGGAAGCGGTGCGGGTGGCGTCCGACCTGGCGGGCTCGAAGGACGTGGTGATCGCGAGCGCGAAGATCGCGCAGCAAGCCCTGGACGCGGGCCTGCTGGACGCCATCAACGTGGACCAGGTGCCGGTGCTGCTGGGCGAGGGGGTCCGCTGGTTCGAGAACCTGGCAAAGGTCCCGGTGCGCCTGAGCAACCCCACGGTGGTGGAGGGCAACGGGGTGACGCACCTGGCGTACGAGGTGGTGCGTTGAGCTCGTGTCCGGCCCGGTTGACGCGCCGGGCCGGACACGTGATCACCGGTGTGTGCCCGCACCTCACGAGCCGAGCTCTCCGCTACGCCGACTCAGTACCAACCGACGTCGGCGACTTCCATGCCGGAGCAGATCACCGACCCCCTCGCGAGCCGCCCGTTGAGGTTGTTCGCCATCTGTGTGTAGGCGTAGTTGAGGCCGTCCGTCGTTTCGGTCACCCAGCCGTGGTACCGACCGGTCTCACCGGGTTCCAGCCGGTTGAGCCGGACGTAGCAGTACGACTCGATGTTGTCTGCGCGGGCATAGGCGCCGCAGCTCCCGTGGTAGTACAGCTTCAACGTGCCGACCCGGCCGTACCAGGTGAAGGAGTCGGTGTCGACCACCCGGAACGCCCCCGAGCACGGGGTGTTCGCCGGATACCGGCCCTCGTAGGCCAATCCGACCCGCGCGTAGTCCCCGCCCCACAGGGGCTCCGCGTTGGCAGTGCCGACGACCACGCCGGTGAACGCGGCAGCCGTGGCCGCGAGAACCGTGGCGATACGGGTGAACAGGCGTCTCGACCGCAGTGTGCGCATGGCAGTCCTTTACTGGCTGGTGGAGTGGACTGGAGTGTCAGTACTTCCACCGCCGCAGCACCCCGGCCAGCTCGGCGAGCCGGGCGTCGCCGGGTGCGACGGTGATGTCGAAGTGCGCTTCGTCGGGGACGGCTCGGTCCCCGCCCCACGACACGACCCCACGGCAGTCGTCCAGGATCGCGCGTATGGCGGCAATCTGAGCGGGGAACAGGTTCCCCCGGCTGCCCGCCGGGCACCAGCCGGGCCGGATGTCGACCGCCGTGCCGGACGAGTGGTTGTCCTCGGGGGACGGTGCAGAGGTGTCGGGCACCCGGTACCCGATGACTTCGCCGGGCTGCAGGGTGTCGACCTCGTAGTGGTAGCGCCGGACCACGTGCCCGAGCACGGCCTGCACATCGCCGATGCACAACGCGACTGCCAGCCCGGTGCCCGCGATCGAGCGAGTCCAGATCGCACCGCCGATGTCGGCGCCCTTCTCGACTGGCCAGCCGTTGGTGCTGACCGTGCCGGTGCTCACCGCTGCGAGCTTCTCCGCGGCGAGGTCGGGATCGACGGGTTCGGGTTGCCGGGCCTGTGCCGCACCGCTGAACACCGGTGCCAGCGCGGACGACACTGCGATGACGACGCCGGCGCGCAGCATCGTTCGGCGGGCGAAACGGTCCTCCGTGGTCACGCCGTCCCCTCCCGCAGTGGCTTGTGGTACTTCTCGAAGACCCGGTAGAGCCCGAGCAGCTGGTAGCCGTAGTTCTCGGCGTCGGAGTTCGTGCCGTTGTACCGCGCCAGCGTTCTGCGGGTCTGTTCCTCGGTGTAGTCGACCGCGGGCCGCGGCAGTCCGATGTCCGCGGCACCCTCGATCAGGACGAGCGGCACGGTGCTGATGTTGTAGTTGTTGTCCTCGTTCAGCTTGTGCCACACGGACATCCGTTGGTCCTCATTTTCGGCGTCCATGATCGTGCCGCCGATGATGCCCTGGCGGATGCAGTGGTTGCGGGCCCTGATCGCGGTCCTGGCGAAGATTTGCGCGAGGCCGGTGCTGCTGTCGTCCTTCAGCCCGAGCCTGACGGCGTCGTCCGCGGGCGGGTCTGCGGCGTTGAACTTCCGGATTTCCCACAGGAGCGGGCACTGGATCAGGGCCTTGCGCATCCGCAGGGTCCGAGCCAGCGCGGTGATCAGCCCGTCGACCTGGAGCGTCGCGTCGTAGGCCTGTGTGGTCGTGCGCAGGGTGAGAGCTTCACCGCCCGGCCCGCCCGACTCCGGCACGTTGATGGATTCCAGGTACGCCTGGACGTCGCGCAACATCGCATCCCGCCACGCCATGTCGAAACCGACGTCGAGACCGAAGTAGAAGCTGGGGGAGAAGGTGTTCTGGCCGATGTCCCGCCCGTTGGAGATGTTGTTGTCGATCTCCACCGCACCGGTGCCCGAACCGACCGTCACGGTCGCGATCTGGTCGAAGGCCCAGTCGCTCGGCATCGGATAGCCGAGGTTGCCGGAGAACCCGGTGGACATGTCGGAGACGAAGCTGGCTGTGCTCAGTCCGGCAGCGCGCACGCGACTGCACACGTTGCGAGGCCCGTAGATGCCGACCGAGTACTCCGGCCCGTGCTCGTCCATCACCGTCTTGATCCCCTGGAAGTGCGGGATCACGTTCTCGGTGACCTGGTAGTCCAGCGCGTCGAAGTCGACCGCGAAGTAGATGCGGGTGCCGGGCTCGAACCCGTGGTACCGGGCCCAGCTGATGGCCGCGAACGCGTCCCCCATGCCCTGGCCGGTGCGGAAGTAGCCGGCTTCGCCGCCGTAGGTCTGGTAGATGGGGAAGACCCGCAACCCGGCCGTGGTGATGGTCTCCAGCTCGAAGGGCTGGATCATCTTGTTGAGGGAGGACCCCGGGACGTTGCACAGGTAGCGGCCCACCACCGTGTAACCGGCGTTCCTGAGGGCCAGGGCGCGGTCGAGCGTCACTTCGGTCACCGTGTCGCACGCGCTCCCCTTGCGGGTCTCGTCGCCGCAGGAGACCAGGAGCGATGCCCAGGTCTGGTAGTCACCGCGGCTGGTTTCGGGCAGCGCGACGAACCGCTGGAACTCCCGGACCTGTGCCGCGAGGTCGCTGGTGAACGAGCTGCTGAAGGTCACGCCGTCCCGCTGGTTGAAGATCATCGCGGCGGTGAACAGCTGCACCCAACGGCCGGACGAACCGACGGCGACCTCGTTGCTGCGGATGCCTGCTTTGGTACCGGGGCCGAACCGGCCGTTCGCGACGTCGTCGCTCATGCCGATCTGGAACTGGATCGCCAAGAGCAGCGCTTTTTGCACGTCGCGGGAGAAATGACCGTCGCAGGGGATGACGAAGAAGTCGCGACGACTGATGAAGTTGCCGTTCAGCCATTGCTGGACCGTGCGAATCTGGTCCCGGCCGTTGTTCACGACGACGTAGGGATCCATGGTCAACAGCCCCTTGAAGACCTTCGGCGTGAGCCCCGTCCCCGGATAGGCTCCGTCGACACCCATATCGCGTTTCAGTCGCGCCACTGATTCCGCGACCTCGCTGTCGTAGACGCCTTTGAGGTCCCCGCCGGGGTACCCCTTGCAGTACAGGCCGTATGCGACGATCCGATTGATGTTGCCATGGGTGTTCCCACTGTCGATGACGGGGAACTTCTGCTGCAGGGTGGCCAGTGTGGTCGGGCCGAAGGAGTCCGACAACGCCGTGATCCCGAGTTCGTACTGCAACGCTCGGGTCAGCGCGTACATGATGGACCAGCTGGTCTTGCCGTCCTCCTCCAATTTCGGGATTCCGGCCACGTCGTAGGAGTTGATGAATCGCTGGGCCATGCGCACCATCTCATCGGCCATGTGGATCAGACCGATCTGCGGTAAGCGCGCACGACAATGACGGAATCGTTCACGTTGATCCCCCAAGATCCCCAGTGTGAGTTGGAGTTTAAGCGCAGCTTCCAGGCGCGCCGTAGGGCTGAAAGAGTGACGATGTCCGGTTTCGTCCGGGAGAACCGCGCTATGACCGGCATCCGGCCGAACGGGTACGCCAGATCGCCGTCCCCGCGCACACCACTGCGCCCGCCATTCCGGCGAAGAACACCGGATTGATCCACGACGGCAGGGCGTCGTAGGTCGTGCCGTCTTCGAACACGCACGTGTTTTCAAGGGGCAAGAGGCTGGTCCGCATCTCCCGGAAGGCGGCCCCGTCGTACACCAGTTGCTGCGAGCACGCCTCGTCGGCTTCGCTGATGAGGAGGTCGACCACGCCGAGGAGGTAGGTGGCCACGCTGATCCCGAAGAAGACCCACCCGAAGCCCCGGAGCGCAAGCCGGGCGGCTCGTGACTCCCCCATCCCGGGCATCGACGTCCTCCGGTCGCTGAAGTGCCCCCGGCAGGATTCGAACCTGCGACACCCGCTTTAGGAGAGCGGTGCTCTATCCCCTGAGCTACGAGGGCTGGCTGCCCCAGACTAGCGGGTCCGGCCGCAGGCTTTGAGCGTGACCTCGGCCTCGCCCAGCCGAGCGGCCACGAACACCGGCGGTGCGGCCACCGATCAACCGACGAAAGGCGCAACCGCCCCGGGTGATCAGCGTATCGACGCCGGCGCTACCAGTGGGTAACCTTCCGTGACCGGGACGCGGAAACCCCGCTCCACCGACCGTTCGGAGGGCTTAGGTTGATCAAGCTCATGTTCGCCGACGACGAGGATCTCGTGCGCTCCAGCCTGCGCGGCATGATGGCGGGCGCGCCGGACATCGAGGTGGTCGGTGAGGCGAACGACGGGCGCTCGGCAGTGGAAACCGCCCGTCGGCTGCACCCGGACGTCGTCCTGCTCGACATCAAGATGCGCGCCCCCGACGACGGCATCCGCGCCCTCCGCGCGATCCTCGAACTGCCCAGCCCGCCCGCCGCCGCGATGCTGACCACCTTCGACATGGACGAGTACGTCAGCCTGGCCCTCCGGCTCGGCGCGAACGGGTTCCTGCTCAAGGACATCGAGCCCGCCGCCCTGCTGCGCGCGGTCCGCGACCTCGCCCGCGGCGGCGCCGTCCTCGACCCGGGCGTCGCGGCGCGGATGGTGCGCGCCCACCGCGAAGGGCAACGCGCCGCGCAGCCCGCGCGCAAGCTGCTCGCCTCACTTTCCGACCGCGAGCGCGAAGTGGTCGGCCTCATCGGTCAGGGCCTGTCCAACGCCGAGATCGGCGGCAAACTCCACCTGTCCGAGGCCACCGTCAAGGGCTACGTCTCCGCGGTCCTGTCCAAGATCGGCGCCGCGAACCGCGTCCAGGCCGCCCTGCTCGCCTACCGCGGCGGGCTGCTGGACCAGTGACTTCTTAGGCGGGTCTCAGCACCGTCCGCAACACTGTCTACATGCGCATTCTCGTTGTCGACGACGATCGGGCCGTCCGGGAGTCGCTCCGCCGGTCGCTGGAGTTCAACGGCTACCAGGTGGAGCTCGCCGGCGATGGCGCCCAAGCGCTGGAGCGCGTCATCGCCGACCGGCCGGACGCCATGATCCTCGACGTCATGATGCCCAGACTCGACGGGCTGGAGGTGGCCCGCCGCCTGCGCAGCACCGGCGACGACCTGCCGATCCTCGTGCTCACCGCCCGCGACACGGTCTCCGACCGCGTCTCCGGCCTGGACGCGGGCGCCGACGACTACCTCCCGAAGCCCTTCGCGCTGGAGGAGCTCCTCGCCCGCCTCCGCGCGCTCCTGCGCCGCGCCTCCCGCGAGGCCCAGACGCCGCCGGACGCCGAGAAACTCACCTTCGCCGACCTGACCCTCGACCCGGGCACCCGCGAGGTCCGCCGCGGCGAGCGCGACATCAGCCTCACCCGCACCGAGTTCGCGCTGCTCGAACTGTTCATGTCGTACCCGAAGCACGTGCTGACTCGCGGCCGCATCCTCGAGGAGGTGTGGGGCTACGACTTCCCGACCTCGGGCAACGCGCTGGAGGTCTACGTCGGCTACCTGCGCCGCAAAACCGAGGCCGGTGGCGAGCCGCGCCTGATCCACACCGTCCGCGGCGTCGGGTACGTCCTCCGGGAAACCCCGCCGTGAGCCATGTCGTGACCGAACCGGTGCCCGTGATCCGCGTCGACAACGGAGGCGGCCCCGCCCCCCGGAGGGTGTCGCTGCGGGCACGCGTCACGCTGCTGGCCGCGGCGTGCGTGGCGGGGGTGCTGGCGCTGGTCTCGCTCGGCGCCTACATCACGGTCTACAACAACCTGTACCAGCAGGTCGACGACGAGCTGATCCAGCAGGCGAACAGCGTGATCAACGACCCGCAGGTCGTGCAGACCGGTGGCCTGCGCATCCCCACCTACATCACGCGGCTGGTCGACGTGCGGTTCGACCTGATCGTCGCCGACGGCTCGTCCGCGTTCGAGTCGGAGCCGTCGATGCGGCCGCCGATCGGGCTGGACGAGCGCGAGGTTGCCAGCGGCCAGAAGCCGTCGTCGATCCGCACCGACCAGAACACCGACTCGCGCGTGCTCGCCGTGCCCTACCGCTACCAGCCGGGCGTGGCGCTCGTCCTGTCACAACCACTCGACGCGACCAAACAGACCCTGCGTGAGCTGGCGGTTGTCCTCGCGCTTATCGGCGGCGGCGGGATCGTGGTCGCCGCGCTCGCCGGCACGGCCGTGGCCCGCACCGGGCTGCGGCCGGTGGAACGGCTGACGTCGGCGACCGAGCACATCGCCCGGACCGGCGACCTGCGCCCGATCCCGATCAGCGGCGACGACGAGCTGGCCCGGCTGACGCACAGCTTCAACACGATGCTCGGCGCCGTCGCCGAGTCGCAGGACCGGCAGCGGCAGCTCGTCGCCGACGCAGGGCACGAGCTGCGCACGCCGCTGACCTCCTTGCGCACCAACCTGGAGCTCCTGCTGTCCGCCAGCCGCTCCGGGGCGCCGACGCTGTCGGAGAAGGACCGTGCGGAGATCGAGACCGACATCAAGGCGCAGCTGGACGAGCTGACCCAGCTCATCGGAGACCTCGTCGAGCTGGCCCGCCAGGACGAGCCGCGCACCGCGTTCGAACGCGTCGAGATGGTCGAGGTCGTGGAACGCGCGCTCGACCGCGCCCGCCGCCGCGCCGGGGAGATCGAGTTCGATGTCGCGCTCCAGCCGTGGCACGTCATCGGCGACGCCGGCGCCCTCGAACGCGCGGTGCTGAATCTCCTGGACAACGCGGTCAAGTTCTCGCCGCCGCACTCGCGCGTCGGCGTGCGGATGTACCCGCTCGGCGACGGCACCGCGGTCATCGAGGTGGCCGACTCCGGGCCGGGCATCGCGGACGAGGACCTGCCGCGCGTGTTCGACCGCTTCTACCGCTCGTCCGAGGCACGCACCCTGCCCGGCTCCGGCCTCGGGCTGGCGATCGTCAAACAGGCCGCCGAACGCCACGGCGGCGCCGCGTACGCCGGTCGCGCCCCGGAGGGCGGCGCTCTGCTGAGCCTGCGCCTGCCCGGGATGCCCGGCTGAACCACAACGTCCTGCGCGTGTTGATTCGTGTAGGATTTTGTGTAGTTGGTGGGCGATAGGAGCGATGGTGCTGGCGCGTCAGCGGCAGGCGATGATCCTCGAAGAGGCGCGGCGGAACGGCGCGGTGCGCGTGAGCGACCTGGTCGGCAGGCTCGGCGTGTCCGACATGACCATCCGCCGCGACCTGGACGTGCTCGCCGGCCGCGGTCTGGTGGAGAAGGTGTACGGCGGCGCGACCGCCGTCCTCGGCCCCAGCACCGAGGAGCCCGGGTTCGAGGCCAAGTCGGTGCGGCAGCGGGCGCAGAAGGAGGCCATCGCGAGCCGCGCGGCCGAGCTGGTCCAGCCGGGCACCGCGATCGGCCTGTCCGCGGGCACCACCACGTGGACGCTCGCCCGCGCGCTGGACGGCGTGCCGGGGCTGACGATCGTCACCAACTCGATCCAGGTCGCCGATGTGCTGCGCGCGTCGTCCGCGCCGGACCGCACGGTCGTGCTCACCGGCGGCGTCCGCACGCCGTCCGACGCGCTGGTCGGCCCCGTCGCCGTGCACAGCCTGCGCCGCCTGCACCTCGACCAGGTGTTCCTCGGCGTGCACGGGATGGCCGAGGGGGCGGGCTTCACCACGCCGAACCTGACCGAGAGCGAGACCGACCGCGCGCTGGTCGAGTCCGGGCGGCGGCTGGTCGTGCTCGCCGACTCGTCCAAGTGGGGCGTCGTCGGCATCTCCACCATCGCCGAGCTGGACGAGGCGCACGTCGTGGTGACCGACGACGGCCTTGGCGAGGCGGCGCGCACCGTCTTGGCAGAGCATGTGGGTGACCTCGAGGTCGCACCCGTCAACGACGACACGGAGGAAGAGTGAGGCGGACCCTTCGCCACCTTGCCGACGGCAGGGAGATCATCTACTTCGACGAGGGCGAGAACACGCCGCCCCGCACGGCGGAGGACACGCGCGACCTGCCCGCGGTGGCCGCCAGCTCGGAGATCCGCCTCGACCCGCTGACCGGCGAGTGGGTCGCGATGGCCGCGCACCGGCAGACCCGCACCTACAAGCCGCCCGCCGACCTGTGCCCGCTGTGCCCGACCAAGCCGGGCAAGCCGAGTGAGATCCCCGAGCCCGACTACGACGTCGTCGTGTTCGAGAACCGCTTCCCCTCCTTCGAGGAGGGCACCACCGGCGAGTCGTCCACACTGGACGGTCTGGGTCTCGTGCGGACCGCGCCGGGCAAGGGACGCTGCGAGGTCGTCTGCTTCACCAGTGACCACAACGGATCCTTCGCGGGGCTGAGCCCGTCCCGCGTGCGCACGGTCGTCGACGCCTGGGCGGACCGGACGGCCGCGCTGTCCGAGATCGACGGGCTGGAGCAGGTCTTCCCGTTCGAGAACCGGGGCGAGGAGATCGGCGTGACGCTGCACCACCCGCACGGCCAGATCTACGGCTACCCGTTCGTCACGCCGAAGACGCGTCGCATGCTCGACGTGGCCCGCGCATACCAGGAGGAGCACGGCCGCCCGGTGCTCGGCGACGTGCTGGCCGCCGAGCGCAAGGCCGGGACGCGCGTGATCGCGGAGGGGCAGTACTGGACCGCGTTCGTCCCGCCCGCGGCGCGGTGGCCGGTGCACGTGCAGGTCGTGCCGCACCGCCAGGTGCCCGACATCCCGGCGCTGACCGCCGCCGAGCGGGACGACTTCGCCGAGGTCTACCTCGACGTGCTGCGCCGCTGCGACGGGCTGTACAACCGGCCGCTGCCCTACATCGCCGGCTGGCACCAGGCGCCCGTCCGGATCGACCGCGAGCTGGGCTGGCTGCACCTCGAACTGTTCTCGATCCTGCGCGCGCCGGACAAGCTGAAGTACCTGGCCGGGTCCGAGTCGGGCGAGGCGGTGTGGATCAACGACGCCACGCCGGAGCAGATCGCGGAACGTCTCCGCGCGGTGGGCTGAGTCCGGCGGCATACTCATGCGTGACCCTCAGGCTGGGCTCAGCCCGCTCTCAGGACCGACACGCATGGTAGGGACATGACCGAGAACGACCCCAGCGCACCGCACGACGGCGGTGCCCAGCGGGAGCCCGGCGCGCAGCAGTCGCCGGAGGACGCGAAGACGCCACCGCGCGGAACGCCGCTCGGCTCGGGGCCGCAGCAGCAGCCGAGTCCGTGGTCGGCGCAGGGAGCCGCGCAGCAGCAGTCGCACGCCGCCCAGCCGGGGCAGGCCGGGGGGCACGAGCAGAGCGCGTACGCGCAGACGGGGCAGCAGCCGGCCGGGCAGGGGACCGGGCCGCAGCAGGCAGGGCAGTCCGCCGGCGGGTACCCGTGGACGCCGCCGGGCGCGCAGCAGCAGTCGCCGTACGCGACCGCGACGATGCCCGCGCCGGCCGTGCCGCAGCAGCGCCGTGGCCCGGGCAAGCTCGTTGCCGGGGTCGCCGTGCTGGCGTTGATCGTCGGTGGCGGAGCGGGTGCCGCCGGGGGGTACCTGACCGCGCAGAACAGCGGGAGCGGCGCGTCGTACAACGCGCTCGACCAGCCGGTGCCGGCGCAGCAGACGGCGACCGCGCCGGAGGGTTCGGTCGAGGCGGTGGCGCAGAAGCTGTCGCCGAGCGTGGTGGAGCTGCAGGTGTCCGGCCGGAGCGGGCAGGGTGAGGGCTCCGGGTTCGTGTTGTCCACGGACGGCTACATCCTGACCAACAACCACGTCGTCGAGGTCGCCGCGGAGGGCGGGTCGATCCAGGCGGTGTTCCAGGACGGCACCAAGGCGGCCGCGTCGATCGTCGGCCGCGACCCGACGACCGACATCGCGGTCGTGAAGGTCGACGGGGTGAAGAACCTGACGCCGGTGGCGCTCGGCAACTCCGACGACCTGAACGTGGGCCAGTCGGTGGTGGCGATCGGGTCGCCGTTCGAGCTGGCCGGGACGGTCACGTCGGGCATCGTGAGCGCGCTGCACCGCCCGGTGCGGGCCGGTGGCAGCGAGGGCGACCAGACGACGGTGATGAGCGCGATCCAAACCGACGCGGCGATCAACCCGGGCAACTCGGGTGGTCCGCTGGCGAACCTGTCGGGCCAGGTGATCGGCATCAACTCGGCCATCTACAGCCCGCAGTCGAGCGGAATGGGCCAGACGGAGGCCACGAACGCCGGCATCGGTTTCGCGATCCCGATCAACCAGGCGCGGCGCACGGCGCAGGAGATCATCGACACCGGCAAGGCGACGCAGACGTTCATCGGGGCGAACGTCAGCGACGCGCAGCAGGGTGGCGCGCAGATCGCCGGCGTGCAGTCCGGCAGCCCGGCCGAGCAGGCGGGCCTGAAGCAGGGCGACGTCGTGACGAAGGTCGAAGACCTGGTCATCAACGACGCGGACGGCCTCATCGCGGCCGTGCGAACCCGCGCCCCGGGCGACAAGGTGACCTTCACGCTGAGCGATGGCCGCACGGTGCAGGTCACCCTGGGCGGCCAACCGGTGCCGACGAACTGAGTGCTGCCGGCTGCTTGAGGGGCGCTCGGCGACTCGGGTGGCTGGGCTGAGGAGTTGGCCGCTCCCGCGCGAGCGGGCGGACGAGGGCTCGGCCGGCCAAGTGGCCGGAGGTTGGGCGGGCCGGGGTGGTGGCCAACCCGAGGTGGCCGGCTCGGACGGTGCGCGTGGTGGGGCTTTTGGGATCGGCTGCTCGGGCGGCCGGGGTTGATGGGTTTCGGCCGCTCGGGGCGGTCGGAGGGAATGAACAGGCGCTCGGCCGCTCGGGGCGGCCGAGACCACTTGACCGGCTCTCACGGGGTTGAGCCGGTATCCAAGCCGCGTGCGACTGGATGTTTTCCGGTCGCGCGCGGTTTCTCTTTGCGCTTGTCGCGGGATGGGGCGCAGAGCTTGGCCGGGCCGGCGCCGCGGTGCGGGGGACTGCGGCGACCAGTCGCGGGAAATTGTCTACTTCGGACGGCGGCTTGGTGTGGAAGGCCTCCCGTGATCCGGCCGCGGAGGCAGGTCGGCGAGGGTCGCGGCTGCGTCGGAGGCGTTCGGGCGGGACGGCGCGGTCGTGCGTGCCCGGCCTACCTCTCAGTAGTGGCGACGTGCTCGTCGAAGGTCGGTAACAACCGGATACCGTGTGCTCATGGAACGCAGTGCACAGCGGCTGGGCCGCGCGCTCGTGGTGATCGTGGACGACCGCGCGGCGCACGGCGAGCATGAGGACACCTCGGGCCCCCTGGTTCAGGAGCTGCTGGAGGAAGCCGGCTTCATCGTGGACGGCGTGGTGCTGGTGCACGCCGACACCGTGGCGATCCGCAACGCGCTCAACACCGCCGTCATCGGTGGTGTGGACCTCGTCATCACCGTCGGCGGCACGGGGGTGTCGCCGCGCGACGTCACCCCCGACGCCACGATCGGCGTGCTCGACCGGCCCATCCCCGGCATCGGCGAGGCCCTGCGCTCCTCCGGGCTCGCCGCCGGCGCGGTCGACGCGGGCATCTCGCGTGGCCTGGTCGGCGTCTCCGGCAGCACGCTGGTGGTCAACCTCGCCGGCTCCCGCGCCGCGGTGCGCGACGGCATGGCGACGTTGTCCTCGCTCGTGCCGTACGTGATCGACCAGCTCTCCGGGCTCGACGAGTCCTGATGCCCGGGGAGGACCGGGAGCGCAAGCCTCCCCGCGACCGGCGCAAGCTGGACGAGATCTTCGGGGAGGTCCTCCCGGAAACAACGTCCGACGAGCGCGAGCCGGAACGCCCGGCCCGCGACGAGGACGCCTGGTACCGCGAGAACCGGCCGCCCCACCACGGCGGTTAGGCCGGGGAGAGGGTTCTCCAAGGGGCGGTGGTCAGCCCAGCGGGCGGCGGCAGCTGGTTGCCGACGCCGTGCGGCCTTGACCGGCTACCGGGTGGGACCAGGATGCCGTCGGTGCCGTACTGAGGCGCCGGTAGGTGCCTTGTGGGGCCGTGTGCTGTTGCCCCAAGGGCCACCTGGGTGTCGGCTCGTGCCTGCGCTTGCGTCGGGTGTGCGCGCATCCGGTTGGGCCTGGAGCCTGGCCAGCGGGTCGGGCTCGCGGCGACGGGCTGCACGTGCCCGACGCCGGCTCGGCGGGCTTCGGCTCACTGCCTGCTCCGGGACCGGAGCCCCGGAGCATGAGCGAGCCTCAGTCGCGGCTTTCGGCGCGGCTGCTGACCTGTCCGTTGGAGCCGCTCTGCTGGCGCAGCAGGTCGCGGATCTCCGTCAGCAGCTCGACGTCCGTCGGCTCGGATGGGCCCTCCTCCTGGCCGCGCTTGCGGCGCTCCTGGATCTTCTTCATCGGCAGGACCAGCAGGAAGTAGACCACCGCGGCCACGATCACGAAGTTGATCGCCGCGTTGATCACGCCTCCGAAGTCGAGGAACGTGGAGTCGTTGTCGCGCAGGACGTTGAACCCCAGGCCCTTCGCGGCGTCCGAACCGCCGATCGCGTTGATCAGCGGCTTGATCAGCCCGTTGGTGAAGGCCGTGACGATCGCGGTGAACGCCGTCCCGATGACGACCGCGACCGCCAGCTCGATGACGTTGCCGCGCATCAGGAAGTCTTTGAAGCCCTTCAGCATGTGCACTCCTCTCGTCCGGAAACGGCTAACGGAGGGTAACGGCTACCGGGTTCCGGAGTGACATCGCGGCCACCTCCCTGGCCGTCTCCTCGGGCAACGAGAGGACGACGAGCGGCCCGTCCCGCGCGCTCGCGAGACGTCCGGCCGCGGCGGGTGGCGGCCGCACCGACAGCACACTTGCCATGCTGGCCAGCACTTTCCTGCCCGCCACGGACTCGTCGAAGGTGACCACGTCGACCCGCATGCCGGGGGTCAGCAGCTCGGCCACACCGGTGTCCGCGAGGCGGACCGGGACCGCGGCAAGGGCAAGATCACCCGTGAAGGGGACGGGTGCGGAGGGTGGCGGCGGCGCGGCCCGCGGCTGGGCCGCGTCCGGGCGCGCGGCCAGCACGGCCGCGGTGATCAGCAGGCCGGCGGCGACCAGCTTGCGCAGCCGGTGCCATCGGCGGCCGCCGAAGCGGGGCCGGAGCCGGTTCCAACGGGCACGCGGATCGAAGCGCATGGCGAAGCACCCCCAGTCGTCGAGCGCGACGGCGGAGTGCCGTCGACGAGATCGACGCTAGGGGTGCTGACACCCGGCGGAAAAGACGCGGATCTGGCAGCTGTGGATAACTGGGTACTTGTGGATAACTCGGCCGTCAGGAAGCCGCGGCCGCGGTTGTCGTCGTACCGCTCGACGAGGATGACGAAGAGGCGGAGCTGCTCTTGCTCTCGCTGGAAGAGCTCGACGAGCTGGACGAGGAGGAGGTGGACGACTTCGACGACGAGGACGAAGACGACGAGCGCGAGTCGGTCCGGTAGAAGCCGGAGCCCTTGAAGATCACGCCGACCGCTCCGTAGAGCTTGCGCAGCGGGCCGGTGCACTCCGGGCACTCGGTCAGGCTGGCTTCGGAGAACGACTGCACGGCCTCGAAACGGTGGCCGCACTCCTTGCAGGCGTACTGGTACGTGGGCACAGGTGCTCCTTCGCGCATTGGCACTCGATCCGCAAGAGTGCTAACGCAATTGTGCTGGAGACCATTCCCCCAGCGCAAACAAGGGTTGGTCACAGTGGCAGCCGGACGTGCCCGCGGCCGGGGGTGAGCGCCCCGGTCATGAGCACGTCGTGGTCCTCCGCGGGCAGCTGTTCGACCAGCTCAGCGTCCCGGACGACGGCCACCAGGTCGGCGCCGGGCGCGGCGTGCGCGAGGGACCGGTCGTAGAACCCGGCGCCCCGCCCGAGCCGCACGCCGCGGTGGTCGACGGCCAGAGCGGGCAGCAGGACCAGCCCGGCGCCGGCCAGCGCGTCCGGGCCGAGGAGCCGACCGGTCGGCTCGAGGATGCGCCGCAGCCGTCCCGCGCGCAGGCTCCCGGTGCCCGTGTACTCGGCCCAGTCCAGCGGCCCGGGCTCGGCGGGAATCGCCGGGAGCAGCACCCGCGCGCCGCGCTCGCGCAGCACGTCGAGCAGGCCGATCGAGCCCGGCTCGGAGCCGAACGGGACGTAGCAGCACACGGTGTCCGGGAGTGACATCGCGGACACCGCGCGGACCAGCGCGGCGGCCTCGGCGACCCGTTGCTGCACGGAGACGGCCGCGCGGGCGGCCGACAGCTTCGCGCGCCACTCGGCCTTCGTCACCTCGTCATTGCGCTGCGCACCCATGTACGCAGGTTAGGCTTGGCGCCTATGACGGGCGCCTTCGACAACCACTCGTTCCGAACCGCAATCGTCCCGGCCGCGGGCCTGGGCACCCGGTTCCTGCCGACGACGAAAGCGGTACCCAAGGAGCTGCTCCCGGTGGTGGACACCCCGGGAATCGAGATCGTCGCGAGCGAAGCCGCACAGGCCGGGGCGAAACGCCTGGTGATCGTCACCTCGCCGGGCAAGGAGTCCGTGGTCAGCTACTTCCGGCCGTCGCCCGAGCTGGAGGCCAACCTCGAGCGCAAGGGCAAGTCCGCGCTGCTGGAGAAGGTCCGCCGCGGGCCGGAGCTGATCGACGTCGAGGTCGCGATCCAGGAGGAGGCCCTCGGCCTCGGGCACGCGGTGGCCCAGGCCGAGCCGAACCTGACCGACGAGGACGAGGCCGTCGCGGTGCTGCTGCCCGACGACCTGGTGCTGCCTGCCGGCGTGCTCTCGAAGATGTCCGAGGTGCGCGCCAAGCACGGCGGCAGCGTGCTGTGCGCGTTCGACATCCCGAAGGAGCAGATCTCGCCCTACGGCGTGTTCGACGTCACGGACACCGGCGACGCCGACGTCAAGCGGGTGCACGGCATGGTCGAGAAGCCCTCGCCGGAGGAAGCGCCGTCCACCTACGCCGCGGCCGGCCGCTACCTCCTCGACCGGGCGATCTTCGACGCCCTGCGTCGCATCGAGCCGGGCGCGGGTGGTGAACTGCAGCTCACCGATGCCGTCGCGCTGCTGATCGAGGAGGGCCACCCCGTGCACATCGTGGTCCACCGGGGCGGGCGGCACGACCTCGGCAACCCGGGCGGCTTCCTCAAGGCCGCCGTCGACTTCGCCCTCGACGACCCGGACTACGGGCCCGAGCTGCGCAACTGGCTGACCGAACGACTCGGGACCGATCGCTGATGACCGACCCCACCCCGGAGCCCGACCAGGCCGAGCAGGACCTCCGCTCGGTCGACGAGCAGATCGCCCGCGTCCTGCAGGCCGCGGTGCGCCCGCGACCCGTCCGCGTCGCGATCTCCGAAGCGCAGGGCCTGCTCTGCGCCGAGGAGGTCGTGGCCGAGCACGCGCTGCCCGGCTTCGACCAGGCCGCCGTCGACGGTTACGCGGTGCGCAGCGTGGACGTGCGCGCCGACGGCGAGGAGCCCGTCCAGCTCCCGGTGGTGGGGGAGATCCCGGCCGGCTCACGGCAGCCCCGGCGGCTGCAGCCCGGGCAGGCCGTCCGGGTCGCCACCGGGGCGCCGCTGCCGACCCTCGCCGACGCCGTCGTGCCGACCGCCTTCACCGACGGCCACCCCGCCAAGGTGACGATCCACCGCTCGGTGCCGTCCGCGGCCTACGTTCGGCGGACCGGCGAGGACGTGCAGATCGGCGACGTGGCCGTTCGCCAGGGCGACACGATCGGCGCGGCGCAGGTGGGCCTGCTCGCGGCGGTCGGCCGCTCGAAGGTGCTGGTCTACCCGCGGCCGCGGGTGTCGATCGTGTCGGTGGGCGACGAGCTGGTCGACATCGACCGCACCCCGACGACCGGCCAGGTCTACGACGTCAACTCCTACGCGCTGGCGGCCGCCGCGCGCGACGCGGGCGCCGAGGTCAGCCGAGTCGGGATCGTGCCGAGCGACCCGAAACGGTTGCGTGAGGTCGTCGAGGGCAGGCTGCTGATGTCCGAGGTCGTCGTGGTCGCGGGCGGCGCGGGCGGCACCGCGGGCGACGAGGTCCAGGCGGCCCTGTCCGACCTCGGCGAGATCGACATGACCCGCGTCGGCATGCACCCGGGGTCCGCCCAGGGGTTCGGGCGGCTCGGCCCGGACTCCGTGCCGACCTTCCTGATCCCGGCGAACCCGATGAGCGCGCTGGTCGTGTTCGAGGTGCTGATCCGGCCGCTGATCCGCGCCGCCCGCGGCACCCGCAACCCGCACCGCCGCACGGTGAGCGCGCGGCTGCTGTCGCCGGTGTCCTCGACCAAGGGCCGGCGCGGTTATCTGCGCGGGCAGCTGCTGCGCGATGAGAGCACCGGCGAGTACCTGGTGCAGCCGCTGGGCACGTCCGGCGCGCACCTGCTCGCGTCGCTGGCCGAGGCGAACTGCCTGGTCAATGTGGACGAGGACCTCACCGAGGTGCCCGCGGGCGAGCAGGTCAAGGTGACCTTCCTGGCGCAGCGGGGTTAGAACTGTCCGGTGCAGCCAGCAGCGTATGACCTGGAGTCCCGCCACCCAGGGTGGCCGGCCCGGCTGGGCCCGATCCGGGTGGCGGCCGGTGACGTCGCGGTGCGGCCGATCCGCCTGCGCGACGCGGGCGACTGGAGCCGGATCCGGCTGCGCGACCAGGAGCACCTCGAGCCGTGGGAGCCGACCGGGCCGGGGCCGTGGCGCGACCGGAACAGCTACTGGTCGTGGCCCGCGCAGTGGACGGCGCTGCGGTCGCTCGCCCGGCGTGGTCAATGCCTGCCGTACACGATCACCCTGGACGGTGAGTTCGCCGGTCAGATCACTGTCGGTAACGTGATCCGGGCCTCACTCCGCTCGGCGTGGGTCGGCTACTGGGTGTCCTCCTCCGTGGTGAAGGGCGGGGTCGCCACGGCGGCCGTCGCGCTCGTCGTGGACCACGCGTTCAGCTCCGCCGGCCTGCACCGCATCGAGGCGACCGTGCGGCCGGAGAACACCGCGAGCATCAAAGTGCTGACCAAGGCCGGGTTCCGGCAGGAAGGCCTGTTCAAGCGGTACCTGGACGTGGCCGGCGACTGGCGGGACCACTACTGCTACGCGATGACGGTCGAGGAGAGCGGACCGGGGCTGGTGGCGCGCCTGGTCGCCGCCGGACGCGCCGAATACCTGTGACCGGGTCCGTTACCTAACGGCGAGTTTTTCACCGGATGGCGTGACCCTTTTTCTGCTTCCGAGCGGCGTGGCTCCGTCCCATCTGTTACTCCTGTGACTAGCGTGACGACATGTAGCAGTGAACGGGGGAGGTGAGAGGGGATTGCCCAGCTCGCTGATCATCGTCGCCTTGGCCGCGGCCTGGCTCGTCGTGCTCGTGCCCATGGTCGCCCGCAAGCGCCAGGCGGTCACGCAGACGGCCGACGCCGAACTGGCCGCCCGCGTGGTCCGCAGTGGCGGCGGCGCAGACGACGTGGAGGAGGAGTTCGCGATGTCCGAAACCACCCAGCAGGTCGCTGAGGCCGACGACCGCGTCGACTACGACGACGTCGAAGAGTACGAAGAGGAGCCGGCGCGCCGGTACGAGCCGGTGTCCGACCGCCGCTACCGCCCCGGCCGCGGTGGGTTCGACCCGGAGGCCGCGGAGATCGCCGCGCGCGCCAAGTACGCGTTCCGCCAGCGGGTCGTCCTCTGCCTGTTCCTGCTCGCGGTCGTCACGGCCGCCGGAGCCGGGTTCCTGACCTCGTCGCTGTGGTGGCTGCACGGCGCGGTCGACCTCGTCCTGGTGGGCTACCTCGCCTACCTGCGCCGGCAGGTGCGCATCGAGGCCGAGATCCGCCAGCGCCGCATGGCCCGGCTCGGCTCCCGACCCGCGGCGCGCCCCGCCCGCCGCGAACGCCCCGCCGAGGAGTTCGACGTCGTCGAGCCGCCGCGCGAGGTGCCCGGCGTCGAGCGCCGCCCCTCGCCCGCGTCGCGCCTCCGCGGCCGCGCGGTGGTCGTCGACCTCGAGGACGAAGACCCAGCGTTCCACGACCTGGACGACCCGGACCAGCTCCCGTTCCGGCGCGCGGTCGGAGAGTAGACCCCCTCGCCGACCGCCTCCGGGCACTTGCTATGCTTCTGGAGCTTCCTTCGGGAAGTCCAGTAAGGGGCTGTAGCGCAGTTGGTAGCGCGTCTCGTTCGCATCGAGAAGGTCAGGGGTTCGATTCCCCTCAGCTCCACTCGATCGAAGGCGCATCCTGCTCGGCGGGATGCGCCTTCGCTGTTTTCGATCCTCGTATTTTCTTCTGGGGGCGCAGCCCCCAGACCCCGCCCGGGGCGATCCCCGGACCCCCATCGCTGTCGTTCCGTGTTCGAGTAAGGCCACTAACCCCCGCCGTGGTTGCGTTGGTCGGGCGACCGGGCAGTTGGTCTGGTCAACAGTAAAAAGGGCCACCCGTGTCGCGGGTGGCCCTTTCGGTTGTGTGGCGAGAGTTGTGTGACTCTCTCCACTTTGGATGGCTGGGAGGGCGCTCTACTCCGGGGTTTCCTGTAGGGCGCGGACCTCGATTCGTGAGCTCAGGGCGGCGGAGACCTGCTCGGCCCACGTCAGCGCTTTCTCCTCGTCCGGGGCGTCGATGATCCAGAACCCGCCGACGTACTCGGCGGCCTCCACGAACGGCCCGCGTGTGCGCTTGGGCTCCTCGCCGCTGGCGTCGACCGTGATCGCGGTCGACGGTGGCTGCAGGCCGCCCGCGGTGACGAACGCGCCGGCCTCCTTCAAGTCGCTGTTGAACTTGTCGACGGCGGCCATCACGGCCTCCAGCTCGGCCGGATCGAACTCCTGCATCGACTCCATCGTCGGCTCCTCGGCCGACTCGTGCGGAATGGTGAGGAAGTACTGCGGCATCGGGCAACTCGCTTTCTGTTCGTCATCGTCGGCTCTTGCGGATCTTCACGTCGTCGAGACAGGTCAGGCTGATTTCGACGATCCGGCCCTGCAGGCCCCGTGCGCGCATCCCGGCCTCGGCCAGCTCCTGGGCTTCCAGCTGGGCGGCGAGGTCGGCGTCCTCGGGGCTGTCCTCCTCGACGTGGAGCAGGTAGCGGAACTGGTAGCCGATGAGCTGCGGCGTGTAGAGGAACGTCCCTTCAGGGGTGAAGCGGGAAGCGAAGACGTCGTGGGCCTCCTGCTCGTCGAGCAGCCGCTCCCGTTGCGGGGCGGTGAGGTTCTCGAACCGGCCCCGGACCGTGACCCGATACGTGCGGCTCATCCCCGCTCCTTCCGGGTCGCCGCGTCGAACAGCGCCACGATCTCCGCCGTCAGCGCCTCGATGTCCGCGTCGCCCCCGAGGAGGTGGGCGGCCGTGTTGTCCAGCACGGTGCGCAGCGCGAACGCCATCGTGGTGGTGTCGAAGGCGCGCATCTCGCCGCGGCGCTGACCGTCCTCGAACAGCTCGATCAGATCACCCAGCGACGCGGCCACCCGATCGCCGTAGTGCCGCCGATCCTCCCGGCTGAGGTACTCGACCACGGCGATCAAGGCGCCGGCCGAGTCCGGGTGCTGGGCGCAGTACTCCAGGAAGGCGCGGATGTACGCGGCCAGCCGTTCGCGGCTCGACCCGGGCCCCGTCAGGATCTGCCCGAGCTGCGGGGCGAGCTCTCCCGCGACCGTCTCGGCGACCGCCGCGACCAGCTCGTCCTTGCCGGAGTAGTTGCCGTGCACGGCTCCCCTGCTGAACCCGGCGTGCTCGGCGACCGCGTTGAGCGAGGTCGCGGACACCCCGGCCCGCGCGAACAGCCTGATCGCCGACGCGATCAGCCGTCGGCGGGTCTCCTCCTGGCGCTCCTTGCGCGTCATCCGGACCGCGGGCGCGTCTGCCGTCTCCACGAATTCAGGATACATATCTGTATCTGAATGTCGACCTGTATCCGAATCGGTGTCAGGAGTCGTGTCAGTGCGGTGACCGGGCCGTGTCAGGGCGGCCGTCGAAAGTGGTCGTCATGACAGAGGCGATCACGGCTTCCGGGCTCCGGAAGTCCTACCAAGACAAAGTCGTGCTCGACGGGATTGATCTCAGCGTTCCGGCGGGCACCATCTTCTCCCTGCTCGGGCCCAACGGGGCCGGCAAGACCACCACCGTCAACGTCCTGACCACGCTGATCAAGGCCGACGGCGGCACCGTCCGCGTCGCCGGGCACGACATCGCCACCGAGGCCAAGGCGGTGCGCTCGGCGATCGGCGTGACCGGCCAGTTCGCGGCCGTCGACGAGCTGCTCACCGGCCAGGAGAACCTCCAGCTGATGGTGGACCTGAACCGGGTCCCCGCCAAGGACGGCAAGCGCGTCGTCGCCGAGTTGCTCGACCGGTTCGACCTGACCGGCGCCGCCCAGAAACCCGCGTCGACCTACTCGGGTGGCATGCGCCGGAAGCTCGACCTGGCCATGACGCTGGTCGGCAACCCGCGGGTCATCTTCCTCGACGAGCCGACGACCGGTCTGGACCCGCGCAGCCGCCGCACGATGTGGGACATCATCCGCGACCTGGTGGCCGACGGCGTGACCATCTTCCTCACCACCCAGTACCTCGAGGAAGCCGACCAGCTGGCCGACCGCGTCGCGGTGCTGGACAAGGGCCGCCTGGTCGCGCAGGGCACCCCCGACGAACTCAAGCGCCAGATCCCCGGCACCCACGTGCGGCTCCGGCTCGCCACGGCCACCGAGCTCGACTCGGCCGCCCGGATCCTGCCCGACGCCACCCGCGACGACGACGCGCTGACCCTCCGCGTGCCCAGCGACGGCGGCACGAAGTCGTTGCGCGCCTTGCTCGACCGGCTCGACGAGCACTCGCTCAGCGCCGAAACCTTCACCGTCCACACACCCGACCTCGATGACGTCTTCCTCGCCCTCACGGGCCACACCACGGAGGTGGTCGCGAAATGAACAACCAGTCGCTCGTGATGTTGCGCCGCAACTTCAAGCACATCGCGCGGAACCCGGTCACCGTCTTCAACGCGGTCCTGATGCCGATCGTGGTCATGGTGATGTTCGTGTACATGCTCGGCGACGCGTTCAGCGTCGGCGTCGACTACGTCGACTACGCCACACCGGGCCTGATGCTCCTGGCTGTCTGTTATGGACTCGGCGGTGTCGCGACCGCGGTGAGCTCCGACATGACCAAGGGCATCATCAACCGGTTCAAGGTCATGGACGTCTCCCGTGGCGCGGTGCTGAACGGGCACGTCATCGCCAGCGTGCTGACCAACCTGCTCGCCATCGCGGCGCTCGTCGGCGTGGCGTTCCTGCTCGGGTTCAGCCCGTCGGCGGACTTCCTCGACTGGCTGGGCGTGCTCGGCGTGGTCGTGCTGCTCGGTCTCGCGACCGGCTGGCTGACCGTCGCGCTGGGACTGGCGGCCAAGTCGGTGGAATCCGCGGGGATGGCGTCGGTGCCGCTGGTCATGCTGCCGTTCTTCAGCAGCGCGATCGTCCCCGCCGACAAGATGGGGCCGGGCCTGCGCGAGTTCGCGGAGTACCAGCCGTTCACGCCGATCATCGAAACCCTGCGCGGCCTGCTCAACGGCTCGCCCGCCACCGGTGACCTGATCGCCGCCCTCGCCTGGTGCGCCGGCATCGCGCTCGTCGGCTACCTGTGGGCGTCCGCCACGTTCAAGAAGCGAGCGTGACCGCGATCAGCTCGCGCCAGCTCGCCTCCCGCCCCTCCTGAACCGCCTCGGTGAACCGCGTGTCACCGAGGCGGTTCCGCGTTTCCTGCTCGATCCGCGCCACGTCCGGCTGCGAGCGGTCCGGCAGACCGCGCAGCGCGTCGCTCGCCGCGAGCAACCGGACGGCCTGTTCGGGTTGTCCGCCGCGCAGCGCCAGATCCGCGGCGCCGACCAGCGTCTGGGCGATCATGAGCGGGTGCCCCGCCTCGGCTGCCGCTTCGACGGCCGCCGCGCGGTGCTCCCTGGCCTCGTCGAGGTCCTCGGCGAGGTAGCCCAGCAGATCGTGCGTCATCACGCGGACGGCCGCCCGTTCCGCGTTGTCGCTCAGCATCTCCGTCACGATGCCGAGTTCCCGGCGCGCCTGCTCGGTGTCGCCGCGCCAGCGCGCGAGCTCCGCCTTCGCCAGCGCCAGCTCGGCCAGCGCTTCCGGCCAGGCGATCCGGTCCGCGTACCGCTGCGCCTCGGCCATGGCGGACGCGCTGCGCTCCGCGTCGCCGAGCACCCAGTACAGCTGGGCCTGCCGCGACCGCATCCGCACGACGTCCTCGACGGCGCCGACCTCCTTGACGACCGCGATCGCCTGTTCGTAGTGCTCGCAGGCGCGGGTGAACTCACCGCGCGTCGCGATCCGCTCCGCCAGCTCGGTCTGGGCGAACGAAATGCCCCAGCGTTCGCCGATCGCGCGGAACTCGGTGAGCGCCGCCTCCAGGTAGGTGTCCGCCTCCCAGCCGCCGTGGCCGAGCTGCACCCGCATCTTCCCGAGTTGCAGCCGGGCCAGCGCGCGCACCCACGGGTCGTCGTCGGTGATCTGGGGCTCGAACGCGGTCAGCATCGCGTCCGGCCCCTCCAGCAGGCGCTCCATCGCGCCGGCGAACCGCAGCGACGGCGGCGGGTTGGGCACGCGCCGGCTGATCTCGTACGCCTTGTGGATCCACTCCACCGCGTCGAACTGGTCGCTGCCGCGCCCGGAGGTCATGAACCCCGACACGAACGCGTACACCACGCCGCGGGTCTCGTCCGCCACCTCGCCGGGCATCGTGGCCGCCGCCAGGATCAGCTCGTTGCCCTCCGCCTTGTGCCCGGCGAGCCACCAGTACCAGCCCGCGGCCGCGGCGAGCCGCATCGCGCCCGCCGCTTCGCCGGCCGCGATCGCGCCGCGCATCGCCGCGGCGATGTTGTCGTGCTCGGCCTTGAGCACGCCGAGCCATTCCAGTTGTTCGGCGCGCAGGAGGTGCGGCTCCGCGGTTTCCGCGAGTTCGGTGAAGTACGCCAGATGCGCGCGGCGCGCCGCCTCGGAATCGCCCGCTTCGGCGAGCCGTTCGTCGGCGTACTCCTTGATGGTGCCGAGCATCCGGTAGCGCGGGGCGCCGTCGTCATCGGTGACCACCAGCGACTTCTCGGTCAGCGCGGTCAGCAGCTCCAGAACCTCCCACGATTCGATCTCGTCGGTGGCGCAGACGCGCTCGGCCGCTTCCAGGCTCGCGCCGCCGGAGAACACCGAGAGCCGGCACAGCACCGTCCGTTCGGCGTCGCTGAGCAGCTCCCAGCTCCAGTCGATCAGCGCGCGCAGCGTCCGCTGCCGGGGCAGCGCGGTGCGGCTGCCGCCGGTGAGCAGGCGGAACCGGTCGTCGAGCCGGTTGGCGAGCTGGTCGAGCGACATGGTGCGCAGGCGGGCCGCGGCGAGTTCGATGGCCAGCGGGATCCCGTCCACCGCCCGGCAGATGCGTGCCATGGCCGACAACGTCTGGGCGTCGATGCCGAGGTCCTTGCGCACCGCGGCGGCCCGGTCGCGCAGCAGCTGGACGGCCGGGGCTGCTTCGATCTTGCCCGGGTCGGCATCGTCCGCGGGCAGCGCCAGCGGCGCGACCGGCCACAGCGCCTCACCGGTGATGCCGAGGGGTTCCCGGCTCGTGGCGAGGATCCGCAGCCGGCGGCACTCGCCGAGCACCCGGTGGGCGAACTCCGCGGCGGACCCGACCACGTGCTCGCAGTTGTCCAGGACCAGTAGCACCGTCCGCTCGCGGAGGGCGGCGATGACGCGGTCGGCCGGGTCGGCGTCCGGCGCGTCGCCGAGCAGCGCGTCGCGTAGTTTCAGCGCGGCCAGCGCCGCCTGCGCGACGTCCCCGTCCGCGCCGAGCGGGGCGAGTTCGACCAGCCAGGTCCCGTCGGGGAAGTCGCCGAGCAGCGTGCGTGCGGTCTCCGTGGCCAGCCGGGTCTTCCCCGCGCCGCCGGGGCCGATCAGCGTGGTGAGCCGGTGTTCGCCGATCAGGTCGCGGACCGCGGTGACCTCGGCGTCCTTGCCGACGAAGCTGGTCAGCTCGGCGCGCAGGTTGGTCTTCTGCTTCTCCGCGGGGCGCTCCACCTCGCCCCGCAGCAGCGCGACGTGCAACGCGGACAGCTCCGGCGAGGGGTCGACGCCCAGCTCGTCGGCCAGGGTTTCCCGGGTGCGCTCGTAGACGAGCAGCGCGTCGGTGTCGCGGCCGGTCGCGACCAGTGCGCGCATCAGCGCGGCGACCAGTCGTTCCCGCACCGGGTGCGCGGCCACCAGATCGGTCAGCTCGGTGACCAGATCGGCGCCGTTGCCGAGGCGGATCTCCGCGTCGAACCGGTCTTCCAGCGCGGTCAGGCGGAGCCCCTCGAGGCGGGTGACCGCGGCGTCGAAGGCGCCGCTGTCGGTCAGGCCGACGTCCTGCATGGCCGGACCGCGCCACAACGCGAGGGCCTCGCGCAGCCGCTGCGGATCTTCGTCCTCGCGCGCCTTGCCGACGAGGCGTTCGAACTTGACGGCGTCCACCGCGTCGGGCTCGATCCGCAGCCGGTAGCCGTCCGTCTGCCCCTCGACCGACCCGGCGGGCAGCGCCTTCCGCAGCCGGGAAACGAGGCGCTGCAGGGCGTTCACCGCGTCCGACGGCGGCTGCTCACCCCAGATCCAGTCGATGAGCGCCGCCTTCGGGACGACGCGGCCCGGCTGCAGCGCGAGGGCGACCAGCAGCCCGCGCAACCGGGCGCCCGGCACGTCGGCGAAGCCGCCGTCGTCCGTGCGAACTTCGAATGGACCAAGCATTCCGACCTGCACCCGGCCGATTCTGCCAGTCGACCGGCGCCGGGCTCGGCGATCGGCGGATTTTCGTGTTGGGTGGGAGCCGTGACTTGGCGGGGAACCGCGACGCTGCGCCCTGGCCGGCTCGGCTACCGCGGGACGGTGGGGGACGCGCACCGGCACCGGCACGCCGCCGTGCAGGTGGTGCTCGCCGACGAGCCGGTGCGCCTGCGTGGCGCGGACGGCGACGAGTGGTGCCGCTCGGCCGTGATCCCGGCTGGCGCCGAACACGAGATGCACGGTGGCGCGGCCGGGCAGCTGATCTGGGTCGACGCCACCGGCGTGCTCGGCCGGTCGCTCCTCGCCCTGGTCCGCGGCACTGGCCTGCCCGCCGGATCACCCGCGGCGTGGCGGGCGGCAGGCGAATCCCTGGCTGAAGGCTGGCCGGACGAGCCCACCAGCCTGCACCCCGCGTTGCGCAGGGCGGTCGAGGCCGTGCCCGCGATGCTCGACGCCACTGTCCCGCTGACGGAAGTGGCCGGCGTGGCCGGGATCTCCGCGTCGCGCCTCGGGCACCTGTTCCGCGACGAGATCGGCCTGCCGTTCCGCGCGTACGTGCGGTGGGCCCGCCTGCAGCGCGCGATCGAGCACGCCCGCACCGGCGCGACGCTGACCGACTCGGCCCACGCGGCGGGGTTCGCGGACAGCGCGCACCTGACGCGCGTCTGCCACGACATGTTCGGGCTCGCCCCGTCCGCCCTGACCCGCGGCGTGCGGTGGGAGTAGCCAGTTCGTTCAAGCCGGATCGGTCCGCCTGCGGGCAGGGTCGGCGGCATGCGAACCCTCGTCCGGTACGGCTACGTGCCGTTCATGCTCCTCGTCGTCGACGGCGCGGCCATCGCCCTGGCGGCCGGCGGTCATCCGAAGCTCTGGCTGCTCGGCCTGCTGTTCGTCGCGGTGGGCGCGTCCTTCGCCGCCGAACGCGTTCTGCCCTACCGCGACGACTGGAACGTCCCGCACGGCGACGACCGGCGCGATGTCGCCCACGCCGTGGTGAACGAAACGCTGACGCTGGCCGGTCTGGCCGTGCTCCCGGCGCTCACCGCGGTCGCGTTGATCGACGGAATCTGGCCCGGCTCGCTGCCGTTCGCGGTGCAGGTGCTGATCGCCGTCCTCGTCGCCGACCTCGGGATCACGCTGGTGCACCTGGCCAGCCACAAGGTCCCGGCGCTGTGGCGGCTGCACGCCGTGCACCACAGCGTCAAACGCGCGTACGGGTTCAACGGGCTGATGAAGCACCCGCTGCACCAGACCCTGGAAACCGCCGCCGGTGTCGCGCCGCTGGTCCTGCTCGGCATGCCGTCCGCCGTCGCGAGCGTGCTCGCGCTGTGCGTCGCGGTCCAGCTGCTCCTGCAGCACTCCAATGTGGACTACCGGGTGGGGCCGCTGCGCGCGGTGCTCGCGCTGAACCAGGCGCACCGGTTCCACCACCTCAAGTGGGCCGGGGTCGGCGACGTCAACTTCGGGCTGTTCACGCTGCTGTGGGACCACTGCCTCGGCACCTACTCCTACGACCCGGAGCGGCGGTTCCGCAGCGACGACCTCGGCATGGCGGCGAAGCCGCACTACCCGGACGGGTACCTGGCGCAGCTCGCCGAGCCGTTCCGGCCGAGCGGAGCGTGCACGACGAAAAATATTAGTAACTGATATAACTGGGTGGTGCGCGAGCTGGACATCACCGAGCTGACGGTCGTGATGGAGCGCTTCACGCGCATGAACATCCGCCTGCCCGCGGTGCAGCGGCTGAGCTTCACCACGTTGTCCGTGCTGCACACGCTCGCCACCCGCGGGCCGAAGCGGCTGGGCGAGCTGACCGCCGACGAGCAGGTCACGCAGTCCGCGATCACACAGATGGTGACCAAACTGGAGCGCGAGGGACTCGTCGAGCGGCTGCCGGACCCCTCCGACGGGCGGGCCGTGATCGTGCGGATCACGCCCGACGGCGCGGCGATCGTCGAGGGGCGGCGCGCCGAGCGGATCAAGCACCTGGAGCGGCTCGCCGCTCAGTTGCCGCGTGCGGAACGGACCGCGATCGCCGCCGCCCTGCCCGCCCTCCTGCACCTCGTAGAACTGGGGGAACAGTGAAACCGACGCCCATCCACGTGCCCGGCAAGGTGCTCGACGACCTCCGGCGGCGGCTGGAGCTGACCCGCTGGCCGGACGACCTCGGCAACGAGGACTCCGCCTACGGTGTGAACCGCGCGCTGCTCCAGGAACTCGTCGAGCACTGGCGGTCCGGTTACGACTGGCGTGCGGCCGAGGCGGCGATGAACGCCTATGACCACTACCGCGTCGAGGTCGGCGGCGTGCCCGTGCACTTCATGCGCAAACCCGGCGCCGGCCCGTCCCCGACGCCGCTGATCCTGCTCCACGGGTGGCCGTGGACGTTCTGGCACTGGTCGAAAGTGGTCGACTCGCTCGCCGAATCCGACGGCGACGGGGAGGCGTTCGACGTGATCGTGCCGTCGCTGCCCGGCTTCGGGTTCTCGTCGCCGCTGCCGCGCGCGGACCTGAACTACTGGAAGATCGCCGACATCTTCCACGAGCTGATGACCGGGGTGCTGGGGTTCGGCAAGTACGCCGTCGGGGGTTGCGATGTCGGCGCCCTGATCGCCGGGCAGCTCGGGCACAAGCACGCGGATTCACTGCACGGCATCCACATCGGATCCGGGCAGAAGCTGAGCATGTTCAACGGCGAGCGCGCGTGGGACATCACCGGCGGGCAGCCGATCCCGCCGGGGCTGCCCGCCGACGCGCACGCGCGGGTGCTGGAGCTGGAGCGGCGGTTCGCGGTGCACCTGACCGCGCACGTGCTGGAGCCGAGCACGCTGTCGTTCGGGCTGACGGACTCGCCTGCCGGGATGCTCGCGTGGATCCTGCAGCGGTGGGTCAAGTGGAGTTCCCCGGAGACGGTGTACCGCAAGGACGACCTGCTCACCCACGCGACGATCTACTGGGTGACGAACACGATCGGCACCTCGATCCGCACGTATGCCAACAACAACCGCTACCCGTGGACGCCGTCGCACGACCGGCAGCCGGTGGTCGAGGCGCCGACCGGGCTCACCCTGGTGAACCACGAAAACCCGCCGGGCGTGTCGACGCCCGGCGAGCGGGTGCGGAACTTCGTGGCGAGCGAGCGGGGTGGCTGGTACAACCTGGTCAACGTGCGCGCGCACGAGCGTGGCGGGCACTTCATCCCGTGGGAGATCCCGGCGGAGTGGGGCGCGGACCTGCGCCTCACGTTCCGGCTGGCACGGGAGAGCTGAGCGTCGCGCGGCGGGTCTTGCGGCGGTGCCGCGTGTGCTGCAGCCACCATTCCGCGATCAGCAGGTTCACCAGCCAGCTCATCCACGTGCCGACGCCGATCGCCTGCTGGAGGGCCACCGCGTCGGACGGGTCGGGCACGAACGCGGCCACGCACACCGTCGTCCACAGGCGGTTGACCACGATGGAGAAGCACAGCGCGAAGCTGCGCACCATCCACTCGCGGTGCTGCGCGTACCGACGCCGCCGGGCCATCACATAACCCGTCACCGTCGTGCCGAGCCACAGCAGCGCCAGCATCGTGTTCGCCGCGCGCTGGTTCAGCCCGGCCGCCCCCAGCGGCGCCACGGCGAGCGCCGCGAGCCCGGCCGGGATGGCCGCGAACACGTAGATCCGGCCGCTCCACCGGTGCACCTCGGGGTGCTTCTGCCGCAGCCACGGCCACAGTTGCAGCACGGCGGTCACCAGCACCGCCGTGCCCAGGAAGATGTGCGTCACCAGCAGCGGGTAGTGGAACCACGTGCCGGACCGGGTCGGCACGCGGGACTGCGCCGGGTCCAGCCCGAGGTAGGGCGGCAGCGCGTAGGCGAGGAAGGCGACAGTGACGAGCCCGAGTCCGACGAGCGGCGGGCGGATCCGCGTCGAAGCAGTCATCCCACGAGTTTTCGCCCGCGCGGCAACGAGATCACTGCGGTGCACCGGTCGATCGCCGGTCGGGTTGTCCCTACCGCCGGACCAGGAACGGCTCCAGCAGACCGGGTTCCGCGGCGTCGGCGAGCGCGATGGCTTCCGCGGCCGGGACGTCGACGCCGGTGTAGTGCTGACGCCCGGCGGCCGTGGTCGCGGTCAGCGAGATCAACCCGGCCCGCCGCTGGAAGAACGACCGGTGGAACACCCAGCCGATCACACCCTCGGTCGCGAGCACCTGCCGCCGCCGCACCAGGCTGCCCTGCCGGAACACCAGTTTGCCGCCGATCAAGGCGTGCCCCAGGTTGCGGTAGCGGTCCTCGGCCAGCAACGCGCCGATCGGGAACAGCGCCAGCGCGACCTGCCACAGCCACGACGGCCAGTCCGCGAACCACCACAACAGCGCGCACAGCCCGGTCACGGCCGCCGCGAACAGGAACGCCCGCGTGTGCCGTCGCAGGTGGGCGCGCGGACCGTGCTGGACCAGTTCGGCAGTGGCGGCCGCCGGATCTTCGAGGACATCGCCGGCCACGCGGTGCGCCACCGCGCGCGGCGCGGGCGGCAACAGCACGGAACCGCTGTGCTCGCCACGCAACCCAGTGGTGATCGCCGAGCAGCGTGCCCCGCGGGCGGCGCGCAGCAGCAGCGGTTCGCTGATCTCGGCTCCGCGCAGGCGGCGCAGCTCGATCGTGGTCTGGCGGGTGGTCAGCAGGCCGCGCGTCACGCGCAGCGTGCCTTCGCCGCGGGCCAGCCGGAAGTTCCAGAACGCCAGCACGTACGCGATCACCGACAGCACGGACACCAGCACGACGGTCAGCACCAGCAGCACGATCACGATGAGCCACACCGGAGTCGACGCGACCCGGCCGACGAGCGACTGCAGCATCCCGAAGTCGTCCTCGTCGATGCGCACCTCGTTGAACAGGTTGGCCAGGGAGCCGACGACCACACCGATCGCGGCGATGCCGGACAGCGTGAACGGCCCGAACCGCACCCAGGCCGGCCGCAGTTCGGCCAGCACGTCCACCAAGCCTTCGGTGTGTTCGGTGCGGCGGTGCAGCAGCTCTTCGCGCAACCGCGCGGCATCCGCTGTCGCCAGCGAGTCCAGCGTGACGCCCATCGCGCCCTGCCAGTCGCCGCGGCCGGTGCCGATCACGACCCGGCTCAGCCCGAGGATCCGTTGCAGCGGACGGGAAGTGAGGTCGACCGTGCGGATCCGGTCGCGTGGCACGGACAGTTCCTTGCGGCTGAGCAGCCCGCGCCGCACGCGTACGTGCTCGGCGGTGATCTGGTAGGTCGTGGTGAACCAGCGCAGCAGCCCGGCCGCGATCGCCAGCCCGAGGCCGACGAGGCTCCAGATCTGGCCCTGGCCGCCGCGGCCGATGAACAGCACGCCGATCAGCACCGGCAGCAGCCGCACGACCTCCTGCACCGGGTGGACCGCGAGCATGCGCGCGCTCAGCCGCTGCCAGTCGTCGCTCACGTCGCGTCCCCCGGCGTGGCCTGCGTCTGCGTGGCGAGCTCCTGGGTCAGCCGCTGCGCGACCTCGATGTCGAGGCCGTGGATCTGGACCGGTCCGCGCGCCGAGGCCGTCGTCACGGTCAGGTTCGCCAGCCCGAACAACCGCTCCAGCGGGCCGCGTTCGGTGTCGACGGTCTGGATCCGGGACACCGGCGCGATGCGGCGCTCCTGGTTGATCCAGCCGGACTGCGTGTAGACGACCTGGGGCGTGGTCTCCCAGCGGTGCACGCGGAAGCGCCACTGCGGCATGACGGCGAGGTGCGCGATCGCCACCACCGCGGTCACGGCGAGCGCGACGACCAGCGGGAACCAGCCGGTCAGCCCCAGCCACACGCCTTCGCCGGCGAGCACGACGACCCAGCCGATCGCCGCGCGCGTGGCCCAGAACAGCACGGCCTTGCGGCTGACCAGGTTCGCGGGCGGCCGCAGATCCACCACGGGATTCGTCACGCCACCACTTTGCCAGTCAGGCGGTGGTGCTGTCCGGAACTCCGAGCCGGAGGTGCTCGATGTGGTAGACGGCCTCGTCGAGCAGCTGGGCGACGTGGTTGTCGTAGAGGCTGTAGACGATGCTGCGACCCGAGCGCTGCCCGGTGACCAGGCCGAGGTTGCGCAGCAGGCGGAGCTGGTGGCTGACCGCGGACTGCTCCATGCCGACCGCCTCGGCCAGCTCGCCGACCGCGCACGGCCCCTGCCGCAGCCGGGAGAGCATCAGCAGGCGGCTGGGGGTGGCCAGAGCCTGCAGGGTGGCGGCGACGGTCGCCGCGCTCTGCGCGTCCAGCGACGCTGCCCGCCTGTCCTTGCTGTCGACTCCGTGACCCACGAGACGATTCTAGTCGAAGAACACATGTAGACGTCTTCATGTGTTCGGGTATGCTTCGGCACGTGGTGCAAATGATCGACAGAGCGGCCGCGGTCCGTCCCGCGCGCCGGCTGCTGCTGCCCGAGGTCCGGTGGGCGCTGGCCGCGCTGGTGTTGTTCCTGGCCGGGCTCGCGGCCGACTTCGGTGGCGGCCCCGCTTGGCTGTACTGGGCCCTCTACCTGGGCTGTTACGCCGCGGGCGGGTGGGAGCCGCTGCTGGCGGGGCTGCGGGCGCTGCGCGAGCGGACGCTGGACGTCGACCTGCTGATGGTCGTGGCCGCCGTCGGCGCCGCGGCGATCGGGCAGGTCCTCGACGGCGGCCTGCTGATCGTCATCTTCGCGACCTCCGGCGCGCTGGAGGCGGTCGCCACGCAACGCACCGCGGATTCGGTGCGCAGCCTCCTCGACCTGACCGGCGAGGCGGACAGCTACGAAGTGGGCGACGAGTTCGTGGTCCGGCCGGGGGAGCGCATCGGCGGGGACGGCGTCGTGCTGGACGGCGCGAGCGAGGTGGACCAGTCGTCGATCACCGGCGAGTCGATGCCGGTGCCGAAGGTCGTCGGCGACGAGGTGTTCGCGGGCACCCTGAACGGCACCGGCGTGCTGCGGGTGCGGGTCACGCGCGACTCCTCGGACACGGTGCTGGCGCGGATCGTCGCGATGGTCGAGGAGGCGTCGGCGACCAAGGCGAAGACCCAGCTGTTCATCGAGAAGATCGAGCAGCGGTACTCGGTCGGGGTCGTGGTGGCGACGCTGGCGTTGTTCCTGGTGCCGCTGGTTTTCGGCGCCGGCCTGCAGGAAACGCTGCTGCGCGCCATGACGTTCATGATCGTCGCCTCGCCGTGCGCGGTGGTGCTCGCGACCATGCCGCCGCTGCTGTCCGCCATCGCCAACGCCGGGCGGCACGGTGTGCTGGTCAAGTCGGCCGTGGTGCTCGAACGGCTCGGCACGACGGAGCGCGTCGCGTTCGACAAGACCGGCACCCTGACCGAGGGGTCGCCGCGCGTGGTCGAGGTCCGTCCACTCGGGATGTCCGAAAAGGAGGTTTTGCGCCTCGCGGCCGGTGCGGAGCAGGCGAGTGAGCACCCGCTGGGCCGGGCGATCGTCGCGGCGGCGGACCGGGTGCCTCCGGCGCGGGACTTCCGCGCCGAGCCCGGCCGGGGCGTGCACGCGGTGGTCGACGGGCGGCAGGTGTTCGTCGGCCGGGACGACGGCGAGGCGGTGCGCGAGGCCGAGGCGGACGGGCGGACCGCGGTGCTGGTCCGGGTGGACGGCGAACCGGCGGGCGTGCTCGGGCTCGCCGACCGCGTGCGCCCGGACGCGCGCGCCGCCGTGACCGCGCTGAGCTGGGCTTCCCCCGTGCTGCTGACCGGGGACAACCCGCGGGCGGCGGCGCGGGTGGCGGACGAGGTCGGCATCACCGACGTGCGGGCCGGCCTGCTGCCGCAGGACAAGGTCGCCGCCGTCCGGGAGCTCGGCGAGCGGGTCCTGCTGGTCGGCGACGGCGTCAACGACGCGCCCGCCCTGGCCGCGGCGAACACCGGCATCGCGATGGGACGGGCCGGATCGGACCTGGCGCTGGAGACCGCCGACGCGGTCGTCGTGCGGGACGAGCTGACGGCGATCCCCGCGGTCGTCGCACTGGCCCGTCGCGCGCGGCGGCTGGTGCTCGCCAACCTTGCGATCGCGGGCGGGTTCATCGTCGGGCTGGTGCTCTGGGACCTGTTCGGCGAGCTGCCGCTGCCGCTCGGCGTCGCCGGTCACGAGGGCTCGACGGTGCTGGTCGCGCTCAACGGCCTGCGGTTGCTGCGCGAAAAGGCGTGGCGCGGTTGACTCGGGGACATGACGGGGCACATGACACCGGAGGAGTTCCGGCGCTACGGCAAGCAGGTCGTCGACTGGGTGGCCGACTACCTGAGCACGATCGAGGACCGGCCGGTGCGCTCGCCGCTCGCGCCGGGGGAGGTGCGCGACCGGCTGCCGGCGCACCCGCCGGAGCGAGGTGAGCCGTTCGAGGACCTCCTCGGCGACCTGGACCGCGTGATCCTGCCGGGCATCACCCACTGGCAGCACCCGGACTTCTTCGCCTACTTCCCGGCCAACGCGTCCGGCCCGGCGATCCTCGGTGACCTGCTGTCCAGCGGTCTCGGCGTGCAGGGGATGGTGTGGGCGACGAGCCCGGCGTGCACCGAGCTGGAGACCGTCGTGGTCGACTGGCTCGCCGAGCTGCTCGGGCTGCCCGCCGAGTTCCGCACCGACGGCGCGGGTGGCGGGGTCATCCAGGACTCGGCGTCGAGCGCGGCGCTGGTGGCGTTGCTCGCCGCGCTGCACCGGGCGAGCGGCGGGAAGATCCGCGACCACGGCGTGACGGGCACCTACCGGATCTACGTCTCCACCGAGACGCACTCGTCACTGCAGCGGGCCGGGCGCATCGCCGGTCTCGGTGGGGAGAACGTCCGGATGGTGCCGGTGGATCCGGTGACGCTCGCGATGGACGTCGCCGAGCTGCGGCGCATGATCGCCGAGGACGTGGCCGGGGGCGCGGTGCCGGCGCTGGTCTGCGCGACGATCGGGACGACGTCCACCACGGCGATCGACCCGGTCGCGGAGATCGGCGCGGTGTGCCGCGAGGCCGGGGTGTGGCTGCACGTGGACGCGGCCTACGCCGGATCGGCCGCGGTGTGCCCGGAGCTGCGGTGGATCAACGACGGCGTGGCCGAGTACGCGGACTCGTACGCGACCAACCCGCACAAGTGGCTGCTCACCAACTTCGACTGCGGTGTGCTGTGGGTGCGGGACCGGCGGCCGATGATCGACGCGTTGTCGATCCTGCCGGAGTACCTGCGCAACACGGCGACGGAGTCGGGCGAGGTGATCGACTACCGGGACTGGCAGGTCCCGCTCGGGCGGCGGTTCCGGGCGCTGAAGCTGTGGTCGGTGATCCGCTGGTACGGCGCGGAGGGGCTGCGCGCGCACATCCGGAACTGCGTCGAACTGGCCGCGCGGTTCGCCCGCCTGATCGACGCCGACGACGGGTTCGAGCTGCACCCGGGGCACCCGTTCGGGCTGGTGTGCTTCCGGCCCCGGTGGCCTGCGTCCGCTCCCGACCCGGACGCGGAGACCCTCGCCGCGATGGAACGGCTCAACGCGTCGGGCGAGCTGTTCCTGAGCCACACCAAGGTGAACGGGCACGTGCTGCTGCGGCTCGCGGTCGGCTCACCGGCCACCCGTGCCGAGCACGTGGAGGCGGCGTACCGGCGGATCGCCGCCGCGTGTCAGGAGCGGAGGTAGGTGTTGAGCGTGACGGCCAGCGTCTGCTCGACGTCGAAGGACTCGGCGGCCGACGGCAACCCGCCGCGCAGCCACAGCGCGGCGAGCCCGTGCAGCGACGCCCACAGCGACGCGGCGAGCGGACGCGAAGCGGTGCCCCGCCGCCAGCCGACCGCCTGCGCTTGAGTCACCAGGTCCAGGAACTGCTCGAACACCGCGCTGGACAGGCGGGCCAGCTCGGGTTCGCGCACGTCGATCAGGTCCGGCCGGAACATCAGCTCGAACATGGCCGGGTTCGCCAGCGCGAAGTCGAGGTAGCGGCGGCACGCCGTCAGCAACCGTTGCTGCGCGTTGCCCTCCGGCAGGGCGGCCGCGCGGTCGTGCAGCTCCGCGAACCCGGATGCGGCGACCGCGGCGAGCAGTTCGGCCCGCCCGGCGAAGTGCCGCAGCGGCGCGCCGTGCGAAACGCCCGCCTCGCGTGCGATCCGTCGCAGGGTGACGGCCTCGACACCCTCGCTGGTCAGGACGGCGACGGCGCTGTCGATCAGGCGCTGCCGGGGATCGTTTTCCACGACGCCAGCTCGTCGGCGATGACGGGGAGCAGATCGGGGCGCTTCGGCGCGAAACCGTCGCCGGGCGACCGGCCGGTGAACCAGTTACGGGTGCGGGTGACCATCACCGGCAGGACCTCGCGCCACACCCAGCCGGCGTGCGCGCGCAGGCCGGGGCGCACCGGGTCGCCGGGCAGCGGCTCCAGCCAGGCCGGGTCGTAGTCGACGCCGAGGGTCGTGAGCAGGTGCGCGGCCAGGCGGCGGTGGCCGTACTCGGACAGGTGCAGCCGGTCCGGGCCGAAGTAGCGCAGGTCGTGCACGGCTTCCTCGCCCCACAGGTCGACCACCTCGGCGCCGTGTTTCGCCGCGGACGCGTGGATCGCCTCGTTGAGGGCTTCCAGGCGGTGGCGGATGCGCAGCAGGCCGGGCACGCGGCCGGAGACGTCGCTGAGCGTGAAGACGACGACGGTGGGCGCGGCGCGGGTGAGCATGCGGATGGCCGCGTCCACCCGCTTCGCGACGACCTCGGCGCGGTAGGTGCGGGTCATGACGTCGTTCGCGCCGCCGAAGAGCGTGACGAGGTCGGGCTTGAGGTCCAGTGCCGCGGGGATCTGCTCGACGATGATCTGGTCGAGGCGGCGGCCGCGGACGGCCAGGTTGGCGTACCGGAAGGCGGGGTCGTACTGGGCCAGCGTGGCCGCGGCCAGATCGGCCCAGCCCCGGTAGATGTCGGTGCCCGGGTACGGGTCGTGCAGGCCTTCCGCGCAACTGTCGCCGAGGGCGACGAACCTCTGATAGCCCATTCAGCTCTCCGACATCCGGTGTTCACCTGGTAGACACCTGTGTACCAAGATCTGTAGACGCTGTCTACTCGACCGGATGTCACAGGGGGAGCGGCTGTCTCGTCTCGGGTGCCGAACACCCACCCGGAACGAGGAGCTGATGATGGGCGAACAGCAGAAGGTCGCGCTGGTCACCGGAGCGAACAAGGGGATCGGGCGTGGCGTGGCCGAACAACTGGCCGCGCTCGGCATGACCGTCCTGGTCGGTGGCCGCGACCCGCGGCGCGCCGAGGAGGCCGCCGCGGCGGTCGGCGGCCACGCGATCACCTTGGACGTCGCCGACGCGGCCGGGGTGCGGCGGGCCGCGCGGCAGATCGAAGACCGCTTCGGGCGGCTCGACGTGCTGGTCAACAACGCCGGGATCACCGGATCCGGGCAGGTCGACCCGGCGGATGCGCGCGACCAGATCCCGAGCACGGTCGACCTGGACATGGTCCGTGCGGTGTTCGAGACCAACGTGTTCGGCGTGATCGCGGTGACCAACGCGGTGCTGCCGCTGCTGCGGCGGTCACCGGCGCCGCGCATCGTCAACGTCAGCAGCCACGCCGCCTCGCTGACCCTGACCAGCGACCCGGACGGCCCCTTCGCGGCGCTGCTGCCGTCCGCGGCGTACAGCCCGTCCAAGACCGCCCTGTGTGCGCTGACCGTCCAGTACGCCAACGAGCTGCGCAAGGACGGTGTCCTGGTCAACGCGGTCGCTCCTGGGTTCGTCGACACGGACAGCAACAACCACACCGGGTTCCTGACCGTCGCGCAGGGTGCGGCGGTCGTGGTGCGGCTGGCGACGCTCGGCCCGGACGGACCGACGGCCGGGTTCTTCGCCGAGGACGGGCCGGTGCCGTGGTAGACCGGGGCGTGATGGACCGGGCCGAGGAGTTCCAGGAGCTGCGGCCGCTGCTGTTCTCCATCGCCTACCGGCTGCTGGGCAGCGTGAGCGAAACCGAGGACGCGGTGCAGGAGACCTGGCTGCGCTTCGCGACGTCGCCGACCCGGCCGGAGTCGGTCAAGGCGTTCCTGTCCGCGACGGTGAGCCGGGTCGCGATCGACGTGTTGCGCTCGGCCCGGGTCCGGCGGGAGGAGTACGTCGGGCCGTGGTTCCCGGAGCCGCTGCTGGCCGATCCGTACGAGGACCCGCAGCGCGCGGCGGAGCTGGCCGACTCGTTGTCGATGGCGGCGCTGCTCCTGCTGGAGCGGCTCAGCCCGCTGGAGCGCGCGGTCTTCGTGCTGCGCGAGGTGTTCGGGTTCGGCTTCCCCGAGATCGCCTCCGCCGTGGGGCGTTCGGAGGCGGCGTGCCGTCAGCTCGCGGTGCGGGCCCGGCGGCACGTCGACGCCGGCCGCCCCCGGTTCGAGGCCGACCGGGCCAAGCGGGACGAGCTCGCCGAGCGGTTCCTCGACGCGTTCCGGAACGGGGACGTCGGCGCGCTGACCTCGCTGCTGGCCGCCGACGTGCAGATGATCGGCGACGCCGGCGGCAAGGCGCCGCAGTGGGCGGAGCGGTTCACCGGAGCCGGCGCGGTGGCCGGCGTGCTGGCGACGCTCATGCCGATGTTCGCGCGGATCGGCGCCCAGGTGGCCGTCCACCCGGTCAACGGCCAGCCGGGCGCGATCTTCCGGGACCGGAACGGGGGGCTGATCAGCATCTGGGCGTTCGACATCGCCGACGGAGTGGTCCAGACGATCCGCACCGTCAACAACCCGGACAAGCTCGGGCACCTGGCGCCCGTGGCAGACGCGTGGGCTGCCCTCCGGGAAGCCGGGAACTGACCGCGTGCCCGGCGCGGGGACGCGCCGGGCACGCGGGCCTGCTCACGGCCAGTCGACCTGCGGGGAGCGGTAGAAGTCGATCCCCTGGATCTCCCACCGCGGCGCCTGCTGCGCCAGCCGCTCGCGGTAGCCGTTCCAGTCGTGGGTCGACTTCGGCGACCACCCGATCTCCGCGATGCCGGGCAGCCGCGGGAAGGCCATGAACTCGATGTCGTCGCTGTCGGTCAGGGTCTCCGACCACAACGGCGCCTCGACACCCGCTACGGACGCCTCGCCGACGCCCTGCACCGCCGTCGACGGGTCCCAGTCGTAGGCGTCGGCGACCTCGACGTACCCGGCCCAGTGCAGGCCGAGCGGGCTGTTCTCGTTGTACTGCATGTCGAGGTAGGCCTTGTTGGCCGGGGAAACCACGATCTTGTTGCCCGCCGCGGCGGCCGCCGCCGTGTCGGCGTCGACGCCGTCGGTGTCCCAGAACTGCGGCACCGCGGACACCGGCGGATCGGCCTTCGCGATCTCGTGCCAGCCCTGCGCCAGCTTGCCGTGCTTGGCGACGATCGGGAGCACCTGGCCCATGAACTTCTGGTAGTCCTCGGGGGTCGTGGCGTGGGCCTCGTCCCCGCCGATGTGCAGGTAGCGGCCCGGGGTCAGTGCGGCGAGCTCGCCGATCACGTCGTCGAGGAACTTGTAGGTGATGTCCTTGTCCACGCACAGCGAGCTGAACCCGACCTCGATGCCGGTGTACAGCGGCGGCGCGACGCCGTCGCAGTTCAGCTCCGCGTACGAGGCCAGCGCGGCGTTGGTGTGGCCCGGCATGTCGATCTCCGGGATCACCGTGATGTGCCGGGACGCGGCGTAGGCGACCAGATCCTTGTACTGCTCCTGCGTGTAGTAGCCGCCCGGGCCGCCGCCGACCTCGGTGCCGCCGCCGTACGTCGCCAGGCGCGGCCAGCTCTTGATCTCGATCCGCCAGCCCTGGTCGTCCGACAGGTGCAGGTGCAGCCGGTTGACCTTGTACTGCGCGATCTGGTCGATGTAGCGCTTGACCTCGTCGACGGTGAAGAAGTGCCGTGCGACGTCGAGCATCGCGCCGCGATAGGCGAAGCGCGGGTAGTCCACGATCTTCCCGCCCGGCACGGTCCACGGGCCGCGCGCCACCTGCCGCGACTCGACCTGCGCGGGCAGCAGCTGGCGCAACGTCTGCACGCCGGCGAACAGGCCGTCGCCGCTGTTCGCGCGCAGCGTGACGCCCTTCTTCGTCACCGTGAGCTGGTAGCCCTGGTCGCCGACCCGTGCGGTCGGGCCGAGCTCCAGCGCGATGGACGGCGCCGAGGTGCGCTCGACGACCGGGAGGCGGTACCCGGTCGACGGGCGGAGCAGGCCGGCGAGGTAGTCGGCGACCTGACGGGCGCCGCGGTCGGCCTCGATCGCGGTGGCCGGGGTCAGCCGGAAGTCGGCTTTGGGGTCGGCGATCGCCGACACCGGAGCGGGGATCACGTCCGCCAGGGCGCGGGTGCTCGGCGCGGTGGCGGGTTCGCTGGCGAGTGCGGGCTGGGTGAGGGCGGTCAGCGCGAGCGCGGTGGCGCCGAGCAGGCCGGCCAGGGATCTGCGCATGGGTCACTCTCCGCGGGGATCGGGAGCGGGTCCCCTAAAGGTATAGACCAGTGTTCCGGCGCGCGCAATGCCCCGGTTGCCGTCGCACTGCTCCGGCCGGGTGAACCGCCGCATTCGACTCGTTCGGGTGGCGATTCCCCGGCCGGACAGTGCTTTCTGTCGGTGCTCGGGTCTAGCTTGCCGGTGTGAACATCAACGCCCTGCCGAACGTCCTCATCCGTCTCAAGTGGACTCTTTCGCGGTCAGTCCTCCCGCAGCACCGCGCGCAGCTTGTCGAGCACCGAAGGATCTTCGATGGTCGACGGCACCGGCTCGTCCCGACCTTCCGCGAGTCCGCGCATGGTCTTGCGGAGGATCTTGCCCGATCGCGTCTTCGGCAGCGCGTCCACAACGGACACTTGCCGGAACGCCGCCACCGGGCCGATGTCCCGCCGGACGGCCGCGATCAGCTCCGCCTTCAGCGTTTCCTCGTCGACGTCCACACCGGACTTGAGCACCACCAGCCCGCGCGGCAGCTGGCCCTTGAGCGAGTCATGCACGCCGATCACCGCGCACTCGGCGACCGCCGGGTGCGCCGCCAGCACGGCCTCCATCGACCCGGTCGACAACCGGTGCCCGGCCACGTTGATGACGTCGTCGGTGCGGCCCATGACGAACAGGTACCCGTCCTCGTCGAAGTAGCCCGAGTCGCCGGTGAGGTAGTAGCCCTCGTAGCGCGACAGGTACGCCTCCACGTAGCGCTCGTCGTCGCCCCACAGCGTCGGCAGGGTGCCCGGCGGCATCGGGAGTTTGATGCAGATGGCGCCTTCCTGCCCGGCGGGCAGCGGGTCGCCGGCCTGGTCCAGGATCCGCACGTCGTAGCCGGGCACCGGGACGGTGGCCGAGCCCGGCTTCACCGGCATCGGTTCCAGGCCCCGCGGGTTCGCCGCGATCGGCCACCCGGTCTCGGTCTGCCACCAGTGGTCGATCACCGGGACGCCCAGCTTGTCGGCGGCCCAGTTCAGGGTCTCCGGGTCGAGTCGCTCACCGGCCATGAACAGGGTGCGGAACGACGACAGGTCGTACTTCGCGAGCTCGGTCGCGTCCGGGTCGACGCGCTTGATCGCCCGCAGCGCAGTCGGAGCGGTGAACAGGGCCTTCACCTTGTGTTCGCTGATGACGCGCCAGAACGCGCCGGCGTCCGGGGTGCGGACCGGCTTGCCCTCGTACATCACGGTCGTGGCGCCGATCAGCAGTGGCGCGTAGACGATGTAGGAGTGGCCGACCACCCAGCCGACGTCGGAGGCGGTCCACCAGATGTCGCCGGGCTGGATGTCGTAGACCGCGTGCATCGAGTACGCGAGCGCGACCGCGTGGCCGCCCGCGTCGCGCACGACGCCCTTCGGTTTCCCGGTGGTGCCGGAGGTGTAGAGGATGTAGAGCGGGTCGGTAGCCGCGACCGGGACCGGATCGACCGGGCTCGCGCCGGCGACCAGTTCCCGCCAGTCGGCGTCCCGTTCGCCGAGCGTCGCCTGCGCCGCGTCGCGTTGCAGCACCACGACCTTGTCCGGCTGGTGGGTGGTGGCGGCGAGGGCCTCGTCGATGATCGGCTTGTACTCGACCACGCGGTTCGGCTCGATGCCACAGGACGCGGCGACGATCACCTTCGGCCTGGCGTCCTCGATGCGGGCGGCCAGTTCCTTGGGCGCGAAGCCGCCGAACACCACGGAGTGCACGGCCCCGATCCGGGCGCACGCGAGCATCGCCACGGCGGCCTCGGGAACCATCGGCAGGTAGACGATGACGCGGTCGCCCTTGCCGACGCCGAGGGACCGCAGGGCCCCCGCGAACAGAGCGACTTCGTCCCGCAGCTGGGCGTAGGTGAAGGTCCGCTTGCCCCCGGTGACCGGGGAGTCCCAGATCAGGGCGGGCTGCTCCCCACGCCCACGTTCGACGTGCCGGTCGAGGGCGTTGTAGGCGGTGTTGAGCTCCCCGTCCGGGAACCAGCGGAACAAGGGAGCCCGCGAAGAGTCCAACGCCCGCGACGGCTCACGAGTCCAATCGATGGCCTTCGCCGCCGCGAGCCAGAACCCTTCCGGATCAGTAAGGCTGCGCTGGTGTTCCTCCACGTGACGGCCCATGGGGCAGACCTCCTCGTCGTCGAGCTCGTGCCCCACATCATGACGCAATCCCCGCCCCCTGACCGCCCCCGCGCCACTAGGCCGCCTCGCCGCCCCACGCCGCTCCGCCGCCCGACCGCCCTGCGCCGCCCGACCACCCTG
>NZ_AFWY03000045.1:0-64039 GCF_000231075.2 Amycolatopsis sp. ATCC 39116 | reverse complement strand
CGGTTCGCCCTCCGGGATGTGATGGCCCGCCGACCCGCAAGCAGGGTCAGGACTGCGGGGGCCGTGGCGGGTGGCGGTTCGCCCTCCGGGAGGTGATGGTCCGCCCGCCGTTTGTGGCGGCGGGTCAGGACTGCGGGGGCCGAGGCGGGTGGCGGTTCGCCCACCGGGCCGTGATGGCCGGCCGGCCCGCGGGGGTCAGGACTGCGTGGACTGGGCCCCGGTTCCGGAGCCCGGGCGCGGCCCGGCGGTGGGCTCACCCACCGCCGTGATCACGATCGTTGAAAACGATTGTCGATGTCGGTTATGCTCCGTCCGTCCCCGCCACTGACCGATCGGCCCCCACTCGTGCTCGTTCGCCCGCGCCCACCCGTCGCGCTGGATCGCCGCCTGCGTGCGTCCGTCCACCGCTCCCGCCTCGCGTCGCGGATCACCGTCAGCGCCCTCGTCGTGGCGATCCTGCTGCTGGTCGTCGTGTCCGGGGCGGTCGGCACGGTCGACGTCGGGGTCGCCGACGCGGCCCGGATCGTGGTGGGGCACCTGCTGCCGGGCATGCCGTGGATGTCCGACGGCAGCCTGACCCCGCTGCAGGACCAGGCGGTGTGGCAGTTCCGCCTGCCCCGCGCGCTGCTGGCCGCGCTGTCCGGCGCCGGGCTCGCGCTGGCCGGGGCGATCATGCAGGTGATCGTGCGCAACCCGCTCGCCGAGCCCTACCTGCTCGGCGTGTCCTCCGGCGCCGGGGTGGGCGCGGTTCTCGTCATCACTCTCGGGTCGGCGGCGGTCGGCGGGCTGCCGCTCGGGGCCGCGGCCTTCGCCGGCGCGCTGGTGGCGAGCCTGGCCGTGGCGCTCACCGCGCGGCACCGCGGCATCCTGTCGCCGACGCGGATGATCCTCTCCGGCGTGGCCCTGGGCTCCCTGTTCAGCGCCGTCACGAGCTACCTGACGCTGACCACCGAGGCGCAGAACGTGTTCAGCGTCCTGTTCTTCCTGCTGGGCAGCGTGTCCGCCGCGTCGATGAGCTCCCTGGCCGTCCCCGCGGTGGCGTTCGTGGCCGCGTGCCTCGTCGTCGGGTTGCGCACCCGGGCGATGAACGCGTTGCTCAGCGGCGACGAATCGGCCACCGCGCTCGGGGTGGACGTGAACCGGCTGCGCGCGGTCCTGCTGGTCACCGCGGCGCTGTTGACCGGCTCGATCGTGTCGGTCAGCGGCGGAATCGGCTTCGTCGGCCTGGTGGTCCCGCACGTGGCCCGGATCCTCGTCGGCGCCGACCACCGGCGGATGCTGCCGGTCGCGGTGCTCGGCGGCGCCGCGTTCCTGATGCTCGCCGACCTGCTCTCGCGCACGGTCGCCGCGCCGGCCGAGGTGCCGATCGGCATCCTCACCGCGGTGGTGGGGGCGCCGTTCTTCCTGTGGCTGATGCGCCGGGACACGGCGGCGCGGGCGGGACTCGACCGATGAGGGTGCGCTTCGACCACGTCGGCGTCAGCCTGGCGGGCCGCGCCGTGCTGCGTGACGTCAACCTGGATGTGCCCTCCGGCCGGTTCCTCGGGCTGGTGGGCCCCAACGGCAGTGGCAAGTCGACGCTGCTGCGCACGCTCTACCGCGCGGTCGCGCCGGAGTCCGGCCGGGTGCTGCTCGGCGAGAAGGACGTGTGGCGCACCAGCCGCCGCGAGGTCGCCAGGACGGTGGCGGTCATGACCCAGGAGACCTCCACCGAGTTCGACATGACGGTCCTGGACGTCGTCCTGCTGTCCCGGGTGCCGTTCCAGCGCGGGTTCGGCCGCGACACCGACGCCGACCTGGACCTGGCGTGGACCGCGCTGGACACGGTGGGCGCCACGGACCTCGCCGACCGGCCCATCGGCCGGCTCTCCGGCGGGCAGCGCCAGCGGGTGATGCTCGCCCGCGCCCTCGCCGCCGACACCCCGGTGCTGGTCCTCGACGAGCCGACCAACCACCTCGACATCGCCTTCCAGCTGGAGCTCATGCGCTTGGCGGCCGGCCTCGGCCGCACGGTCATCGCGGCGCTGCACGACCTCAACCTCGCCGCCACCCACTGCGACGAGATCGCGGTCCTCGACACCGGCCGCCTCGTCGCCGCCGGGCCGCCCGCCGAGGCCCTCGCCCCGCGGGTGGTCGAGGAGGTCTTCCACGTCGGGGTCACGCGCCTGACCCACCCGGGCACCGGCGGCCCGGTCCTGGTTTTCGACCATCCACACCGGACTGGTCCCCGCCCCGGTACGAACAGAGATGAGATCCATGCCTAGAACCGCGCCCCTGATCGCGCTCGCCCTCGGCGCCACCCTGGTCGCCGGGTGCGGCTCCGCGGTCACCCCGAACGCCTCGCCGGACACCGCCCAGGCGGTGACGATCACCAACTGCGATCGGCAGATCAGCGTGCCGTCGACCCCGGCCGCGGCCGTCGGGCTGAGCCCGTCGCAGACCGAGCTGCTGCTGCGGCTGGGGCTGGCGGACAAGCTCGCCGGGCAGGCGCAGACCGACACCGCGCCGCTTCCCGCCGACATCGCTGCCCAGGCTGCCGCCGTGCCGGTGCTCAGCGAGTCCGGGCCGCCGAGCCGGGAACAGCTGCTCAACGTCAAACCGGACTTCGTGTTCTCCCCGACGATGTACGAGTTCACCGCCGAGCAGGGTTTCGCCGGCCTGGACCAGCTCGCGCAGGCCGGCGTGACCGCCTACATCGCCACCGGCGGCTGCGCCCAGCGGCGCATGACCGGCACCGTCGAGGACATCTTCACCGACCTGGACAACCTCGGCCGGATCTTCGCCGTGCCCGACCGCGCCAGCACCCTGATCGCGCAGAGCCGCGCCACCCTGTCCGAAGTGGACACCGCGATCGCCGGCCGCGCGAAGCCCACCGTGGCCCAGGTGTACTTGGAGGGCACCACGGTGACCGCGATCGGCGCCGGCATCGAGTACGACATCATCCGCCGGGCCGGCGGGAACAACGTGTTCTCCCCGCAGGACCCGCGGTTCGCCAAGTTCTTCGCCGCCCAGATCACCCCGGAGGCGCTCGCCGCGGCCGACCCGCAGGCGATCGTGTTCGCCGTGAACTCGCCCGAGCACGAGCAGGCCACCCGCGACTACCTGACCCGCACGTTCCCGAACGTGACCGCGGTGCGGGAGGGCCGGCTGATCGCGATCGACGCCGCCGACACCTACCCGGGCACCCTCGGCAACGTCTCGGTGGTGCGCGAAATCGCCCAGCAGTTGCACCCGGGCGCCTTCGCGTCGTGATCCACCGCGGGCTGCTGCGCCTGGCGGGGGTCGTCGCCGGACCGGTGGCGCTGCTGGCGGCGCTGGCCGTGCTGGTGTCGGCCGCCCACGTCGCCGCGGCTGTGCTGACCGCCGCCGTCCTCGCCGACCTGACCGGCGGGGACGTCGCGGCGGTGCCGGCCACCCTCGCGGTGCTGGCCGGGGTGGTCGCCGTGCGGGCGGTGCTGGTGTGGGCGCGCGAGGTCGCCGCCGCGCGGTTCGGCATCGCGATCCGCACCCGGCTGCGGGCCACCCTGCTGCGCCGCATCGCCGAGCTGGGCCCGGCGTGGGCGCAGGGGGAGCGGGCCGGTGCGGTCGCGCACACGGTCGTCGACGGGGTGGAAGCCCTGGACGCCTACTACAGCCGCTACCTGCCCCAGCTCCTGGTTACCTGCGTCGTCCCGGCCGCGGTCACCGGGTGGCTGTTCACGGTGTCGGCGCCCGCCGCCACTGTCTTGGCCGTGGCGGTGCTGTGCGCGGTGGCGGTGCCCCGGTTCTGGGACGCCCGGCTGATGCGCACCGGGCGCACCCGGTGGCGGGCCTACGAGCAGCTTGCCGCCGGTTATCTGGAAGCGACCAGGGCGATCGCGGTGCTGCGGATGTTCGGCGCGGGGCGGCGCACCGGCGACCTCCTCGCCGCGCGCGGCGCGGACCTGCACCGGTCCACCATGTCGCAGCTGCGGGTGTCACTGGTGGAGGCCGGTGTTAGCGCGCTCGCGCTGCACCTGGGCACCGCCGCCACCATCGTCGTCGCCTGCGCCGGGGTGCTCGGCGGCGCGGCGCCCGCGGGTTCGCTGCTGCTGTTCCTGTTGTGCGCCAGGGAATGCTTCCGGCCCGTGCTGGACCTGTCCGCGCACTGGCACCTCGGGTACCAGGGCCTGGGCGCGGCCGCCGGGCTGGAGGAGATCCGCACGGCGCGACCGGCCGTCGCCGACACCGGAACCCGCACCGAACCGGCCCGCCCGGGCGCCGGAGTGCGGGTGCGCGAGGTCACCTACCGCTACCCGAACGGCGCCGGTGTGCACGAGGTGAGCTTCGACTGCGCGCCGGGGAGCACCACGGGGATCGCAGGCCCGTCCGGGGCGGGCAAGAGCACGCTGGCGCGGCTCCTCGTCCGGCACGCCGATCCCCAGCACGGCCGCATCGAGCTGGACGGCACCCCGCTGACCGGTTACACCCTCGCCGCGCTGCGGGCGAGCATCGCCGTCGTCGGCCAGCACACCTACCTCTTCCACGGGACCGTGGAGGAGAACCTCCGGCTCGCCCGGCCCGGCGCCACCACGGCGGAGGTCCGCACGGCCGCTCACGTCGCCGACGCGCTGGGGTTCATCGAGGCGCTGCCCGACGGGTTCGCCACGGTGCTCACCGAGAACGGGGCGCGGCTCTCCGGCGGGCAGCGGCAGCGGCTGGCCATCGCCCGCGCCGTGCTGGCCCGGACCCCGGTGCTGCTGCTCGACGAAGCGACCTCGGCGCTGGACGTCGACACCGAGCACCGCGTCCTGACCCGGCTCGCGCGACACTGCCCGGACGTCACCCGGATCGTGATCGCCCACCGGGAAACCGCGTTGCGCGACGCCACCACTCTGGTCACGATCGAATCCGGCCGCGTCGCCAGTGTCGCCGGGGTCGCGGCGTGAGCGGCCCGCTCCGGCGGCTGCTGCCGGTCATCGCCGAGCAGAAGGCCGCCTTCGCCTGGACGCTGGCGGCCAACGCCGTCGTCCAGCTCGGCACGCTGTCGCTGGCGGTGGCCGGCACCTGGCTCGCCGGCCGGACCGCCGCCACCGGTTCGGCGCCGCTGACGGCCGTGGCGTTCGTCCTGTTCGGACTCGCGGTGCTGACCGCCGCGATGACCTGGCGCGAATCCTGGGTCTCCCACGACCTGGCCTACCGGTTGATCGCCACCCTGCGCGCCCGCGTGTTCGGCGCCTTCCGCGTCAGCCTGCCCGACCGCGCGAAACCGCGGCGGAGCGGGGACCTCGTGTCGGTCGCGTTCGCCGACCTCGACCGGCTGGAGTGGCTCTACGCCCACACCGCCGCCCAGGCGCTCACCTGTGCGGTGCTGATCGCCGCCACCACGACCCTGTCGTTGCTCGTCACCCCGTGGCTGCTGCTGGTGTGGGTGCCGCTGGTCGCCGTGACCGCGGCGCTGCCGTGGCTGACCGGCCGGGTGGCCACCCGGCAAGGCGCGGAGCTGACCGGTGCGGTCGCGGCGCTGAACGCCGAGCTCGTGGACACCGTCCACGGGCTCGGCGAGCTCACCCCGGCCGGGGCGCTGGAACGGCGGCTCGGCGCGCTCGGGCGGCTCACCGGCGCCCTGGCCGCCGTGCAGGCGAGGATCGGCTTCCGGGCCGGGGTGGAACGCGCGGTGCACGATGCGACGGCCGCACTCGCCGGGATCGGCGCCCTCGCCGTGTGCGCGGCCAACCTCGCCACGGTCGGCCGTCCACTCGCGCCGGTCGCGACGGTCCTCGCCGTGGCGGCTATCGGGCCGCTGGCCCAGATCTCCGACCTGCTGCGCAACCTCGGCACCCTGCGGGCCGCGGCGACGCGGATCACCGGCGTCCTGGACCGGCCGCCCGCCGTGGACGAACCCCGGTCGCCTCAGGCGTTGCCGGCGCGCGAGCACGCGACCGGATTGGTGTTCGACGCCGTCACCTTCGGGTACGGCGACGGGCCGCCCGTGCTGCGCGAGGTGTCGTTCGCCGTGGGGCCGGGGGAACGCGTCGCGCTCACCGGCCCCTCCGGCGCGGGCAAGACCACGTGCGCGCTGCTCGCCGTCCGCATGTGGGACCCCGACGGCGGTCGCATCACGCTGGACGGGGTTGCGCTGACCGACCTGGCCGACGACGACCTGCGCGATGCGATCAGCATCGTGCCCCAGGAGCCGGGACTGCTGGCCGGCACGATCGCGACGAACATCCGGCTCGGCCGCCCCAAAGCCGCCGACCACGAGGTGGCGGAAGCGGCGCGGCGGGCGGGAATCCTCGACCCCCGGGCCGGCCTGCCGGACGGCCTGGACACCCCGGTCGGCGAGGGCGGGGCCGGGCTGTCCGGCGGGCAGCGCGCCCGCGTCGCGGTCGCCCGCGCGCTGCTCATGAACCCGCGCATCCTCATCCTCGACGAGGCGACGGCCAACCTCGACCCCGACGCCGACCAGGCCATCACCACCGCACTCGCCGCCACCGGGGAGGACATCGGCATCCTCGTCATCGCCCACCGCCCGGCCACACTGGCGCGCTGCGACCGGACGATCCGCTTGCCCTGACTCAGCGCGACCCGGCGATCCGGTCCGGCAGCCGGGCCGCCAGGTGGTCGATCAGCTCGCTGACCCGCCGGGGCACGTGGACGTCGTCGGCGAGGAGGGCGTAGATGTCGGCCGGCGGGGTGGGGACTCCGGGCAGCACGCGGACGAGCTCGCCACTGTCCAAATACGACCGGACCTGCCACTCCGAGCGCATGATCACCCCGTGCCCCTGCAGCGCCCAGTCGGTGACGACGTCCCCGTCGTTGCTCGACAGGCGGCCGCGCACCCGCACCTGCCTCGGCCTGCCCGCGGTGCCGAACCGCCACAGGTCGAAGTCCCCTTCGTTCTCGCGCAGCACGATGCAGTCGTGGTCGGCCAGGTCCTCGACCCGTTCGGGCATGCCCTTGCGGTCCAAGTAGGACGGTGCGGCGCAGGGCACCCGGCGGTTGCGGGCCAGCCGCCGCATCCGCAGTGTCGAATCCGGCGGGGTGCCGACGTGGACGGCCATGTCGAACTCGCGCCGGTGCGGGCGCAGCGGCAGCGCCGTGGTGTGCAGCCGGACGTTCAGCTGGGGGTGCCGGGCGGTGAACTCGCCGAGCAGGGGCGCCACGTGCGCGCGTCCGAGCCCGAGGGTGGCCTGGACCACGACCGAGCCGCGCAGGTCGGCCGAGCGGTGCGTGATCAGGTCGTCGAGCTCGCGGACCTGGTCGAGGATCGTCTCCAGGCGGGCGGCGTAGAGCTCGCCCTCGGAGGTCAGCACCAGCCGGCGCGTGCCGCGGTGCACCAGGCGCGCGTCGAGCCGTTGTTCCAGCGCCCGCAGGCGTTTGCTGACCGCGGGCAGCGAAGACCCGAGCTCGCGCGCGGCGGCGGTCAGCGTCTCGCTCGCGGCGACCACGTGGAAGAAGCGGAGATCGTCGATCGAGCTCATCCGCGCCCCTTTCTTTCCCTGAGCGAAAGGATAGGTTGCCCGGAGAGCTCTTGTCGTGGGATGCGGCGCCGATCAAGGTGAAGGGCCCGAGCACAAGGAGCCTGCCGTGTCCCACCGTTACCGCATCGCCGTCATCCCGGGGGATGGCATCGGACGTGAGGTCGTGCCCGAGGGCCTGCGGTGCCTGCGCGCCGCCGCCCGCGCCCACGGCTTCGGCCTCGACGTCACCGAGTTCGATTTCGCCAGCGCCGATTACTGGGTGCGCCACGGCGAAATGCTGCCGCCGGACTGGCGGGAAGTGCTCGGCGGCTTCGACGCGATCTTCTTCGGCGCCGTGGGCTGGCCCGACGTCGTGCCCGACCACGTGTCGCTGTGGGGGAGCCTCCTGCGGTTCCGGCGCGGGTTCGACCAGTACGTCAACCTCCGCCCCGTCCGGCTGCTGCGCGGGGTGCGCAGCCCGCTGCGGGACCACGGACCGGGCGACATCGACTTCGTCGTGGTCCGCGAGAACACCGAGGGCGAGTACTCCAGCATCGGCGGCCGGATCTTCGAGGGCACCGACCGCGAAACCGTGGTGCAGGAGACCGTGATGACCCGCACCGGAGTGGACCGGGTGCTGCGGTACGCGTTCGAGCTGGCCGCCGCGCGCCCGCGCAAGCACCTGACCTGGGCGACCAAGAGCAACGGCATCTCCATCACCATGCCCTACTGGGACGAGCGCGCGGCCGCGATGGCCGGGCGGTACCCGGACGTGGCCGCGGACTCCGACCACATCGACATCCTCACCGCCAAGTTCGTCCTGCGGCCCCAGGACTACGACGTCGTGGTCGCCAGCAACCTGTTCGGCGACATCCTGTCCGACCTCGGCCCGGCGTGCGCCGGGACGATCGGCATCGCGCCCAGCGCCAACATCAACCCCGACCGCACCTGGCCCAGCCTGTTCGAGCCGGTGCACGGCTCGGCCCCGGACATCGCGGGGCGCGGGATCGCCAACCCGGTCGGGCAGATCTGGAGCGGCGCGATGATGCTCGACCACCTGGGGGAGCCGGACGCGGCAGCGCAGGTCGTCGCCGCGATCGAGACCGTGCTCGACGAGCGGCCGGAGGTGCGCACTCCCGATCTCGGCGGCTCCGGGACGACCGAGGAACTCGGCGCGGCGATCGCCGACGAGATCACAGCGGCGGTGATGTCATGACCCGGCCGGTCACCGACCCGGTCGGCCTGGAGGTCCGCTGGGACCGGCTGGCCGCCGCGACCGACGAGGCAGCCTCCACCATGCTGCGCACGGCGTTCTCCACCATCATCCGCGAGTCCAACGACTACACCGTCGTGGTGATGGACCGCCGCGGGCGCACCATGGCGGAGTCGCGCGCCGGGATCCCCGGTTTCGCGGCCCTCATGAGCTCCCTGACCGGGCTGGTCCTGGACCGGTTCCCGGCCGGGGACTGGCAGGACGGCGACTGCGTCATCACGAACGACCCGTGGATCGCGACCGGGCACCTGCCCGACATCGCCATGATCACCCCGATCTTCCACCGGGGCGCGCTCGTCGGTTTCGCCGGCACCGCCGCGCATTCCCCCGACATCGGTGGCACACCGACGATGGGCGCCACCGAGCTGATCTCGGAGGGCATCCTGATCCCGCCGCTGCGGCTGTTCCGGGCCGGCCGCGTCGAGCAGGGGGTCAAGGACCTGCTGCTCGCCAACGTGCGGCTGCCCGGCGCGTTGTGGGGCGACCTCGAAGCCCAGGCCGCCGCGCACGCGGTGTGCCGTCGGCGGGCGCAGGAGTTCCTCGCCGACTTCGATGAACCGGACTTCGAGCGGTTCGCCGCCGAGGTGCACGCGCTGGCCGACACCGCGCTGCGGACGGCCATCCGTGAGCTGCCGGACGGCGTGTACCGGGCGGGCGTGGACGCCGACGGCGTCGAGGGGCACCCGACGCACATCGAATGCGCCCTCACCGTGAGCGGGGACCGGATCGCCATCGACTACACCGGGACCTCGGCCCAGGTGCCGTTCTCGACCAACTCGACCCTGAACTACACCCGCGCCTACTCGGTGTACCCGCTGAAGATCCTCCTCGACCCGGCCACCCGCACGAACTGGGGCTCCTACCGCGCGATCAGCGTGACGGCACCCGAGGGCACGATCGTCAACCCCACGTTCCCCGCGCCCGTCGTCGCGCGCCACCTGACCGGCCACCTGCTCTCGTGCGCGATCTATCAGGCGCTCGCGCCGGTGCTGCCGGACCGGGTCGTCGCCGACAGCGGGGGCGCGCCCGCCCTGCGCGTCCGGTTCGCCGGTGTCGACGACGACGGCCGTCCCTTCGCGCAGATGCTGTTCGCCAACGCCGGCATGGGCGCCTCGCAGGACAAGGACGGCCTGTCCACGACCGCCTTCCCGACCAACTCCGGCAGCGGCAGCGTCGAGGCGCTCGAAGCGACGTCCCCGCTGCGGTTCGTGCGCAAGGAGCTGCGCGCGGGCTCGGGTGGCCGGGGACGGCGCCGCGGCGGGCTGGGACAGGACATCGAGGTGCACAACCCGACCCGCCGCCCGGTGCAGATGGTGCTGCTCGGCGACCGCGAGCGGCACCCGGCCCTCGGGCTCGCCGGCGGGGAGCCGGGCGCGACCGCGCACGCGGTGCTGGACACCGGGGAACGCGTGCCGCTGAAGTCGGTGTCCCAGCTGGCCCCCGGCGCGTCGGTGCTCATCTCGTTCCCGGGCGGCGGCGGGTTCGGCCCGCCGGAGGACCGCGAGCCGCACCTGGCCGAAGCCGACGAACTCGGCGGCTACACCACCGCCGACGCGCGAGAGGAGACCCGTCGATGAGCCGCACGGCCCGGATCGGCGTGGACGTCGGCGGGACGTTCACCGACCTGCTCCTGCACGACCCGGCGCGCGACCTGACGTGGCCCGGCAAACTGCCCACCACCCCGCACGCGCCCAACGAGGCGATCACGGCGGGCATAGCCCGCCTGCTGGCCGAGACCGGCACCCCGGCCGGCGACGTCGCCGGGGTGGTGCACGGCACCACGCTGGTGACCAACACGCTGCTGGAACGCACCGGCGCCGTCGTCGGGCTGCTCACCACCCGCGGTTTCCGCGACACCCTGGAGATGGGCCGGGAGATCCGGTTCGACACCACCGACCTGCACGCCCGGCCGGCTCGTCCGCTGGTCCCGCGGCACCTGTGCCGCGGGGTGGCGGGCCGCATCGCGGCCGACGGCGCCGAGCTGGAGCCGCTGGACGAGGACGAGGTGCTCGCGCGGGTGCGGGAGTTCCGCGCGCAGGGTGTCGAGGCGGTGGCGGTGGCGCTGCTGCACTCCTACCGCGACGACAAGCACGAACGGCGGGTCCGGGAGCTGCTCGCGCGCGCCCACCCGGACCTGCCGGTCACCCTGTCCAGCGCGGTCGCGCCGGTGATCGGCGAGTACGAGCGGGCGAGCACCGCCTGCCTCAACGCCTACGTGCAACCGCTGATGGCGCGCTACCTCGACGCGCTGCGGGACGACCTGCTCGCGATGGGCGTCGACGCGCCGCTGCACATCATGCTCTCCGGCGGCGGGGTCACCACGCTCGAGGACGCGAAGGAGTTCCCCGTCCGCCTGCTGGAATCCGGGCCGGCGGCGGGCGCGATCGCCGCCGCGGCCGTGGCCCGCCGGCTCGGTGAACCGGACGCGCTGTCGTTCGACATGGGCGGCACGACGGCCAAGATCGCGATCGTCAGCGGCGGCCGGGTGCGCCGCAAGCACGACTTCGAGGCCGGGCGGGTCGACAAGTTCAAGCCGGGTTCGGGACTGCCGGTCCGGCTGACCGTCGCCGACATGATCGAGATCGGCTCGGGTGGCGGGTCGATCGCCGCCCCGGACCCGCTGGGGCTGCTCAAGGTCGGGCCGCGCAGCGCCGGGTCCGTGCCGGGGCCCGTGGCCTACGGCCGGGGCGGCGAGCACCCGACGGTCACCGACGCCGATCTCCTGCTCGGCTACCTCGACCCGGCCACCTTCCTCGGCGGGGAGATGCGGCTGCGCACCGCCGAGGCCGGCAAGGCGGTGGACCGGGACGTGGCCGGGGCGCTGGGTTTCGACCGGACCGGCGCGGCGGCCGGCATCGTCGAGGTGGCCACGGCGAGCATGGCCGCCGCGGCGCGGATGCACTTGTCCGAGCACGGCCGCGACCCGGCCGGGTTCGCGCTCATCGCGTTCGGCGGGGCGGGCCCGGTGCACGCCTACGGTCTGGCCAAGCAGCTGAAGATCGGGCGGATCATCGTGCCGATGCGGGCCGGCGTCATGTCCGCCTACGGGTTCCTCGTCGCCGCGCCCACGGTGGACCAGGTGCGCAGCCTGCCTTCGCCTCTGGCCGAGGTCGAGTGGGGCCGGGTCGACGGCCTGTACGACGAGATGTCCGCGCACGCCACCGCGGTGCTGCGCCCGGAACACCCGGAGCTGGTCCGCTTCCGGCGGTCGGCGGACATGCGGTACGTGGGGCAGGGGTTCGACATCGAGGTCGGGCTGCCCGGGGCGGATCTCACCCGGATCGACGCCGGACGCCTGCGCCGCGATTTCGAGGAGACCTACCGCGCGACGTTCGGGCGTTGCCTGGAGGGCCCGGTGGAGGTCGTCAACTGGCGGCTGACGGCGCGGCTGGCCGGGCACGACGTGGTGCTGCGCTGCGACCCGGTCCCGGGTGAGGCTCGCCGCGGGGAGCGCGAGGTGTGGATTCCCGGGCACGGCCGGCTGCGGGCGGGCGTCTGGGACCGGTACCGCCTGCGGCCGGGCACGGAGATCGCCGGTCCCGCGGTGTTCGAGGAGCGCGAGTCGTCGTGTTGCTTCGGGCCGGAGTGCCGGATCCGGGTGGACGCCGACCTGACGCTCCTCGTCGACGTCGGCCAGTGATCTGCGGGCGTCAGTGCTGTGCCGCGGGCATTGTCGCCGGGGCGCCGGCGAGCAGGTCGCCGAGACCGCCGCGGGCGTCCTCGATCACGAGGGCCTCCGCGGCGGCCGAGTCGCGGGCCCGCAGCGCCCGCACGAGCGCGCGGTGGCTGGAGTAGCGGTCCAGCCCGAACGTGTCGTCCTGGTTGATGCGGTCGATCAGCTTGGTCCGCCGCTCCGCCCAGGAGAACACCCGGGTCTGGTCGAGCAGGCGCACGAGCACCGGGTTGCCCGCGCAGGATTCGACCACCTCGTTGAACCGCTGCATGGTGTCGAGCAGTCGGCCCAGCTGGCGGGAGATGTCCTCCCCGGCCTGGTGCCGCTGCTGGATGACGATCAGCAGGTCGTCGGCGTCGTCGAGGATGGCGTCGAGCCGGTCCAGCTGCTCCTCGGTCGCGTGGCGCGCGGCGAAGCGGGCGACCATCCCGCGCAGCGCGACCTCGACCTCGGCGAGGTCCTGCACCGCGGCGTTGGCGACCTCGGCGACCTTGACGGTGCGGGGCCCGGTCCGTTCCAGCAGGCCGTCCTGTTCGAGCCGGCGGATCGCCTCGCGCACCGGGGTCGGGCTGACCGACAGGCGCTCGGCCAGCCCGCGCTCGGTCACCTTCTGCCCCGGGCGCAGCTCGCCGGTCGTGACCGCGTCGCGGATCGCGCGGTACGCGCGGTCGGACAGCGTGTCGCTCGTCAGGCCCGTCAGCTTCTCACCCGCCATGTGATCACCCTATCTGCCATCGCACCGATCATTTGCAACTATTGACCATCTTGCTATAGCAACGTACCGTCGGGCTCGCCACAAGGCCGTGGCGACAGGGAAGGTGGTGGCGATGACGCTGGCTACGCGGCGCACGGGAACCGGTCGGCGGATCACGTTCTTCGTGGCCCTGGCGGTGTTCGCGCAGGAGTCGACGTGGAACCTCTACGAGTCGCAGGTCCCGCCGCTGCTCGGCGCGCACCTCGGCAGCGCCGCGCTGATCGGCCTGCTGATGGGCATGGACAACCTGCTCGGCATCTTCGTCCAGCCCTGGATGGGCAACCGGTCCGACAACACGCGGACCTCGTGGGGCAGGCGCATCCCGTACCTCGTCGTCGGGATGCCGGTCGCGGCCCTGCTGTTCGTCGCCATCCCGTTCACCGCGGGCTCGCTGCCGCTGCTGATCCTGGCGATGTTCAGCTACGCGCTGGTGGCGAACTCGTTCAAGCCCATCGCCGAATCCCTGCTCCCGGACTTCATCAGCCCCGCGCGCCGCAGCCGGGCCAACGCGGTCGTCAAGATCGCCGCGAGCATCACGGTGATCGTCGCGGCGCTGATCAGCATCTTCCTGGTCGACGAGCACCCGAACCTGTCGTTCGCGATCCCCGCGGTGCTGATGGTGGTCTCGGTGGCGGTGCTGGCGGCGAAGGTGCGGGACAGCCGGTCCCCGGCCTACCTCGCGGCGCTGGAAGAGGACCGCGCGGGACACGAGGAGGCGGCGGCCAAGGTGCGCGTGCGCGACATCGTGCCCGACATCGTGAAGGACCGCGACCGCAGCCGGCTGCTAATCATCGTGTCGATCTTCCTGTTCGGCGGCGCCTGGGCCGCCTCGCGCTCACTCGTCACCTCCTACGGGATGGAGGCGCTGCACCTGTCCCGCGGCGACGCGGGCGGGCTGACCCTGCCCAGCGGGGTGGCCTTCATCCTGGCCGCCTACCCGGTGGCGATGCTCGCCGAACGCTTCGGCCGGCTGCGCGTGATGATCGCCGGGATGACGGTGTTCGCGGCCGCCATGGTGCTCGGCACCGTCGTCCAGACGCCCACCGGCACGGTCGTCGCGCTGTGCGTGGCTTCCGCGGGCGCCTCCGCGTTCCTGGTCAACGCGGTGGTGGTCCTGTGGAACCTCGCGCCGTCCGACCGGGTGGTCGGGACCTACACCGGTCTCTACACCGTCGGCTGGGCCGGTGGCGGGTTCCTCGGCCCGGCGCTGGTCGGCGGCATGGTCGACCTCACCGGCTGGCCGTTGATGCTGCTCGACGTCGCGGTCGTCGCCCTCGTGTCCGTGCTGGCGGTCGCCCGCGTCTGGGCGCTGCAGCGGCGTTCCGCGACCGGCCGCGCCGTCTGATCACTCTGGAGAAAGAGGAAACCGTGCTCCGCGTCCTGATCACCACGGACTACCTCCGTCCCGGCGACGAGGTCGACCAGTTCCTGCGCCGCGCCGGGCTGGAGACCGAGCACCTGCCGATGACCGGCAAGCGGGATCCCGAGCGGCTCGCGGAGGCGCTCGCCGGGGTCGACGCCGCGCTGGTGGCCAACGAGCCGATGACGGCCGACGTCCTCGCGCGGGCGCCGCGGCTGCGGGTCGTCGTGCGCACCGGCGTGGGCTACGACTCGATCGACGTGGACGCCGCGGCCCGGCTCGGCATCAGCGTGAGCAACCTGCCCGGGATCAACGCCAACGCCGTGGCCGAGTACACGATGGGACTGCTGCTCGCCGGGGCGCGGCGTCTCGTGCAGTCCGCGTCCGGCGTGGCCCGCGGTGGCTGGCCGCGCGAGGACGGGCACGAGCTGCGCGGCGCGACCCTCGGCCTCATCGGGTACGGGGCGTCCGCACGCGCCGTGGTTCCGCTGGCCCGCGCCTTCGGCATGACCGTCGTGTGCACCACCGCCGTGCCCGACCGGCTGCGGACCGACCCCGCGGTGCGGTTCGTGGAGCTGCCCGAGCTCCTCGCCGTCGCCGACTACGTCTCGGTGCACACCTCGCTCACGGAACGAACCCGCGGTCTGCTGGGGGAAAAGGCCTTCCGGCGGATGAAGCCCACGGCGCTGCTGGTCAACACCGCCCGCGGGCCGATCGTCGACGAGGACGCGCTCGCGAAGGCCGTGCGGGCCGGGGACATCGCGGGCGCCGCGCTCGACGTCGCGACCGAGGAGCCGCTGCCGCCGGACAGCCCGCTGCGCGACGTCGACGGCATCGTCGTCTACTCCCACCTGGCCGGGCAGACCGCGCAGGCGCGGGCCGCCGCGGGGCGCCAGGGGGCCGAGGAACTCGTGGCAGCGCTGCGGGGCCGGCCGCAGTTCGCCGTGAACGCCGCTCTGATCACCGAAGGAAAGAAATGAGGAGCATGGGCAACGAACCGGTGAAGTCCGTCCGCGTCCTGACACCGAGCGGCATGCTCGGCGCGGGCTGGGATCACGCCACGATCGAGCGCGGCATCGCGCTCGGCGCCGACGTGATCAGCATCGACGGCGGATCCACGGATTCCGGCCCCCACTACCTGGGGTCGGCGACGGCCAAGACGACGGCCAAGGCGGTGGCCCGCGATCTGCGCAGCCTGTTCACCGCCGCCGCGGACGCGGGCATTCCCGTGATCGTGGGCTCGTGCGGCACCAGCGGCACCGACCGCGGGGTGGACTGGGTCGCCGGCATCGCCGCCGAGGTGATGGCGGAGGAAGGCCTCGACCTGCCGGTCGCGAAGATCTACAGCGAGCAGAATCCGGCCGATCTGAAGGAACACCTCAACGCGGGCCGGGTCCACCCGTTGCCGCCGCTGGAAGAGCTGCGGGCCGAAACCCTGGAAAGCTGCACCCACATCGTCGGCGCGATGGGACACGAGCCGATCGTCGCGGCGCTGCGGGCGGGCGCCCAGGTCGTGCTCGCCGGCCGCGCCACCGACACCGCCGTGGCGGCCGCCTACCCGCTCATGATGGGCATGCCGGCCGGACCCACCTGGCACGCCGCCAAGATCGTCGAGTGCGGCGGGCAGTGCACCACCAATCCGCGTGCGGGCGGGGTGCTGGCCACCATCGACGCCGACGGGTTCACCATCGAGCCGCTGGATCCCACGGTGTCGTGCACGCCGATCACGGTGGCCGCCCACATGCTGTACGAGACGGTGAACCCGTTCGAGATGCGCGAACCCGACGGCACCCTCGACGTCCGGGACGCCCGCTACACCGCGCTCGACGACCGGATCGTCCGGGTGGAGGGGTCGAAGTTCCACGTCGCAGGCCAGTACACGATCAAGCTGGAGGGCGCCCGGGTCACCGGCTACGAGACCATGTCGTTCGCCGCGATCCGGGACCCGCTGGTCCTGGCCGACATCGACGCCTGGGCGGACCTGATGCGCACGGTGATCCGGCAGCGGGTCGGCCAGACGCTCGGGCTGGCGGACGGCGAGTACGCCTTCGACCTGCGCCTCTACGGGCACAACGCGGTGCTGGACGACCTCGAGCCGGAGAGCGGGCCGCCGCGCGAGGTGGGGGTGATGCTGCTGGTCAACGCGCCCGACCAGGCCACCGCCACGGCCGTGGCGAAGGTGGCCAACCCGTTGATGCTGCACCTGCCCGCGCCCGGGATGGACTACCTGCCCAGCTTCGCGTTCGCGTCCTCGCCCGCCGAGGTCGAGCGCGGCGCGGCCTACGAGTTCGTGCTCAACCACGTCGTCGACTGCGACGACCCGCTGAGCCTGTTCCGCATCGAACTGGGGGAGAACACCCGTGCCTGACACCACTCTCGCCGACCTGGCTCACGAGGTCCGGTCCAAGAACGCCGGCCCGTTCTGGGTGACCATGGAGGTGTTCCTGCGCGACGCCGAGGGCTACCGGATCGCCGCCGACGAGTCGTTCCTCAACGAGCGGGTGATCGCGCAGCTGTACCGCGTCGAGGAGAGCACCGTCCAGATCTTCCGCATCCCCTCGCTGAACGTCGTGAAGATCTCCTTCCCGCGCCCGGTCAGCCAGGGCTCGCTGCGGGACCGCGACATGCACGCGGGCCAGCACCACGTCCCGCTGGCCCGCATGCCGGTCGGGCGCGATGATCGCTGACGACCTCGGCGCCTGCTACGCCGAGCGCAGCCGGGCGGCCCGGCGGCTGGTGCGGGCTCTCCCGCCGGGACCGTCCACTGTGCTCGGCACGATCTGGCACATCGATGCGGCCCCGACCGTCACCTCGCTCACCCGAGCCCTCGTCCTCGGCCAACCGTCCGCAAGGGAGAAACCGTGATCCGCGTCGAAGACCTGCCCGCCGCGCACCCCGGCCGCCGGCTGCTGACCGGCCGCACCCCGTTCTTCGCCGCGCCCACCGAGCCGCGCTGCAGCTACTGCGCCTACGTGCCGCGGACCTGGACGCCCGAGGCGCGGATGCCGGTGCTGGTGGCCGTGCACGGCACCGGGCGCAACGTCGGGGCGTTGCGGGAAGGGCTGATCCCGTTCGCCGACCGGCACGACGTCATCGTCGTGACGCCCCTGTTCCCGGCCGGCATCGACGATCCCGACGACGTGCACAACTACAAGACCCTCGACGCCTTCGGCATCCGGTTCGACCTGGTGCTGCTGGAGATCCTGGACCAGGTCCGGGAGCGGTGGAACGCGCGGGTGGACACGGTGATGCTGTGCGGGCACTCCGGCGGTGGCCAGTTCGCCCACCGGTTCCTCTACCTGCACCCGGAGCGGGTCGAGGCCGTCGCCGTGAGCGCGCCGGGCAGCGTGACCGTGCTCGACCCCACGCGCGCCTGGCCGCATGGCACCGCCGACACCCGCGATCGATTCGAGTCCACTGTGGACCCGGCCGCGATCGCGCGGGTGCCGGTGCTGCTGGTCATCGGCGCCGACGACGACGGACGCGCCGACCTGGCCGCGATGGGTGAACCCGGCCGCAGCCGCCCCGCCGAGCTGGCCCGCCTCGCGGCGAGCCTGCGAGAGCACGGTGCCGCGGTGCGGACGGTCGAGGTGCCCGGGGTGGGCCACAGCGCCGCCGGGACGCAACCGTCGATCACCGCGTTCTTCGACGACCTGCTGACCGGCTGAGGGCGCCGCTCACAGGTCGGCCATCGCCGAGGTCGGGGATTCGATCGCGTCGGCGACGTAGCGGAGGAACCCGCCCGCGGTGCCGCCGTCGCACACCCGGTGGTCGAACACCAGGGACAGCTGCACGATCTGCCGCGCGACGACCTCACCGCCGACGACCCACGGCCGCGGGATGATGCGGCCCATCCCGAGGATGGCGACCTCCGGGTGGTTGATGATCGCCGCGCTGCCGTCGACGCCGAGCACCCCGTAGTTGTTGAGCGTGAACGAGCTGGAGCTGAGCTCGGCCGCGGTGGCGGTGCCCGCGCGGGCCGCCGCGGTGAGCCTGCGGATCTCGGCGTCCAGGCCGCGCATGCCGAGCCGGTGGGCGCTGGCGATCGCCGGGACGACGAGCCCGCGATCGGTCTGCGCGGCCAGGCCGAGGTTGACGCCGTCGAGGTGGGCGATCTCGCCGCGCTGGGTGTCCACGCGCGCGTTGAGCTCGGGGAACCGGGCCAGGCCGGCGATCACGAAGCGGGCGACCATGGCGAGGATGCCCGGCGCCTGCCCGGTTTCCGCGAGCTGGGCCCGCAGGTCGAGCAGCGCCGTCGCGTCGACGTCCACCCAGGTGGTGGCCTCCGGGATCTCCGCGCGGCTGCGGCTGAGGGTTTCGGCGACCGCCTTGCGCAGGCCCTTCAGCGGCACCCGGGTGTGGATCGGCAGCCCGGTCCGGCGGTCCACGGCGTCGGCCGCCTGCTCTTCCGCGGCGGCCGGGGCGCCCGCTGCCGCCTCCACGTCCCGGCGGGTGATCAGGCCGTCGGGCCCGCTGCCGGTGAGCGCTTCCAGATCGACCCCGGTGCGGCGGGCGAGCTGGCGGACGATCGGCGACACCACGGCCGGCCGGTCCCCGTTGCGCCGGGGCGACGGCGCGGCTTTCGCCGGACGGCGCCTGCGTCGTGACGGCACGGCGTCACTGGTGCCGTAGCCGATCAGGACGTTGCCGGACCCGGCTCGCTCTTCCTCCACATAGGTGTCTGCGGCGCGGGCCTCCGCGCTAGGAGCCACCGAGATCAGCGGCTCGCCGACGGTGAGGGTGGCGCCCTCCTCGCCGTGCAGCGCGGCGACCACGCCCGCGTACGGGGAGGGCACCTCGACCGCGGCCTTGGCCGTTTCGACCTCGGCGACCGGCGCGTCGACGGCGACCGGGTCGCCGACCTTGACCAGCCAGCGCACGAGTTCGGCTTCGGTGAGACCCTCGCCGAGGTCGGGAAGGGTGAAGACCTGCACGCTCACGCGGTGACCTCCCAGGAGTCCTGCCACTGCAGGGTGTCGACGGCGTCGAGGATCCGGTCGGTGCCGGGCAGGAAGTGGTGTTCCAGCTTCGGCGCCGGGTAGGGCACGTCGAACCCGGTCACCCGGCGCACCGGGGCCTCCAGGTGGTGGAAGCAGCGTTCGGTGACCCGGGCGGCGATTTCCGAGGCCACGGACGCGAAACCGGGTGCCTCGGCGATCACGACGGCGCGCCCGGTCCGGCGGACCTCGGCGCAGACGGTGTCGTCGTCGAACGGGACGATCGAGCGCAGGTCGACCACGCCCAGGTCGCGGCCCTCGGTGGCGGCCTGCTCGGCCGCGGCGAGCGCGACGGGCACCGACGGGCCGTAGGCGATCAGGGTGGCGTCCCGGCCGGGCTTGCGCACGACCGCCCGCCCGATCGGCGGGACGGCCTCGGCGACGTCGACCTCTTCCTTGGCGAAGTAGCGCTTCTTCGGTTCGAGGAACACCACCGGGTCGGGGCTGTCGATCGACGCGCGCAGCAGGCCGTAGGCGTCGGCGTTGGTGGCCGGGGTGACCACGGTCAGGCCGGGGGTGTGGGCGTAGTAGGCCTCGGAGGAGTCGCAGTGGTGCTCCACCCCGCCGATGCCGCCGGCGTAGGGGATGCGGATGACCATCGGCAGCCGCACGCGGCCGCGGGTGCGGTTGCCCAGTTTGGCGACGTGGCTGGCGATCTGCTCGAACGCCGGGTAGGCGAACGCGTCGAACTGCATCTCCACCACCGGGCGCATCCCGTTCATCGCCATCCCGACGGCGAGGCCGACGATGCCGGATTCGGCGAGCGGCGTGTCGAAGCAGCGTGCCTCGCCGAAGTCGCGGTGCAGCCCGTCGGTCACCCGGAACACGCCGCCCAGCTGCCCGACGTCCTCGCCGAAGACGACGACCCGGTCGTCGGCGGTCATGGCGTCGCGCAGGGCGGTGTTGATCGCCTGGGCCATGGTCATCTTGGTCGCCGGCATCAGGCCTCCTCGAACTCGAGCTCGGCGCGCAGGGCGGCGCGCTGCTCGGCCAGTTGCGGGGTGGGGGTCGAGTACACGTGGGCGAACAGCTCTTCCGGGTCCACCGGGGTCTCGGCCCCGAGCCCGGCTCGCACGTGCGCGGCCATCTCCTCGGCCGCGGCGGCGAACTCGGCCTCGCGTTCCTCGCCGAGGGCACCGGTCTCCGCCAGGTGCGTGCGCAGGCGGGTCAGCGGGTCGCGTTGCACCCACCCGGCGACCTCGTCCTCGGTGCGGTACCGGGCGGCGTCGTCGGCGTTGGTGTGGGCGTCCATGCGGTAGGTGTCGGCTTCGACGAGCGTCGGCCCGCCACCGGCGCGTGCCCGGGCGACCGCCTCGCCGAGCACCACGGTGAGGGCGGCGAAGTCGTTGCCGTCGACCAGGACGCCGGGCATGCCGTAGCCGACCGCCTTGGCCGCCAGGGACGGCGCCACCGACTGGCGGGCCAGCGGCACGGAGATCGCGTACTTGTTGTTCTGCACGAAGAACACCACCGGCGCGCGGAAGACGGCGGCGAAGTTGCAGGCCTCGTGGAAGTCGCCCTCGCTGGTCGCGCCGTCCCCGCACAGCGCCATCACCACGGTGTCCTCGCCCTTGAGCCGGGCCGCGTGCGCGACGCCGACGGCGTGCAGCAGCTGGGTCGCGAGCGGGGTGGCCTGCGGGGCCACGCGGTGGGCCACCGGGTCGTAGCCGCAGTGCCAGTCGCCGCGCAGCATGCTCAGCACCTCGACCGGGTCCACGCCGCGGGCGGCGACCGCCGCGGTGTCGCGGTAGGTCGGGAACAGCCAGTCGCCCTCGGCGAGCATCTGGGCGCAGGCGACCTGGCAGGCCTCCTGGCCGCGCGAGGACGGGTACACCGCGAGCCGTCCCTGCCGGACCAGCGCGCCGGCCTGCTCGTTGAGGCGGCGGGCCAGCAGCAGCCCGCGGTACCCGGCGACGAGCTCGGCGACGGGCGGCAACGGGTGCTCGCCGACGTGCGCGCCGCGCTCGTCGATCAGCCGGACCGGGGCGGCTGCCGAGTCCGGAACTCCTGTGCTGGCGATGGACGACATGACAGGATGATCCCGTCATCGTGTGCAGTTTGACCAGAACCACGAGAAGAGTCGAGACAATCGGCCACCCGGGGCGCGGAATCGGATCGGTTCTCTCCGGGACGGCGGTCTCGGCGCCGGGAAGTGAGACGGATGGACACCCTGGACGACGTCGACCGCCGGATCGTCGCCGAGCTGCGCGCGGACGGGCGGCTGTCGGTGCGCGCCCTCGCCGAGCGGGTGCGGATCTCGCGCGCGAACGCCTACGCCCGCTTGGAACGCCTCACGACGCGGGGAGTCATCACCGGGTTCACCGCCACCGTGGACCCGGTGAAGATCGGGTTGACCACCTCGGCGTACGTGAGCCTCACCGTGCGGCAGAACGGCTGGCGGGACCTCAAGGAGCGGCTGCGCACCATCCCGGAGGTCCGGCACATGGCCCTGACCGGCGGTGAGTTCGACGTGATGCTGCTGGTGCGCGCCGCGGACAACGACGCGCTGCGCCGCGTCGTGCTCGAGCAGCTGCAGGCCATACCCGAGGTGCTCGGCACCCGCACGTTCCTGATCTTCGAGGACTCGGCGAACTGACTCCTGCGGGTGCGTCGTCGTTACGGGGCAGGGCGTCGCGATATCGGGCTACTGTGCCACCCATGACCGACGACTGGCTTTCCGCTACTCGCTCGTCGTACGACACCGACGCCTCCGGATACGCCGAGAAGGTACGCGGACTGCTCGACGAGATGCCGTATCTGCGCGCGAGCCTGACGTTGTTCGCCGAGCTGGCACAGGGTGCCGGCGGCGGGCCGGTGGCCGATGTCGGCTGCGGGACCGGATACGTCACCGGCTATCTGCACGACGCCGGGATGGACGTGTTCGGCATCGATCTCTCGCCAGAGATGATCGCCATCGCGCGGCGCGACCATCCAGACCTGCGCTTCGAGGTCGGCACGATGACCGGCCTCGATCTGGCGGACGACTCGGTCGCCGGCATAGTCGCGTTCTGGTCGGTGATCCACGTGCCGGACGACGCCATGCCGGGCGTGTGCGATGAGTTCCGTCGGGTGCTGCGACCACACGGAGTGTTGCTGGTCGGCTTCCATGTCGGTGACGAGACTCGGCACACGTCCGAAGGTCATACCGGTCGTCCGATCAATGTGGACAGTCACCATCGTCCGCCGAGCAGGGTCAGGGGCTGGCTTCGTGACGCGGGATTCACGATCGAGGCCGAACTGGTCCTCAGGCCGGACGAGGACGTCCCGGGAGCCGTGATCTTCGCGCGTTGAAGCGCCGAGCCGTTTCCTCGGCTGAGCCAGAACACTGCGCAAGGAAGGAAACGCGATGTCCGTTCGCTACCAGCTCGTGATCGGCTGTGCCTATCCCGACCGCCAGGCGAGCTTCTGGACTGCCGCGCTGGGCTACGAACTCGCGCCGCCCCCGGCCGGTTTCGACACCTGGGACGACCAGGTGGTCCAAGCGGAAGGAGCGGGTGGACGCCGAAGCCGACCGCCTGGTGGGCCTGGGCGCCACCATCACCTGCGTCTTGCGGCAGGACGGGCTCGACCACTACGCGGTCGGGATGAAGGACCCCGAAGGAAACGAGTTCGACGTCAACTGACCGGCTGCCGGAATCGAGTGGCAGCCGGTCAGTGCCGTCCGCTTCACTCGTTCAGCGCGTGGCGCGGGCCCGTTCTTCGTAGGCGCGGCGGTGTTCGGTGTCCACTTTGGATGTGAACGCCTCGTACATGCCGCCGAGCCGGAAGACGGCGTCGTTGACGCGGCGGGGGAGGTAGCGCTGGCTCGCCGACATCAGGCCGGCCGCGCGGGTGACGCGGACTTCCGGTCGTGGCTTGGTGATCAGGGCGGCGATCGCGTCGGCGATGTCCTCGGGGGCGGCGTTGCGCATGCCGCGGGTGCCGGGTGTGCCCGCGGACAGTTCGGTGTCGGTGAAGGTCGGCAGGACCGCGGAGAAGCAGACTCCGGATCGCCGCAGTTCGCGGCGTGCCGATTCGGTGAACCCGACCACCGCGGCCTTGCTCCCGCTGTAGGTGGCCAGCCCCGGCAGGAAGGTTTCCCCGGCCAGCGAAGCGATGTTGATGACGTGCCCGCGCCGCCGGGGCGCCATGCGCCGCGCGGCGAGGCGGCTGCCCACGATCACGCCGAAGACGTTGATGTCCAGGATGCGCCGGGTGACCTCGTCGGGTTCGTCGGTCAGTTGCCCGACCGGCATGATGCCGGCGTTGTTGACCAGGACGTCGAGCGGTCCGAGTTCGCGTTCGACCCGGTCGAGGAACTCCTCGAAGGACCGGGGATCGGTGACGTCGAGCCGCCTGTGCACGGTCAGCCCGAGGTCCTCGCCCGCGGCCTTCACCCGGGGTTCGTCGATGTCGCCGATGGCGACCGTCGCGCCGAGGCGGGTCAGCCGGGTGGCGGTGGCCAGCCCGATGCCGCGGGCGCCGCCGGTGATCGCGACGACCTTGCCGCGCAGATCGATGGTCTTCCTGGCCATGGTCATCCTTCCGCGCGCCGGTGGCGCAGGTCGATCGGCTGTCCGTCCTTGGGGTAGGGCAGGCAGGTGTAGTCCAGCGGCGCCCGGTAATCCGGGTCGACCGTCCACTCGAAACGGTGCAGCAGGTGGTGCAGGACGATCTTGATTTCGACCCCGGAGAAGTGCATGCCCAGGCACTTGTGGACCCCGCCGCCGAAGGGCACCCAGGCGTAGCGGTGCACCTTGTCCTCGCGCCGCTCGGGGGAGAAGCGGCCGGGGTCGAACCGGCCTGGCTCGGGCCAGTACTCCGGCAGGTGGTGGTTGAGGTGCGGGGACATCGCCACGGTGGTGCCCGCCGGGATGAAGTGTCCCAGGACCTCGGTGTCGGTCACCGTGTGGCGCACCATCGTGGGCAGCGGGGCGACCAGGCGCAGGCACTCCTTCATGGCCAGGTCCAGCGACGTGAGCCGGTCCAGGTCGCCGAAGCCCACGGAGGCGCCCACCGCGAGGGATTCCTCGCGGCACCGCTGCTGCCACCGCGGGTGCTGCCCGAGGTACTGCAGCATGGTGGACAACGTGATGGTGGAGGTGTCGTGCGCCGCCATCAGCAGGAAGATCATGTGGTTGACGACGTCGTCGTCGCTGAACCGCTCGCCGTCGCTTTCCACCCGGCACAGCACGGAAAACAGATCGTCCCCGTCGCCGGCGCGCCGGGCGGGCAGGTAGCCGCGCAGGAACTGTTCGAGGTCGCGGCGTCCCCGCAGTCCGCGCCACCACCGCCCGCCCGGAACCGGCACCCGGACGAGTGCGGTGGCTGCCTGCACGCTGTCGATGAACGCCCGGTTGACCTGGTTCATCCTGGCCGCGGTGGCGCCTTCGGCTCCGCCCATGAAGATCGCGGTGGCGAGGTCGAGGGTGAGGGTTTTCAGCGCCGGGTAGGCGCGGAAGCCGGTCCGCGGCGCCCACTCGCCGAGCCGTTCCGCGACGGCGGTGTCGAGCGCCGCCGCGTACCGCGTCAACCGGTCGCGGGTGAACGCCTCCTGCATCAGCCGGCGGTGCCGCAAGTGCTCGTCGAAGTCGAGCAGCATCAGGCCGCGGTCGAAGAACGGCCCGATGAGCTGCCGCCACGCGGGCCCGTTGGCGAAGGCCCGGTCGCGGTTGGCGAGGCCGGCCTCGGTGGCGTCCGGGCCGAGCAGGGCGACGTTGCGCCGCCCGAAGGAACTGAACCACGAAACCGGTCCGTAGCGCCGGTACCGGTCGGTCCACATCGCGAGCGGGTCACGGATGTAGCGGAGCGTGTGGCCGAGGACGGGAATGCCGCTGTCGCCGCGCACCGGCAGCAACGTGCCGGGCGGCGGTACCGGAGTGAGCAGGTCGTTCATCGACACCTCCACCAACTGACAGGACGCTCTGTCAGATTCGGCCAGTGTGGATTTCGACAGGCGGCTCTGTCAAGATTCGCTCCATGTCATCCGCCGCGCGCCCCTACCGCGGGATCAGTGCCGAGGACCGCAAGGCGCAGCGGCGCCGGAAGCTGATCGACGCCGCGTTGGACCTGATGGGCACGGTCGGCACCGACCAGGCCACGATGACCGCGATCTGCGTGCGGGCCGGCCTGACCGAGCGGTACTTCTACGAGAACTTCACCCGGCGGGACGATCTGCTGATCGCCGTGGTCGACCGGATGGCCGGCGAGGTGCGGGAAACCGTGCTGTCGACCCTGCGCGCGACCGAGGGCGACGCGGCGGAGCGGGCGCGGGTCGCGATCGAGGCGTTCGTCCGCCTCCTCACCGACGACCCCCGCAAGGGCCGGGCGGCGATCCTCGAATCGTCGGCGCTGCCCGCACTGCGCAGCCGCCGCCACGAGCTGCTGCGCATGTTCGCCGGGCTCGTCGTGACCCAGGCCCGCGCGCTCTTCGGCGACGAGGCGGTGCCCGCGCCGCGGGACGAGCTCAACGCGCTGATGCTCGTCGGCGGGCTCGCCGAACTGCTCGCCACCTGGCTCGGCGGGGAGATGCACACGCCGGTGGAGGACATCATCGACGTGGCCACGCGCTGGTTCGTCACCGGCATGCGCGCCTGAAGATCGTCCTTGACCCCGCCCCTGGGGCAGGCCGGAGCCTGGCCCCATGAGGAACAACATCACTTCCGCACAGGCTTCCCGGCGAGTGGCGGTCACCGCGCTGGCGGTCACGCTGCTGGCCGGAGCGGCCGCACCCGGAGTGGCCGCCGCCCAGCAGGACCGCCCGGCGCTGCAGGAAGCCATCCAGGGGTTCGTCGACGCCGGTTTCGCCGGGATGCAGGCGCGCGTGCACGATCAGCGGGGCGAGTGGGTCGGCACCGCCGGGGTGCGCAAGCTGGGCGAGAGCGCGAAGCCGCCGGCGAACGGGCGGTTCCGGATCGGCAGCAACACCAAGACCTTCGTCGCGACAGTGGTGCTGCAACTGGTGGCCGAGGGCAAGGTCGGACTCGACAGTCCGGCGGCCGACCACCTGCCGCAGTTCGGTCTGGACCGGCGGATCACGGTGCGGATGCTGCTGCAGCACACCAGCGGAGTGTTCAACCACACCGGCGACTACTACGACGGGACGGTCCTGCCGGGGCTCCCCTCGACCGGCCAGGAATGGGTGGACAACCGGTTCCACACCTACCAGCCGGAGGAGCTGGTGCGGTTCGCGTTGTCCAAGCCGGCGCTGTTCGCGCCGGGGACGGACTGGAACTACTCCAACACCGGCTACACGCTGGCCGCCCTGCTGATCGAGCAGGTCACCGGCCACTCGTACGCCGAGGAGATGCAGCGGCGGATCCTGCGGCCGCTCGGGCTGCGGGACACCGTGGTCCCGGGAGCCCGGACGGGCATTCCCGGGCCGCACGCCCACGCCTACTACCGCTACCAGGACGCCGGCCAGTGGAAGACGGTCGACGTCACCCGCCAGAACCCCTCCCTGATCTTCGGCGCCGGGGACATGATCTCGACAACCCGGGACCTCCAGACGTTCTTCTCCGCGCTCATGAGCGGCAAGCTCCTCCCGGCGCCGCTGCTGGCCGAGATGCGCACGCCGCACCCGAAGAGCGGCTACGGCCTCGGGCTGTACGTGGAGCAGACCACCTGCGGGGTCCCGGTCCTGCGGCACAACGGCAGCACCATCGGCTACGGGGCCTTGATGTACAGCACGCCCGACGGCAGCAAGACCCTGACCGCCTCCATCACTCTCGGGGATGCCGACGTCGATGTGGCCGTGGAGTACCCGAAGGCGTTGGACAAGCTCCTCGGGGAGGTGTTCTGCGCGGGTTGACCTTGACCCAGGGGCAGGCTGGACACTCGTCGCATGGCTCCCTCGACCAACGGTGTCACGATCGGCCAGGCGGCGGCGTTCGCCGGGGTCACGGTGAAGACCGTGCGGCACTACCACCAGCACGGGCTGCTCGACGAACCACGGCGCGACAGCTCCGGCTACCGGCGGTACGGATCGGCCGACCTGCTGCGGCTGGTCCAGGTCCGGACCCTGGCCGCCGCCGGGGTGCCCCTGGCCGAGGTCGGGCCGCTGCTCGACGCCGACGCCGAGCAGTTCGCCGCCGCGCTCGTCGACGTCGAGCGGCGCCTCACCGAGCGGATCGCCGACCTGATCGCCCGGCGCGACAGGCTGCGGCAGTTCGCCGACGGCGACCGGCTCCTGCTGCCCGGCCGCGCCGTCGCGGTCCTGGACCGGCTCGCCGGTCTCGGCTTCGATCCCGACTACGTGGCCGGCCAGCGGGAAGCCATGGTGCTGGCGAGGGCACTGGCGCCGGAGTTCTTCGACGTCTTCCTGACCCAGCTCGAACACCGGCTCGACGACCCCGCGTTCGTCGACCTGACCAAACGCGGCTGGGACGCGCGGTCCTGGGACCCGGACGACCCGCGGATCGACGAGCTGGCGTGCGCGCTGGCCGACAACCTGCTGGCCGACCCCGAGCGGCTGACGTCGGTGCCGGCGGGCTTCCAGCCCTCGCCCGACGCCGCCACCCGGTACGGGCTGATCAACCACCACCGCGAAGACCAGCGGACCTGGGCCCGGCTGAACGCGCTCGTCGAGGCCAAACTGCGTGCCCGGGGCGTGCCGATCCCGCACCAATGACGGCGGTGAGTGGTCCCGGCGGTCTCCCGGTCAGCACGGCACGTGCGGGCGGCAGTGCTGGGCGGGGACGGTGAGCTCCGCGGAACCGCTGCCGGGCGTGGTGCCGGCCGGGTCGGCGGCGAAGGACACGGCGGTCGCCGTCGCCGCGACCAGCACGGCGGCCAGGAACAGCACGACGATGTGGTACCGCCGGATGACGCTGGAAATCGGTGCTGCGGTCATGATTGCACGCTCCCTTCGGGTCGTCATCGAGAATCCGCAACCCGGTCCGGTTCCGCTATTCGCTTTCCGGCGTATTTCTCGGGGCGGCGTGCGGGCGTAACGTCGGGGGATGGCCGAAACCGTCTCGGAAAACGATCTGCGTGCGTTGTTGGCCGTGGTCGAGGACGGCCGCCGGGATGAGCCGAACAACGCGCTTCCGTGGGCGACGCTCGACGCGCTCGCCCACCTTGTTCCCTGTGATGAGCTGGACTTCGCCGAACTCGACCGTGCGCACCGGCGCATCATCATTTCCCAGGCCGACGACGGCGGGGGCCGGGAACTGGAATTCGACGTCGCGGAATCACCGGGTTCCGTGATGTACTGGGAACATTCGCCGGGTTTTCTGCCCTGCGCCTACACGCTGCGCGGCGGGAACCACACCCGGGTCGTCCGCTGGTCGGATTTTTACACGCAAACCGAACTGCGCAACACGCCGTTGTACGCGGAGTACTACCGGCCCCTGGGCGGCGGGAAGCACTGCCTGATCACGACACTGCCCGCGGCGCCCGGCCACACGCGGCGTGTCCTGATGTACCGGGACTCCGGTCACGACTTCACCGACCGCGAAGTGCTGATGCTGCAACTGTTGCGGCCGCACCTGTACGAGGTCTACCTCGACGCGCAGCGGCGCCGGAACGGGGTGCCGCGGCTGAGCCGCCGGGAACTCCAGGTGCTCCAGCTCGCCGCGCAGGCCCTCAGCAACGCCGACATCGCCCGCGAGCTGTTCATCTCGGTGGCGACCGTGCGCAAGCACCTCGAGCACATCTACGACCGCACCGGCGTCCGCACCCGTGCCGCCGCGGCCGCGCTGGTCCTCCCGCAGGTGGAGCGCGCGGGAAACGCGCACGCGGCGGCGCCGGAGGGCACAATCCACCCGTGACCCGCAGGGCGTGCAGGGACAGGTCGGCCGAGTGCCTCGCCGGGGCGAAGCGGCCATCACTCCGTCGCGCGCCGGCCGTCGCGGAGCTTCGTCGCCAGCACGGCCGCTTGCGTGCGCCGTTCCATGCCGAGTTTGGACAGCAGGCGGGAGACGTAGTTCTTCACGGTCTTCTCGGCCAGGAACATGCGCTGCGCGATCTGCCGGTTGGTCAGCCCCTCGCCGATCAGGTCGAGCAGGGTGCGCTCGGTGTCGGTGAGGTCGGCCAGCGGGCCCTTCGGGGCCGCGTTCGCGCGGATCTTCGCCATCAGGGCGGCGGCCGCCCGGTTGTCCAGCAGCGACCGCCCGGCGCCGACCTCGCGGACGGCGGAGACCAGCTGCAGGCTCTGCACGTCCTTGATCACGTAGCCGCCTGCGCCGGCGAGGATGGCGTTGAGCATGGCCTCCTCGTCGGTGAACGAGGTGAGCATCAGGACGTTGAGCTCGGGCAACCGGGACCGCAGGTCACGGCACAGTTCGATGCCGTTGCCGTCGGGCAGGCGCACGTCGAGCACCGCCACGTCCGGCTTCACGGCCGGGATCCGCGTCAGCGCCTGGGCGGCGGTGCCGGCTTCGCCCACGACGGTGACGTCCGGTGCCGAGTCGAGCAGGGCTGCCACCCCGCGGCGCACCACCTCGTGATCGTCGACCAGGAACGCCGTGACCACAGATTTCACCCTCCTCGTCCGCGTCGCTCCGATCTCAGGCTTGCCCGTCAGCCGCCCGTTCACACCAGCGACGCCGGCTCGCTGTGATCACTCTAGCGGCGCGGTTCACGTGGCGACGAGTTCATCGGCGCAGCCGGCCGCGGGCAACCGGGTGGGCCCGAGGCGGTGACCAGTGATGTCCTCGATGTCGATGGCGAGGAAGGCCTCGCCGGGCTCGGGTGGCCAGGGCACGTCGGTGAAGCCGGGCAGTTCGGCGAGCTGCGACCGCCCGAGCACGCGGGCCCGCCCGAGCACCAGGATCGTCCACCCCGTCCGGTTCTCCGGGTCGATCGAATCGGTCTCGAACCCGACCATGACCCCGTCCAGGCGGTCGGCCCAGCTGTCGCGGGTGCACCGGACGAGAACATGACCGTCCGGCACGGTGAACACCGCCGGACGGACCGCGGGCAGGGCGTGGCGGGTGTAGACGACCCGCCCGATCGGCGCCGACCGCAGCAGGCGGAGGCATTCGGCCACGGTGAGGGCGCTGAATTTCTGGGTGGGCATTGGACGTTCTCCTGGGAGTGGGGGATGTCTTGCACCATCCACCTTTCCCGCCACCGCCGGGCGTGTGCAGTGGCCGAAGGTCCCCGGGCGGACGCCGACAGTCCACACGGGTAGCGCCATTTCGAAACCTTCCCGTCGTGGGCGGGGGAGGGGCGAAAGTCCCTCGTCAGCGCAGGTGCTCGCGGAAGAAGGCGGCGATCCGCCGTCGCGCGTCGGCGGTCGCGGCCGGGTCGTACCGGGTGCCGGACACCCGCCCCAGCACGCGCAGCAGGGGAGTCAGGTCGGCCGGGTCGTGGTCGTTCATGAACCCGTGGCCTGCGCCGGGGTAGATCTTGACGTCGTGGGGCACCCCGAGGCGGGTGAGGACCTCGTCGAGGCGGCGTCCGGCCTTGGCGCCCAGCGGGGACCGGTCCGCCCCGCCGAAGCTGCCGACGACCGGGCAGGCTCCGGACAGCCACGACTCGGCGTCGGCGGGGCAGCCGCCGTAGTTGACGGCCGCGGCCGCGTAACCGCGGTCCGGCGCCAGCGCGAGGGCGTACCCGCCGCCCATGCAGAACCCGATCACCCCGACCGCCCCGGTGCACCGGTCGTCCGCGGCGAGCAGGCTGCGGGCGGCCTCGATGTCGTCGAACGTCCGCCCCCGCCGGGCGCCGATGTCCCGCATGATCGTCCGCAGGCAGCCCAGCCTGCTGCCCCAGTAGTAGAGGTCCGGGGCGACGGTGAGGAACCCTTCGCCCGCGAGCCAGTCGGCCTGGGCCCGCAGGTCGTGGCTCATCCCGGTGAAGTCGTGGACCACCACCACACCCGGCCACGGCGGGGCCGTCGGCGGGACGGCAAGGTGGGCGGGCATCCGCCCGTGCGGCGTGGTGATCGTCAGCTCCGTCATGACGGAGTCCGGTCACCGGCCACCAATCGCCGGTGCAGCTCGGCCGTCATGGCGTGGATGGACCGGGTCAGTTCGGTGTTGGTCTTGAGTTCCAGTTCCTGCTGGACGAAATCGTGGTCGGCCTTCATCTGCTGGAATGCCGCCTGCCGGTTCTGCCCGATCATCACGAACGTGGACAGGAAGATCGCCTCGAGCGACACGACCAGGGTGAGGGTGGGCCACGGACTGCGTTCGAACACGAGCATCCAGGCCGCGAACCCGATCGCGTGCAGGTAGACGAACCACATCGAGCCCGCGAACCGGGTGATCGAGTCGGCGAGCCGCAGCTGCGCGTCGCCGGTGCGGTGGGCGCGGTGGGCGATCACCGCGGGGTGGTGCTGCGGCTCGCCGCTCGGCTGGGTCACGACAACAGCGCTCCGCCGTCCACGACGATCTGGGTGCCCGTCGTGTACGAGGACAGCTCCGAGGCGAGGAACAACGCGGCCCTGCCGATCTCGTCCGGGTCGCCGAGGCGCTTCATCGGGATCCTGGCCAGGAACCCTTCGAGCATGGCCGCCATGTCGACCCCCGCCGGAGGCGCCGACTGCGCCGCGGCCACACCCGGCGTGTTGATGCCGCCGGGCGCGATGGCGTTCACCCAGATGCCGTGCGGCGCCAGTTCCAGGGCGACGTTCTTGGTGAACCCCCACGCGCCGTGCTTGGACGCGTCGTAGTGCGCCAGTCCGGCCGTCGAGGGGTGCAGCGCGTCGATCGAGGTGATGTTGATGATCCGCCCGCCTCGGCCGCGCTCGATCATGTGCCGTGCCACGTGCTGCGTGCACAGGAACAGCCCGTGCAGGTTGACCCGGAGCACGCGCTCGAAGTCTGCGGCCGTCATGTCCATCACGAGCTGGTTCGGGTAGATCCCGGCGTTGTTGACCAGAATGTCGATGGCGCCGTACGCGCCGATCGCCGTGTCCGCGAGCCGCGCGACGTCGGACTCGTCGGCGACGTCGGCGCGCACGGCCGTCACCGGGAACCCGGCCGCTCCGAGCTGCTCGGCGGCCGCCTTCGCCTGCACCTCGTCGACGTCGGCGATCACGACGTTCGCGCCGGCGTCAGCGAGGCGGGCGGCGATGCCGTAGCCGATGCCGACGGCGCCGCCGGTCACGATCGCGGTCTTCCCGCCCAGCCGGATCAGCTCCTGGCTGGGCCGCAGTGCTGTCGTCATGCGGTGTTCCTCCCTCGTTGTGGTGTCATTCGGCGGGGCTGAGCAGGCCGTAGTGCCCGTCGTATCGGTGGTAGAGCACGCATCCGCGATCCCGGCCGGCGTCGACGAAGAACAGGAACGGCAGGCCGAGCAGCCCGAGCCGGTCGCGGGCCTGGGCCGGCGTCAGCACTGGCGCCGGGTGGGGGCTGACCGTCACCGGGAGCGACCCCGCGGGCGCGTCGGCCGGCGGCACGGTCTGCGCCAGGCGGTAGCCGGTGTCCCCGGCGCGGTAGAGCACGCTGTCGCGGCCCGTGGCGGCCTCAGTGAACAGGTGGAAGTCGTAGCCGAGCTGGTTCATCTCGGCCGCGGCGTCGTCGATGGTGGTGCGGGTGAGGCCGATGGTCTTGTGCCGGACGATTTCGCGCTCGTCCTCGGGCCGCCGGTCGCGCCCGCGGGCGAGGATCGGCTCGGCCGCGTGGCGCCACTCCTGCGGCGGCACCGTGTCGCGGTGGACGAGCCGGTGCGGCGCCAGCTTGTCCAGCCGGTGGCGCAGGACGTCGGCGAGCAGATCGATCGCCTCGTGGGCCGAGGCGGCCTCGACCTGGGCCCGCACCAGCCGACCGTTGACGTCCAGGTTGCCCTGCGCGACGACGGGCCGGGCCCGGTCGCCGTGCCGGCTCAGCCGCACCCGGGCGGACAGCACCGGCCGGTGCGCGAGGTGCGCGAGGCGGCCGATCTTGTCGCGGGCGTAGTCGGCCGCGCGGGCCGGGATGTGCCGTCCGGTGGTCACGTGGACCTCGGTGGTGGCCTGTGCAGAGTGCATGGGGGTCGGTCTCCTCCGTCGAAGCGATGAGCCGAGTCTCGGGGCGCGGCCCCGGCCGCCGCGAGGGACGACCGGCCCGGTTCGCCGGGACTTCGGTCCCTGTCGCGGCCATGCGGAGCGGCGGATCGTGCGGGGGATGGACATCGAGAACACGACGCGCCGCGAGCAACCGACCGCGTGCGCCACCGCGCACCTGACCGTGGACGAGATCGGCCCGTGGATTTCGTCCACCTACCAGGCGGTGATGCGGACGGTCGCCGAGCAGGGCAGCTCACTGGCCGGGCCGCCGTACGGCCGCTACCACCAGCTGGACGACCGGCTGCTCGCGGTGGAGGCCGGTTTCCCGGTCACCACCCCGATCACCGCCAGCGGAGACGTGCGCCCCTCGGCGCTGCCGGGCGGGCCAGTCGCCACGACCATCCACATTGGATCGTACGACAAGATGGAGCCTGTCTACCGCGCGCTGGCCGAGTGGATCGGCGAACACGGCGGCGAATCCGCCGGGGACGCGTGGGAGAACTACTTCAGCGACCCGGTGAGCCAGCCCGATCCGGAGACCTGGCGCACCGAGATCGTGCAGCCCTACCGGGACCGGACTGGACTCTGATTTACAAAGAAGCGACACTTGTACATCTCGCTCTACATCCTCTATTGTTTTGTAAACCTAGCTGAGGAGGATGCGATGAGCGACGACAAGGCAACGGTGCCCGTCGGCTCGACCGAGCAGTGGGCCGATCGCAAGCGCTACCTGTGGCTGATCGGCTTGGTCGTGCCGTCGTTGGTGTTCCTGGCGATCGGGTTGCACGCGGCGACCGGCTGGGGCGTGTGGTTCTGGATCGGGCCGATCGTGATCCTGGTCGTGGTCCCCCTGATCGACCTGGTCGCCGGCCTGGACCGCAGCAATCCGCCGGACGACGTGATCGAACGGCTCGAGAACGACCGGTACTACCGGTGGATCACCTACGCGTTCCTGCCCATCCAGTACGCCGGGTTCGTGGCCGCGCTGTGGTTGATCGCCCGCGGCGGGCTGTCCGTCGTGGACGAGGTGGGCCTGGCGATCACGGTCGGGTGCGTCGGCGGGATCGGCATCAACACCGCGCACGAGCTGGGGCACAAGAAGGAGAGCCACGAGCGGTGGCTGTCGAAGATCGCGCTCGCCCAGAGTTTCTACGGCCACTTCTACATCGAGCACAACCGCGGGCACCACGTGCGGGTCGCGACTCCGGAGGACCCGGCCAGCAGCCGGGTCGGGGAGAGCTTCTACCGGTTCTGGCCGCGGACCGTGTTCGGCTCCCTGCGCTCGGCCTGGCGCCTGGAACGCAACCGGTACGCCCGGCGGAACCAGCACCCGTTCCGGATCGGCAACGACGTGCTCAACGCGTGGCTGATGTCGGCGCTGCTGTGGGCGGTGATGATCGCCTGGCTTGGCGCCGGCGTCCTGCCCTACCTGCTGATCCAGGCCGTGGTCGGGTTCTCGCTGCTGGAGATCGTCAACTACATGGAGCACTACGGCATGCGGCGGCGGCAGGTGGGCACGCCCGAGCGGCGCCGGTACGAGCGGGTCGATCCCAGCCACAGCTGGAACTCCAACAACATCGCCACCAACGTCCTGCTCTACCACCTGCAGCGGCACAGCGATCACCACGCCAACCCGACCCGCCGCTACCAGACACTGCGCGACTTCGCGGAATCGCCGGTCCTGCCCACCGGGTACGCCGGGATGATCGTGCTCGCCCTGATCCCGCCGCTGTGGCGCCGCGTGATGGACCGGCGCGTGCTCGCCCACTTCGGTGGCGACATGAGCCGCGCCAACATCCATCCGGCCAAGCGGGCGAAGGTGCTCGCCCGGTACGGGCGCGCGGAGTCCCCGGAACCGGTCGCGGCCGACACCCGCGGCGACGCGACGGACGGCGGGATGTGTCCCGGCTGCGGCTACGTCTACGACGAGAGGACCGGCGACCCCAGGGAGGGCTTCCCGGCGGGCACCCCGTGGTCGGCGATCCCGGACTCCTGGTGCTGCCCCGACTGCGGGGTCCGGGAGAAGGTCGACTTCGTGGCCCCGGGGCGGGTGAGCGCGTGATGCGGATCGAGGCGGACCGGGCCAAGTGCGACGGCCTGGGGATGTGCGAGGCGATGGCGCCGGACTTCTTCGAGGTCGGCGCGGACGGGACCGTGGCGGTGCTCGACGAGCACCCCGGTGAGGAACACCGCCAGGACGTCGCAGCCGCGGTCGACGCCTGCCCGGTCCTGGCCTTGAAGCTGCGGGGCTGACCGTGACACTGGTGGTCGCCGGCGCCTCGCTGGCCGGCCTGCGCGCGGTGGAATCGGCGCGGCGCGGCGGCTACCGGGGCCGGATCGTGCTGATCGGCGCCGAGGAGCACCCGCCCTACGACCGGCCCCCGCTGTCCAAGTCCTTCCTCGCCCCGCACGCCCCGGCGCGGGTGGCGCCGTTCCGGTCCGCGGCGGAGCTGCGGGAGGACCTGGGGGTCGACCTGCTGCTGGGCGCCCCGGCGACGGGCCTGGACACCGGCGCCCGCACTGTTCGGGTGGGTGAGCGGGAGATCGGCTACGACGCGCTCGTGATCGCCACCGGCGCCACGCCGCGGCGGCTCCGCGGGGCCGCCGGGCTCACCGGGGTGCACACCCTGCGCACCGCCGAGGACGCTTTGGCCATCCGCGCCGCGCTGGACCGCGGCGCGCGCACGGTCGTCGTCGGGGCGGGCTTCATCGGATCGGAGGTCGCCTCGGCGGCCCGCGCCCGCGGGCTGCCGGTGACCATCGTGGAAGCGCTGGACGTGCCGCTCACCCGCTCAATCGGCCCGCAGGCCGGCGCCGTCTGCGCGGATCTGCACCGCGCGGCCGGCACCGGACTGCGGTTGTCCACGGCGGTCGAGGGGCTGGAGTCCGCAGCCGGAGCCGTGACCGGCGTCCGGCTCGCCACGGGCGAGGTCCTGCCGGCCGACCTGGTGGTCGCCGGGATCGGGGTCGCCCCGGCCACGGGCTGGCTGGAAGGCAGCGGCGTGCCGCTGCACGAACGTGACCGGGGCGTGGTCTGCGACGCCACACTGGCCACCGGGGTGCCCGGTGTGTACGCGGCGGGCGACGTCGCCCACGTGGCGAACCCGTTGTTCGGCGGGGAGCTCATGCGCCTGGAGCACTGGACCGGCGCCGCCGAACAGGGCGCGGCGGCCGCTCGTCACGCGCTCGATCCGGCTGCGGCGCGCCCGCTGACCCCGGTGCCCTACTTCTGGTCGGACTGGTACGGCCACCGCATCCAGTTCGTCGGCACGCCGCACGGGGACGAGGTGCTGGTCGCGGTGCCCGCCGAGGAGGGGTTCACCGCGCTCTACCGCCGCGGCGACCGGATCACCGGCGCGCTCACCGTCGACCGCCCGCGGGAGATCATGAAGTACCGGCGGTTGATCGCCGCGGCGGCGCCGTGGCCGGACGCGGTCGTCTTCGCCGCTGCCACCAGGGCCGCCGCCTAGAATGGCGATCATGGGCGACACTCTCCCGGGCCGGTCGGTTGCCGGCGGCCAGCACCGGCAGCCGATCATCGCCGCGGCGATCGAGCTGACCGCCCGGGAGGGCTGGTCGGCGGTCACCATGGCCCGGCTGGCCGAGGCCACCGGGGTCAGCCGCCAGACCGTCTACAACGAGGTCGGCTCGAAGACCGCGCTGGCCGAAGCCATGGTCGTCCACGAGCTCGACCGGTTCCTCGCCGTGGTCCGTGACGCGTTCGACCGGCATCCCGGCGACCTCGTGGAGGCGATCTACGACGCGGTGCGCAACGTCCTCGAACTCGCCAGTGACAACGTCCTGCTGCGCGCCGTCGCGACGGCCACGCACGGCGCGGACACCGAACTGCTGCCGCTGTTGACCACCCGGGCGGACACCCTGATCACCGAGGCGAAGGTGATCCTCCTCCGGCGCGTGGAGTCCTACCGGCCCGGGCTGACCGCCGACCAGATCGGTGTGGTGGTCGATGCGCTCGTCCGCGCCGTCCTCAGCCACGTCATGCAGCCCTCGGACACCCCGGCCCGCACGGCCGACGGACTGGCCTGGCTGGCGGCCCGCGTGCTCGACGACCGCGCGCGGACGCCCCTGCGCTACAGCGGGCGCTGACCCGGGGGTCAGACCCGGCTGGGCGCCACCGATCCCGCGCCCACCTCCACCACCGGCAGCCCGGGGAACTCCGCGGGCCGGTGGGTGACGATCACCGCCGGACGGGACGCCACCAGTGCCCGCAGGTCGGCGGCGAGCCCGGCGGCCGTCGCGCCGTCCAGGTGGGCCGTCGGCTCGTCGAGGAGCACCACGGGCCGGTCGGCCAGCAGGGCGCGGGCCACGCCGATCCGCTGCCGTTCCCCGCCGGAGAGCGTGGTGCCGTGCGCGCCGAGCGGTGTGTCCAGGCCTTCCGGCAGCGCCGCGAGCACGGCGCCGAGCCGGGCCCGCCGCAGGCACTCCCGCAGTTCGTCGTCGGAGGCGCCTGGCCTGGCCAGCAGCAGGTTCTCCCGCAGCGTGCTGTCGAACAGGTGCGTGTCCGGTCCGCACCACGCGAACCCGGCGCGGACGTCGTCGGAGGTGTTCGTCCGCGTGTCGGTGCCGGCGATCCGGACGGCGCCGCCGGATGGGTCCAGGTTGCGCATCACCGCGGCCAGCGCGGTGCTCTTGCCCGACCCGGACGGTCCGGTGAGGACGACCGGGCCGTAGCCGGTGCTCAGGTCGAGGCCGCGCACCGCGTCCACCGCGGCGCCCGGCCAGCGCACCGACAACCCGTCCAGCTCCAGCGGCCCGCGTCCGGCGGCCACCGGCGCGGCCGGTTCCGCGACCGGCGAGGGCAGGGTGTCGAGCTCGGCCAGCCGCCGGGCGCCCAGGCGCGCCGCCAGCAGCCGCTGCGCGGCTTCCGGCAACGCGGCCACCAGTTCGGTCACGGCCAGCGGCGTCAGCGCGAGAACCGCGAGCGCCGGGCCGTCCAGCCGTCCGGCGCGCAGCGCGGCGACGCCGGCCACCAGGCAGCCGATCATGGTCATCCCGATGGACAACGTGCTCAACCCCGCGCCGAGCCCGCGCGCGGCGGCGGAGCGGCGCAGTGCCGCGGTGAGCTGGGAAGCCCTGTGCCGCAGCGCGTCCTGACGGCGAGGCGCGGCGCCGAACGCGATCAGGTCGGGCGCGGCCTGCAGCAGCTCGACCGTCCCGGCGGTCACCGACGCGCGCGTCGTGCTCGTGTCGCGTTCGGACTTCGCCGAGGCCAGCGCCGACAGCGCGGGCGCGGCCACTCCGGCGCACAGCAGCCCGGCGGCCATGATCACGCCCGCCTCCGGCAGCAGCAGGCCGAACCCGGCCGCCGCGCCGAGACCGACCACGGCGGCCGACACCCCGGGCACGACCACGCGCACCAGCAGGTCCTGCTGGCTGTCCACATCGGACATCAGCCGGTTCAGCAGGTCGCCGCGGCGCCGGCGGGCGGTCACCGCGGGGCCGAGCCGGACCAGGGTGGTCCACACCCGCACCCGCAGGTCGGCCACCGCCCGCAACGCCACGTCGTGCGACAGCAGCCGCTCGGCGTACCGCAGGACGCCCTTGGCGAGGCCGAACGCGCGCACCGCGACGATCGCCACCATCAGGGACAGCACCGGCGGGTGCAGCGCGGCGCTGGAGATCAGCCACCCCGACGCCGCGGTCAGCGCCACGCCGCTGCCGAGCGCGGCCGCGCCGGCGGCGCAGGCCAGCGCCAGCCGCCACCGGTAGGGCCGGATCGCGGTCCGGAGCCACTGCCAGGTGCCCGCGCCGGTCGCCGGCTCCTCCCCGGTCGCGGTGGTGACCGGGGCGGGCGCGGACGCGGGACGCGCGGCGGGGCGGCTGGGCGCGGCCGGAGCGGCGGTAGCCGCGGGGGACCGCAGCTCGATCACCCGGTCGCACGCGCGCAGCACGGCTTCGCGGTGGCTGACGATCACGGCCGTGCGCCCGGCCAGCATCGCGGGCAGCCGGTCCAGGATGGCGTTCTCGGTGTCCGCGTCGACGCCCTCGGTCGGTTCGTCGAGCAGCAGCAGCGGACGGCCGGTCAGCAGGGCGCGGGCCAGCGCGACACGGCGCTGCTGCCCGGTGGACAGGCCCGATCCGAGCTCGCCGACCGGGGTGTCCGGCGGCAGGTCGAGCCCAGCCGCCTCCGCGGCGCGGGCCACCTCGTCGTCGCCGGCGTCCGGCCGTCCGAGCCGGATGTTGCCCGCCACGGTCCCGGCCAGCAGGCACGGCTTCTGCGGCACCCACGCCACGCGTTCCTGCCAGGCGGCGCGGTCGACCTCGGCGAGGTCGACGCCGTCGGCGAACACGCGCCCGGCGTCCGGGGTGAACCAGCCGAGCAGCAGGTCGAGCAGGGTGCTCTTGCCCGCGCCGCTCGGCCCGCTGATGCCGACGATTTCGCCCGGCTCGACGCGCAGGCTCAGCTCGTCGAGCACCGGGCCGGAGCGCCCGTTGACGCGCACCCGCTCCAGCCGCAGCGGCACCCGTGCCGGGTTGGGCGCGGGACGGCGGCCACCGGTCGTGTCCGGTTCGTCTTCGAGCACCGCGAACAGGTCCTCGGCGGCCGCGATGCCCTCGGTGCTGTCGTGGAACCGGGCCCCGACCGCGCGCAGCGGCAGGTACACCTCGGGCGCCAGGATCAGCACGACCAGGGCGGTGTGCAGGTCGAGTTCACCGGCGAGCAGCCGCAGCCCGATCGACACCGCGATCAGCGCGACCGACAGCGTGGCCAGCAGCTCCAGCGCCAGCGCGGACAGGAACGCCACGCGCAGCGTCCGCATGGTCTCCAGCCGGTGCCGCCGGGTGATCTCACGCAGCCCTCGCAGCTGGGCCTTGGCGCGGCCGAACGCGGTCAGCACCGCCAGGCCCGCGACCAGGTCGAGGAAGTGGTTGCCCAGCACGGCGAGCGTGCGCCACTGGCGGTTCACCGCGCGCTGGGTGTAGAGCCCGATGAGGATCATGAAGACCGGGATCAGCGGCACCGTCACGCCGAGGATCACCGCGGCGACCCAGTCGGACAGCAGGATCCGCAGCCCGACGACGGCGGGCACGATCGCGGCGAGCAGCAGTTGCGGCAGGTACCGCGCGAAGTAGCCGTCCAGCCGGTCCACGCCGCGGGTCGCGAGGGTCGCCAGGTCGGCGGGGGACCGGCCGCCGAAGCGTCGCGGCCCGGCGCGCAGCACGTGCGTGACGAGGGCGGCGCGCAGCTGGTCGAGCACCGCGGCGGACGCGCGGTGCGCCAGCGTTTCGGACAGCCAGGCGATGCCGGAGCGGCCCAGCACCACCACGACGAGCAGGAGCACCGGCACGGTCAGCGCGGCCAGCGTGGTCCCGTCGAGGAAGGCGCCGGTGATCGCCGTGGCGAGCAGGTCCGCCTGGACCAGGACGAGCAGCGCGGTCGCCACCCCCAGCGCCGCGCACCCGAGGACGAACGGGCGCGCGGCGCGGGCGTGCCGCAGCAGGCGCGGGTCGAGCGGCCTCATACCGGCAGGCCCTGCGAGTCCGGAATGGACGCGCGGGTGACTCGCTTGCGGAACACCCAGTAGGTCCAGCCCTGGTAGAGCAGGACGATCGGGGTGAACACCACGGCGACCCACGTCATGATCTTGAGCGTGTACGGCGTGGACGCGGCGTTGGTGGTGGTCAGGCTGTTCGCGGCATCTGTGGTGGACGGCAGCACGTCCGGGTAGAGCGAGCCGAACAGCGTGGCCGTCGTCGCCACGATCGCCAGCGCCGTCAGGGTGAACGCCCAGCCGTCGCGTCGCAGGTCGGTCATCGCGATCGCGCCCGCCAGGCCGAGCGCGGCCACCGCGGTGCTGGCCCAGGTCCAGCCGTGGCCGTGCGCCAGCTGCGTCCACAGCAGGAACGCCCCGGCCGGCACGATCGCGACGACGCCGAGGCCGCGGACGAGGCGGCGGGCCCGCTCGGCGACGTCCCCGTCGGTCTTGAGGGCGAGGAACACCGCGCCGTGCAGCGCGAACACCGACAGCGTGGTGACGCCGCCGAGCAGGGCGTAGGGGTTGAGCAGGTCGAAGAACGAGCCGGTGAAGTGGTGCTCGGCGTCGAGCGGGACGCCGCGGACGATGTTGCCGAACGCCACGCCCCACAGCAGCGCGGGCACCGCCGATCCGGCGAAGATCGCGACGTCCCAGCCGCGCCGCCATCCCGTGCTGTCGAGTTTGCCGCGGAACTCGAACGCGACGCCGCGCACGATCAGCGCCACCAGGATGATCAGCAGTGGCAGGTAGAACCCGGAGAACAGGTTGGCGTACCAGAGCGGGAAGGCGGCGAAGGTGGCGCCGCCCGCGACCAGCAGCCACACCTCGTTGCCGTCCCACACCGGGCCGATCGAGTTGATCATGACCCGGCGGTCGGTGTTGTCCCGGCCGAGGAAGGGCAGCAGGATCCCGACGCCGAAGTCGAAGCCCTCCAGGACGAAGTAGCCGGTCCACAGGACGGCGATGAGCAGGAACCAGATGTCGGTGAGCGGCATGGGATTCTCCTAGTAGGTGAACACCGGCGGACGGGCCTCGGTGTCCTCATCGGACTTCCCGGCGTCCTGCTCGGGCTCCGGATCGGGAACGTGCTGGGCGTAGCGGTACATCAGCGTGCCGTCGATCGCGGCGAGCGCGCCGTAGAGGATCGTGAAGACGATCATCGAGGTGAGCACGCTCCCGGCCGCCACCGTGGGGGAGACGCCGTCGGCGGTCTTGAGCACCCCGAACACCACCCACGGCTGGCGGCCCATCTCGGTGAAGATCCAGCCCAGCGCGCTGGCCGCGAACGGCAGGGCCAGGCAGGCGATGGCCGACCGGTAGAACCACGGCGAGCGCGGGGTCCGGCCCCGGCGGAACACCCACAGCCCGATCAGCGACAGCAGTCCCATGAGGAACCCGAACCCGATCATCAGCCGGAACGTCCAGTAGGTGACCGGGACGTTGGGCGTGTAGTCGCCGGCGCCGTAGGTCTGCTCGGCCTGCGCCTGCAGGTCGTTGATGCCCTCGACCTCGCCGTCGAAGGACCCGGTCGCCATGAACGACAGCACCCGCGGCACCCGGATGCTGAACACCTCCTCCGATCCGTCCAGCGAGCCGATCGTGAACAGCGAGAACGACGCCGGCGCGACGGTGTCGTAGAGCGCTTCGGCGGCGGCCATCTTCATCGGCTGCTGCTCGGTCATGATGCGGGCCTGGATGTCGCCGGTGACGACGACGCCGGCGCTGGCGATGAGCACCGTCACCAGCGCGGCGCGCATCGACGGGCGGAACACCTCGGGGGCGCGCTTCTTCTTCAGCTGCCACGCGCTGATCGCCACCACGAACACGCCGCCGGTGACGAAGCACGCCGTGATGGTGTGGGCGAAGGCGCCCACCGCGGTGGAGTTGGTGAGCACGGCGGCGAAGTCGTTGAGCTCGGCGCGGCCGGTCTGCGGGTTCACGCGGTAGCCGACCGGGTGCTGCATCCAGGAGTTCGCCGCCAGGATGAAGTAGGAGGACAGCAGCGTCCCGGTCGCGGCGAGCCAGATCGTGGCCAGGTGCAGCCGCTTGGGCAGCCGGTTCCAGCCGAAGATCCACAGCCCGAGGAACGTCGACTCCAGGAAGAACGCGAGCAGGCCCTCGATGGCCAGCGGCGCGCCGAAGATGTCGCCGACGAAGGCGCTGTAGTCGCTCCAGTTCATGCCGAACTGGAACTCCTGCACGATGCCGGTCACCACGCCCATGGCGAAGTTGATGAGGAAGAGCTTCCCCCAGAACTTCGTCATGCGGAGGTAGTGCTCCTTGCCCGTGCGGACCCACGCGGTCTGCATCCCGGCGACCAGGAACGACAGCCCGATCGTCAGGGGCACGAAGATGAAGTGGTACACGGTGGTGATCCCGAACTGCCACCGCGCCAGGTCCAGCGCGTTCATCGCCTCTCCCATCACCAGCTCCCGGGCGGAGCAAGATCGGGTCCAGCGTCGTCGGCGCGGAGCGCGCGCGGGCAGGGCCGTTGGTCATCTTCGCCGGGGACCGCGGTCCCATCCGGACTCGTGCGCCGCCGCCGGGCCGGCGCGGGGAGCGCCGAAGGTCCCTGGGCGCGGTGCCGTTAGGCCCTGCTTTTCCGGCCCGCCCGGGACGAGCCTGACGGCAACAGGTCAAGCGACGAACGAGGAGCACGTCATGCACGCGTGGGAGATCATGAGCAAGCCGGTGGTCCGGGTGCTGCCCTCGGCCACCGTCCGGGAGGCGGCCGCGTCGCTGGTGGAGCACGGGTTCGCCGGGATGCCGGTGGTCGACGACGGTGAGCGGGTGATCGGCATGTTCACCGAGGCCGACGCGCTGCGCGCGACGATGGCCGGCGCGAACGGGCGCGCCACGGTGGCGGAGTACATGACCACGCCGGTGGAGGTCGCGACCATGGCGACCGAGATCGAGGGCATCGCCCGTCGGATGCTGGCCGACCGGCTCCGGTGCGTGCCCATCACCGAGGAGGGCGTCCTCGTCGGCGTCGTGAGCCGTCGCGACCTGCTCCGCCCGCTGGTGTCCTCGGACGACACCGTCGCCACCGTCCTGCGCGCGGTGCTGACCGACTACTCCGGGCACCGCGGCGAATGGCGGGTGGAGATCAGCGACGGCGAGGCCGTCATCAGCGGCGAGTTCGCCGACGAGGCGGAGCGGCGCGTGGTCGGCGCGCTGGCGCGGTCGGTGCGCGGCGTGACCGGGGTGACGCTGAAGTCGGTCCCGCGAACCTGACCAAACCCTTTGACGGCGACCACCGTGCCGAAATCTCCGCTCCCGGTGCGGTGGTCGCGCCGCGTCCGGCGCTTCACCCGGCGATCGCCGCGCGGCGCAGTGCGGCGCCGGCGAGGAGGCGTTCCCGCGCGGCGATCGCCGGTTCGCGAGACTCCAGCGCGAGGTGCTGGTGCAGCAGCGCTTTGTCCCGGTACCACGCGGCGACCTCGTCCGGCGGCGCGGTGGCCGATGGCCGGTGCGCAGCCAGGTGCTGCAGCTCGATCAGGGTGTTCATCATCGTCACCGCCCTTGCCCTCAGGTGTGTTCAGCCTGTCCGGACCGCCTCGCGGGGACGAGAGCCCCGGGGCCCCGGATCACGGGACCTGGGGCCCCTGGCCACGAGGCCCTTCGGCAGGGGTGCGCACGACGAAAAAGACGACCGCCTCGGCCGGAACCGGGGCGGTCGTCGCGGAACGCCGGCTCAGGCCATCCGGTCCATTTCCCGCCGGATGCGCCGCTCGCTGGGCGAGTTCGGCGAGAACGTGTCCCAGGTGTGCATGATCAGCCCGACGCCCCAGGCGCCGAGCGGGAAGACCGGCCAGAAGAAGTCCGCGCCCGTCAGCGCCCACACCCCGATCAGGAAACCGTTGATGAGGACGAAGACGGCCACGTGCTGGTAGTAGTCGCGTTTCTGCTTGAGCCGTGCCACGGCGTGCTCGCGCCGGTCGGCTTCCGTGTCGGTCACGGTGACCACCTCCTTGTGCCCATCAGCGTCAGCCGTTCCGGGAGCCCGCACTACGGGCCCTGGTCACCTGGCGGCGGGGACCTTTGGCCTTGCCACGCGGTGACACCTGACGTCACGACACGTGACGGGAGGGTGCCTGGTGGGGCACGATGGTCGGCATGGCGGGTGAGGAGCAGCGTGACCTGATGGGGCAGGATCGGCCGTTGCGCGAGACGTTGTCGCAGTTGCGGCTGCGGGAGCTGTTGCGCGAGGTGCAGGACCGCATCGAGGAGCTGGTCCAGTCGCGGGACCAGATGGACGGGCTGCTGGAGGCGATGCTCGCCGTCGCGAGCGGGCTGGAGCTGGACGCCACGCTGCGGCGCATCGTGCACTCGGCGATCGAGCTGGTGGACTGCCGCTACGGCGCGCTGGGGGTGCTGACCCAGGACCGCGAGTCGCTGGCGGAGTTCGTCTACGAGGGCATCGACGAGGCCACCCGCCGGGAGATCGGGGACCTGCCGACCGGGCACGGCCTGCTGGGCCTGCTGATCGAGCAGCCCAAGCCGATCCGGCTGGACGACCTGTCCCAGCACGTTGCCTCGTCCGGGTTCCCGGCGCACCACCCGCCGATGAAGACCTTCCTCGGTGTGCCCGTGCGGGTGCGGGACGAGGTGTTCGGCAACCTCTACCTCACCGAAAAGGCGAACGGGCAACCCTTCACCGAGGACGACGAGGTGGTGGTGCAGGCGCTGGCGGCCGCGGCGGGCATCGCGGTGGAGAACGCGCGCCTGTTCGAGCAGGCCCGGCTGCGGCAGCAGTGGCAGGAGGCCACCAGCGAGGTCCGCGCCGAACTGCTGGCCGCCGCAGATCCGGCCGACGTTCTCACGCTCATCGCCACCCGCGCGCTGACGCTGGCGCGCGCGGACTACGCGCTGATCGCGCAACCCGAGGATCCGGACATGCCCCTGGAGGACGTCACGGAGCTGGTCGTCACCGTGCACGCTGGCCTGGATCCCGGCCGGCTGACCGAGCGGAAGATCCCGGTCGAGGGGTCCACCTGCGGGGCGGCGTTCCGCGACGCGCAGCCGCGGCGGGTGGACAGCCTGGAGTTCGAGGTGTCCGCGGAGTTCGGTCCCGCGCTGGTGCTGCCGCTGCGAGCATCCCGCACCTCGGTCTCCGGCGTGCTGGTGGTGGCCCGGCGCAAGGGCGACGCGGCCTTCGACAGCGCCCACCTGCCGTTGGCGGCGGCCTTCGCCGACCAGGCCGCGCTGGCGCTGCAGCTGGCGGAGGACCAGCGTTCGATCAGCGAACTCAAGGTGGTCTCCGACCGCGACCGGATCGCCCGTGACCTGCACGATCACGTGATCCAGCGGCTGTTCGCCCACGGGCTGGCGTTGCAGAGCACGCACATGCGTTCCCGCAACCCGGAGATCCAGCGGCGGCTGGCCGACATGATCGACGACGTGCAGAGCATCGTCGCGGAAATCCGCACGGCGATCTTCGATCTGCACGGCGGCCTGCACGGCACCGGGCAGCTGCGCAAGCGGCTCAACGACGTCATCGCGGAGATCACCGGCGACACCGGGCTGCGCACCACCGTGCGCATGTCCGGTCCGGTCGGCGTGGCCGGTCCGGAGCTGGCCGAGCACGCCGAAGCGGTGCTGCGCGAGGCGCTGTCCAACGCCGTGCGCCACGCCAAGGCCACGTCGCTGATGGTCACCGTCTCCGCCAGTGACGAGCTGGTCATCGAGGTGGCCGACGACGGGATCGGCATCCCGGACACCGTGGCCCGCAGCGGCCTGCACAACCTGCGCGAACGTGCTGACCAGGCGGGCGGCAGCCTCTCCGTCACGGCGGCCGAGGACGGCGGCACGCGGTTGACCTGGGCGGCGCCCGTCTCCTAACCGCGCCTGGCCGGCGCGACCGGCGAGACCGTTGTGCCGGCGCGCCCGGCCAGGACCGCTGCCGCTTCTTCGAGGCGGCCGATCGCCGCCAGCGCGCCGCCTGACTCCACGAACCGGCAGGCGGCGTCCACCTTGGGCCCCATCGACCCGGCCGGGAAGGTGCGGGTCCGCAGGCCGGCCGGATGGGCGTGGCGGATGGGGCGTGCGGCGGCGGTGCCGTGGCCGTCCTCGACCGCGGCGACGTCGGTGAGCAGCAGCAGGGCGTCCGCCTGCAGCGCGCTGGCCAGCAGCGCCGCGGTGAGGTCCTTGTCGACCACCGCTTCCACGCCGTGCAGCTGTCCGTCTTCGTCGGCCACGACCGGCACCCCGCCGCCTCCGCCACAGACGACGGTCGTGCCGCTGTCCGCGATGAGCCGGATCAGGGGCAGTTCGACCACGTCGGCGGGCTCGGGGGACGGCACGACCCGCCGCCACGCGGAGCCGTCCCGGCGCACCTGCCAGCCATTGCGGCCGGCGAGCCGCCGCGCGGTCTCCTCGTCGTAGACCGGTCCGATGAACTTGGCAGGCTGCCGCAGCGCCGGGTCGTCCGCCCGCACCAGGGTCCGGGTGAGCACCGCGGCGGCGGGCAGGCCGGCGCGGTTGTGCAGCGCTTGCGCCAGCCAGTAGCCGATCATGCCCTGGGTCTGCGCGCCGAGCACGTCGAACGGGTAGGGCGCGGTGAGCGCCGGGTCGCCGGCGGTCTCCAGGGCGAGCAGGCCGACCTGGGGGCCGTTGCCGTGGGTGACGATCAGCCGGTGCCGCCGGGCCAGCGGCGCCAGCGCGTCGGCGGCCGCCTGGACGTGCTTCTCCTGGATGCCGGCGTCCGGGGTCTCGCCCCGGCGCAGCAGGGCGTTCCCGCCGAGGGCGACGACGATCCTCATCGCCGCACCGTCGCGACCATCAGCGCCTTGACGGTGTGCATCCGGTTCTCGGCCTGGTCGTAGACGACCGAGGCGGGGGAGCGGAACACCTCGTCGGTCACCTCGAGCGCGGCGACCCCGTGCGCGGCGGCCAGCTGGCGGCCGAGGCCGGTGTCGCGGCTGTGCAGGGACGGCAGGCAGTGCAGGAACTTCACCCGCGGGTTCCCGGTCGCGCCGAGCAGCTTGGCGTCCACCTGGTAGGGCAGCAGCTGCTGGATCCGGTCGTCCCAGGTCTCCTCCGGCTCGCCCATGGACAGCCAGACGTCGGTGTAGACGAAGTCCGCGCCCCGCACCCCGGCGCGGGGGTCGTCGGTGACGGCGAGGTCCGCGCCCGACCCGGCGGCCAAACCGGTGGCCAGCTCGCGGACCGCGGGGGACGGCCACAGCTCGCGCGGCGCGCAGATGCGGACCGACATGCCCAGCAGGGCGCCGGTGACCAGCAGCGAGTTCGCCGTGTTGTTGCGGCCGTCGCCCACGTAGGCGAGGGTCAGCCGCTCCGGCGGCCCGGCCGCGTGGTCCCGCATGGTGAGCACGTCGGCGAGCATCTGCGTGGGGTGCCAGAGGTCGGTGAGCCCGTTCCAGACGGGCACGCCGGCGTGAGCAGCCAGGACGTCGACGGTTTCCTGTGCCGACCCGCGGTACTCGATGCCGTCGTACATCCGGCCGAGCACGTGCGCGGTGTCCTCGACCGACTCCTTGTGGCCGAGGTGGGTCTCGCCGGGGCCGAGGTAGGTGACGGCGGCGCCTTCGTCGTGGGCGGCGACCTCGAAGGCGCACCGGGTTCGGGTGGAGCTCTTCTCGAAGATCAGCGCGATGTTGCGGCCGGCGAGCCGCTGTTCCCGCACGCCCGCGCGCTTCTCGTGCCGCAGCCGGGCGGCGAGGTCGACGAGGTGCGTGAACTCCTCGCGGGTCAGGTCGGTGGCCGTGAGCAGGTTGCGTCCCTGCAGGTCCATGGTGGTCTCCTCGGGTCAGGCGGGATCGCGTTCGAGGGGGCAGGTCATGCAGCGCGGGCCGCCGCGGCCGCGGCCGAGCTCGCCGCCCGGCACGGTGACGACCTCGATGCCGTGCTTGCGCAGCATGGTGTTGGTGGCGATGTTGCGGTCGTAGCCGACCACCACGCCCGGGGCGACGGCGAGGTAGTTGTTCCCGTCGTCCCACTGCTCCCGCTCGGCGGCGCGCACGTCCTCGTCGGTGCGGAGCACGGTGATCTCGGGGACGCCGAGCACACCCGCGAGCGTGGTCCACAGGCTGTCGTTGCCCCGGACGTCGAGCTCGCCCGGCCGGCCGCCGGGCCGCACGGTCCACGACCGCAGGTGCGGGTCGAAGTAGGGGTAGAGCACGAAGGTGGACTCGTCGACCATCGTCATCAGCGTGTCCAGGTGCATCATGGCGTGCGACCGGGGCAGCTCGACGGCGACCACGGTGTGCGCCTGGCCGCTGCCGAACAGGGCGCGGGCCAGCGCCTCGACACCCGTGGCCGAGGTGCGCTCGCCCATGCCGACGAGCACCGCGCCGTTGCCGACGACGTGCACGTCACCACCCTCCACCGTGGCCGGGAAGTGCGCGACGTCGTCCTGGCCGGAGTAGACCGGGAAACCGGCCTCGGCGAACAGCGGGTGGTAGCGGTAGATCGCCTGCGCGTGCAGCGTTTCCCGCCGCCGGGCCGGTTTCGCCATCGAGTTGACGGACACTCCACCGTAGATCCAGCACGAGTTGTCCCGGGGGAACAGGTGGTTGGGCAGCGGGCGGAGCACGAAGTCGTCGGGCTGCAGCGTGTTCCAGTGCAGGCTGCCCGAGCGGACGTGCGGCAGGTCGGCCTTGAGCACCCCGCCGATGAGCAGGGCCGCCAGCTCGCCGCCGCTCATGCCCTCGAAGAGCCCGCGCAGCTCGTCCACCAGTGCCGCGCCGAGCATGTCCGGCGTGCACACCCGGTCCAGCACGAACGCGCGCCCGCCGGGCAGGTCGAGGGTCTCGGCGAGCAGGCGCTCGAAGTAGTGGACCTGGACCCCCTTCTCGCGCAGGGCCTCGGCGAACACGTCGTGCTCCTCCTTGGCCTTCTTCGCCCACATCACGTCGTCGAACAGCAGCTCGCCGATGTTGCGCGGGGTGAGCCGGGCCAGCTCGCCGCCGGGGCGGTGCACGACCACTTGGCGCAGCTTGCCCACTTCGGAGGCGACTCCGAACGTCATCTCGTCGTCCTTTCCGGGTCAGGCGGCGTCGTGCCGGATCGACGGGGTGGTCTCGGTGCGGCGGACCGCCTGGCGCTGCCGCCGCCCGGCGAGGACCGCGTAGCCGACGACGCCGATGAGCACCATCGCGAGGGCCTGGTAGACCGCGGCGTAGCCGGCGGCGAAGGTCACCCACAGCGAAAACAGGACGGCGACACCGGCGATGAGCAGGTCGCGCACCAGCAGCAGCGGCCGGACGCGGCGCCGTCCCACGAGGTGGGCCAGCTGGGCGCAGGCCGAGAAGAAGTACGGGATCGCGACCGTGACCACCGAGAGGTTGACCAGGAACGTGAACACCGTCAGGCCGGAACCGGCGGTGTAGCGCCACAGCATCAGCAGCGAGGGCAGCAGCGCGGCGACGACGATGCCGAACCACGCGGTGTCCTTGCGGTCGGTCCACGCGAACGCCCGGGGGAACAGCCCGTCGGTCGCGGCCGCGCGCGACACCTCCGTGGTGACCAGGGTCCACCCGTTGAGCGCGCCGATGCCGGACACGACGGCGAGCGCGGCGATGAGCTTGCCCGCCCAGCCCATCCCGGGGAAGATCGTTTCCACGGCCGGGACGAACGGGGTGCCGGTGGCCACGAGCGCGTCGTGCGGGACCAGGCCCATGACGGCGGCCGACACCACGATGTAGAGCAGCGCGCTGGCGGCCGTGCCCAGCACCGACGCCCGGCCCACGTTGCGGCCCGGTTCCCGCACCCGCTTCGCCGTCACGGCCGCGACCTCGACACCGATGAACGCGAACAACGCGACACCCGCGGCCAGTCCGATCGCGCTGTAGAGGCTGCCGCCGGAGGCGTTGAACGGGCCGAAGTTGGCCTTCGACACGAAGAACCAGCCGGCCACGGCGACGAACAGCAGCGGCACGAACTTCAGCACCACCGTGAGGTTTTCGAACCAGGCCATCTGCCGGACGCCGGCCAGGTTGACCGCGGCCGGGATCCACAGACCCAGCATCGCGATGCCCCAGCTGACCCACCACGAGGGATCGGTGATGCCGAACAGGGATTCCACGTACAGGACCCAGGACGACACGATCGCGGCGTTGCCGGCCCAGGCCGAGATCCAGTAGCACCAGCCGGTGAGGTAGCCGGCGAAGTCGCCGAACTCGTGGCGGGCATAGGCGTACAACCCGCCGTCGGCGTTGGGCACCCGCCGCGTCAGCTGTCCGAAGAGGACCGCGAGCACGGTGGCGCCCGCCGCGACCACGGCGAGCACGAGCAGGGAGCTGGTCCCGGCGCCGGCGAGCACCGCGGGCATGGTGAACACGCCGGTGCCGATGATGCTGCCGACGACGAGTCCGGTCGCCGACGTCAGCCCCAGCGAGCGGGCTTTCAGCTCGAGCCGCGCCGGACGCGCGGGTTGTGACGTGCTCGGTGGTCTGGACATGGCGGCCCTTACGTCGTGGGTTCCGGTCGCCGTCGAGTTCAGCGGAAGTTGATCGCGTTCGGCGAGGGACCAATGGGCACTGGCCGGGGACCAAGGTCACCGGTGCCGTCCGCCGGTCGCCGGGAACCGGTGGGCGAGAGCACAAGGTCCCGCCGCGCGGTGACCACGGTCGGGACGGTCGGCCCTTCGATCACCGCCGCAGCCGGGCCACCCTCGCCGGTACTGGAGGACTTGCCGACGAAGGAGCCCCGATGAGTTTCGCGACGAAGGTGCGGTGGATCGTCCGCCCCGGCCGCAATCCGCTGGCCCGCGCAACGGACCGGACCGAACGCCGCCTGCTGCTGGTGCTGCTCGGTGTCGTGCTGCTGGCCGCGCTGCCGGCGGGCCTGCTGGGCGCGCGGACCTACACCCAGGAACGCGAGCAGATGCGGATCGAGCAGGCCACGCGCCACCCGGCTACCGCGACGCTGCTGGCGGACGCCCCGCCGCGGACCGCGGGCCCGAACGGCTCGGCCGGCCGGCCGGCGCGGGTCGAGGCGACCTGGCAGGGAGCCGACGGCCGGGCCGTCACCGGTCAGGTCACGGCCGACCGGGGCGCGGAGGCGGGCGACGCGGTGACCGTGTGGCTCGACCGCGACGGTGCAGTCGTCACCGAGCCGATCACCCCTAGCGTGGTGATCACGAACGCGATCACTGTCGGTTTCGCGGGCTGGTCCGGCGTGATCCTGTTGTGCGGCGTCGGTTTCTGGCTCGTGCGGATCCGCCTGGACCGGCGCCGCGCGGCGGACTGGGACGAGGACTGGCGCCGCTTCGACACGCGGAGCACCCGGCCGTGAACCAGGCCCGGGGCGAGCGGGGCCGCTCGCCCCGGGCCCGTCGTGCGGCCGGGAACCGGTGTCCGTCACGGCAACAGGACGGCGGCTCCGGTGACCCGGTCGGCGGCGAGGTCGTTCAGCGCCCGCTCGGCGTCGCCGAGTGGGTAGGCGCTCGTCGTGACCCGCAGGTGGTGGTCGGCGGCGAAGGCGAGGAAGTCGTGCGCGTCCTGGCGCGTGTTCGCGGTGACGCTGCGCAGCTGACGTTCCTGGAACAGGTGCGCCTGGTAGTGCAGCGGGGGGATGTCGGTCAGGTGGATCCCGGCCAGCGCGAGGGTGCCGCCACGGTCCAGCGCCGTGAGCGCGGGCGGCACGAGTTCCCCGGCCGGGGCGAACAGGATCGCGGCGTCGAGGGGTTCGGGCGGGGCGTCCGCGGCGCCGGTGGCCGACGCCGCGCCGAGTTCCAGCGCGAGCTGCCGGGCCCGGGCGCTGCGGGTCATGACGTGCACTGTGGCTCTCTGCGCGAGCGCGACCTGGGCGGCCAGGTGCGCGCTGGCGCCGAAGCCGTAGATGCCGAGGCGGCCGCCGGCGGGCAGGTTCGCGCGGCGCAGCGCCCGGAACCCGATGATCCCCGCGCACAGCAAAGGGGCGAGCTCCTGGTCGGAGTAGCCCGCGGGCAGCCGGTGCGCGTAGGCGGCCGGGACCGTCGTGTATCCGGCGTAACCGCCGTCGGCGTCCCAGCCCGTGTAGGTCGAGCGGGGACACAGGTTCTCGTCGCCGCGCAGGCAGTACCGGCACGCACCGCACGTGCCCCGGGGCCACGCGACGCCCACTCGGTCCCCGGGTGCGAATCCGCGCACGTCCGGACCGAGCGCCGCGACCTCGCCGACGACCTCGTGCCCGGGCACGACCCCGGGCCGGTGCACTGGCAGGTCGCCTTCGAGCACGTGTGAGTCGGTGCGGCAGACCCCGCACGCTCGCACCCGCACGAGTAGTTCGCCGGTGCCGGCGGTGGGCGCCGGTTCCTCGCGTGCTTCGAACTTCCGCGACCCGGGCGGACCGGGCTCGATCACTCGCCACGTCAGCATGGGGCCGGCTTTCCCAGGCGCGCGCGGGCGGGAAAGAGCCGAAGTGCCCCGTGGCCGGGGCCCGTCTGCCCTGCCCGCCGCGGCACCGGCCGGTGAGGATCGAAGCATGGTCGAATCGATCGAACCCGCGGTTCTCGCCGCCGTGGACGGCTCACCGGCGGCGCTCAACGCCGTGCGATGGGCAGCGCGCGAGGCGTCACTGCGGCATCTGCCGCTCCGGCTCGTGCACGTGTGCACCCTGCCTCCGGCGCCCTCGACGGCGCCCGGGGGCGGCGGGCTGGTGGAGTCCCGGCTCGAACAGGGGCACCGCTGGCTCGGCGAGGCCCACGGCCAGGCGCGGGCGGCCGAACCCGGCATCGAGATCCACACGCGGCTGCGCACCGGCGCGGCCGCGGCCGCCCTGATCGAGGAGGCGGCGACCGCCCGCCTCGCGGTGCTGGGTTCCCGCGGTCTCGGTGGCTTCCCCGGGTTGCTGCTCGGTTCGGTCTCGTCCGCGCTCGCCGCCCACGGGCCCTGTCCCGTCGTCGTGGTGCGGGACGCGCTGCCGCCGGAGCGCGGCCCGATTGTGGTGGGCGTGGACGCCTCCACGTCGAGCGACGCGGCGATCGCCTTCGCCTTCGACACCGCGGGCAGGCGGCAGGCGCCGCTGGTCGCCCTGCACACCTGGACCGACATGAGCCTCGGCGAAACCTGGTCGGTGCTGCCGATCGACGTGGAGTACGACGAGGTCGCCGAGGACGAGCGCCGCCTGCTGGCCGAGCGGCTCGCCGGGTGGCGGGAGAAGTACCCGGACGTGCCGCTGGCGCTGCGCACCGTCCGGGACCGCCCGGTGCGGGGACTGCTCGCCGCGGCCCGGGGTGCCCAACTGGTCGTGGTCGGCTCGCGCGGGCGGCACGCCTTCGACGGCATGGGGCTCGGCTCCACCAGCCAGGCCCTGCTCCACCACTGCCCGTGCCCGGTCGCCGTGGTCAGCTGAGAACTTCCGGAGGAATGACAATGCACTGGTCCCAGGTCGAGGTCGGGGCGCTCGCGCGAGCCGCGAGCTGCGCCCCCTCGGTCCACAACTCGCAGCCGTGGGTGTTGGAGGTCCCGAACGGGGTGTTGCGGCTGTACGAACGGTTCGACGTGTCGTTGCCGCGGCACGACCCCACCGGCCGCGACCGGGTGCTCTCCTGCGGCGCGGCGCTGGCCAACCTGGATCTCGCGGTGCGGGTCCTTGGCTGGCGCCCGGAGGTGGAGCTGCTGCCGTCGCCGGTGCGGCCGGACCTGGTCGCCGAGATCCGCGCCGCCGAGCGCGGAGAGGCCAAGCCCGACGAGCTGAACCGCTATTCGGCGATCTTCCAGCGCAGCAGTTACCGCTCGCCGTTCGCGCTGCACCACGTCCCGCCGCGGGTCCTGCGGCTGCTCGGCGACACGGCGGCGGGGCCAGGCACCGAGGCGCGTCTCGTCCAGTCCCGGACCGAGGCGGCGCCGCTGGCCGAGCTGCTGGCCCACGCCGGGCAGCTGCTCCGCGCCGACCGGGCCTACCAGCGGGAACTGACCGCCTGGACCGCCCAGCTGCGGGAACCGCCGTCGCCGGAGACCACGCTGCCCTGGTCGGGTCTGGTGCGCGCCGACACGCACCTACCCGACACGGTGACGCTGACCGAGCGGGTCGCGGCGGAGTCTCTGCTGATCGTGCTCACCGCGGACGACACGCGGCGCGACCAGTTGCACGCGGGCGCCGCGCTGGAGCGGGCCTGGCTCGCCGCCATCACCGAGGGGCTGGTGGGCTCCGTCCTGACCCAGCCGCTGCACCTGCCCGAGGTGCGCGCCGGGCTCATCGAGAAGCTCGACCTCCCCGGGTACCCGCAGGCGATCCTCCGGGTCGGCTACCCGGTCACGGCCACCCCGGGCCGGGTGCTGGCGCCGACCGGGGTGGGGAAACGGGGATGAGCACCGCCGCGCCCGGGCGGCGCCGGAGCGCGGCTCGCCGCGGGTTGGGTGACCGGTTGGACCTCGGGCTGTTCGCGCTCCCGGTGGGCCATGTCCGGTACGGCGGCCGGACGGGGGAACGCGGATGAGCACCACCGCGCCCGGGCGCCACCGGCGCGCGGCGCGCCGCGGCGTGGGCCAGCGGCTGGTCCTTCGGCTGCTGGATTCCGTGCTCGCCCCGCTGCTCGGCCGGTTGTGCGTGTTGCGGTACCGCTCGCGGCGCGGCGACCTGGTCGAGTTCCCGGTGGCCCACGTCCGGGACGGCGACCGGCTGCTGGTCGTCGCCGGGCGGGCCGCCGGCAAGACGTGGTGGCGGCACTTCCGCACCATCTCCCCGGTCGAGGTGCGGCTGCCGGGCGGGTGGTCGGCCGGTGCGGGCCGGGTGCTGCACGGCGCCGAGCGCGAGGCGGCGGTGGCGGTGTACCAGCTCCGCGGGCCGCGGGTGCCCGCGGACGCGCCGCTGGTCGCCATCGACCTGCCCCCAGTGAAACCCTTGCGCGGCAGGGCGCTGGCGTGGAGCTGGTTCTGGATCGTCACCCTGGCCGAGTTCGCCGGGTTCGCGGTGCCCGCCGGCGTCGGCGCGCTCACCGCCGGGTCGGCGCCCGCGGCCGCCGTGCCCGCCCTGCTGGCCGCCGGGCGGTCGAAGGGGCCGCGCTCGGGTGCGGGCAGGCGCTCGTGCTGCGGCACGCGCTGCCGGCCCTGCGGACGCGGCGCTGGATCGCGGCGACCTCGGCCGGCGCGGTCCTCGCCTACCTGGCCGGCACGGTCCCGGCCGCGGCGGAGGTCCACCGCTGGCCGCCGGTGCAGGCGGCGACGGCCGGGGTGGTGCTCGGGCTGGTCGTACTCGCGTCACTCGGGACGGCCCAGTGGCCGCTCCTGCGCCCGCACCTGTCCCGGGCGTGGCGGTGGATCCCGGTCACCGCTGCGGCCTGGCTGGCCGGGCTGGGTGTGTTCCTCGCCGTCACAATGCCGCTGTGGCACGAGGGGCAAGCCCTGGCCGTCACAGTGCTGATCGGCGTCGGCGGCGGGCTGCTCATGGCCGCCACCACCTCCGCCGTCACCGGGTTCGCGCTGGCCCGTCTCCTGGCGTCCGACGGCTGAGGACAGGGCACAAAGTCCTCACCGGCGGCGACCTCAGCCCCGCCACGACGGGCCCTCCGCCCGTCGTGGCGGGCCGCCGTCCGCCAATAGCGTTCCCGGCATGGACAACGCGATCAGCTCGCACGAACCGACCCCCGAAGAACGCCACCGCGCCGCGCGCGCCGTGGCGGGCCAGGCGAAGGACGCCGACGAGCTCCGCGAGCTGCTCGCGATGCTCGGGCTGTCGCCGGCCGAAGGCCGCGCGCCGGTCCCGCGACCGCGCCGGCAGCCGGCGAACCGGACCCTGACCATCCCGGAACTCACCGAGCTCTTCCAGCACGCCACCGCTTCGGCGTAACCCGGATCCGAAAGGAACAACCATGTCCCACTCCCCGAACCCGGTCGTCGTCGGGGTCGACGGCTCCGAAGCGTCGCTCGGCGCGGTCCGGTGGGCCGCCACCGAGGCACGGTGCCGCAACGTGCCCCTGAAACTGGTGCACGCCCTGGACGAAGCCTCGCTCGGCTACCCCCAGCCGATGCCGGTGCACGTGGACCTGGCCGGCCTCGCGCGTCAGCGGGGCCACCGGATCCTGCACGCCGCGAGCGACGCCGCCCGCAGCGCCGAGTCCGATGTGGACATCCAGCGGAGCCTGCGCAAGGAGCAGGTCGGCGCGGCGCTGCTGGACGAGTCCCGCTCGGCCGCGGTGCTCGTGCTGGGCACCCCGCCCGTGCGGTTCCTCGGCCGCTTCCTGGCCGGGTCGGTCACGATCGCGCTGGCCGCCAACGCCCGCTGCCCGGTCGCCGTGGTCCGGCCGCACGTGGCGGACGACGAGCCGCCCGCCGAGGGGCCGGTCGTGGTCGGGATCGACGCCTCGCCCACCAGCGACGAGGCGATCGCGGCCGCGTTCGACGCGGCTTCCCGTCGCGGTGCCGCGCTCGTCGCGGTCCACGCGTGGGACGACTCCTACCTGGGCGCCCTCTTCGAGGAGACGCGCTGGACGCTGGATCGGCCGGCGATCGAGGAGCGCGAGCGCGAGCTGCTGGCCCAGCGGCTGGCGGGCTGGCAGGAGAAGTACCCCGACGTCGCCGTCGAGCGGATCGTGGTACGCGGCAGCGCGGCCGACCGGCTGCTCGACCACGCCGAGGGCGCCCAGCTGATCGTCGTGGGCAGCCGCGGCCGCGGCGGGTTCGCCGGCATGGTGCTCGGGTCCACGAGCCAGTCGCTGATCACCTTCGCGCTGTGCCCGTTGCTGATCGTCCGCCAGGCGTGAGGCGGGTGCGCGGACCGGTCGTGGGCGACCTGATGACGCATCCGGTGGTGTCCGTGGTGCCCGCGATGCCGTTCAAGAACCTGGTCCGGCTGCTGGACCAGTACCAGATCGGGGCGGTGCCGGTGGTCGACGGCCACGACCGCCGGGTCGGCGTGGTCTCGGAGTCGGACCTGCTGGCCAAGGAGGACCTGCGCGGCGCGGACCGGCCGCCGTCGGCGTTCGCGCCGGGACGACGGTGGCGCTGGTGGGGCAAGTCGCGCGCGATGACCGCGGAAACCGCGATGACGCGGCGGGTCCGGGTGATCGGGCAGGACGAGCCGGTCGCCGTCGCGGCGCGCCGGCTGGCGCGCGAACACCTGAGGCGGCTCTACGTCGTCGACGGCGACGGCAAGCTCGTCGGCGTGCTCGCCCGGCGGGACGTGCTCCGGCTGTTCTTGCGGCCGGACGCCGAAATCGCCCGCAACGTCGAGCAGGAGGTGCTGCGGCGCTGCCTGTGGGCGGCCCCGGAACAGGCGCGCGCCGAAGTCGTGGACGGCGTGGTGACGCTCACCGGCACCGTCGACCGGCGCAGTGAAGCCGACCGGGCGGCGCGGCTGACCGAGGCGATCCCCGGAGTGGTCGCCGTGGTCAACGAACTCAATTCCACTGTGGATGACCGGATTCCGGGTTAGGAGAGGAACGACATGACGAACACGGCAGGGGTGACCGTTGTCGGGGTGGACTGGTCGGAGGCCTCCACCGCGGCGGTGCGCTGGGCCGCGGCCGATGCGGCGCGGCACCACGACCGGCTGCACCTCGTGCACGGGTTCTCGCCGTTCACCGGCCGCTACGGAATCGCGATGCCCGCCCTGCGGGCGTTGCACGACGATCTGGTGGACAACGCGAAGGACTTCCTGGCCGCCGCCGTCCGCGTCGCCCGCGGCGCCGGCGGGGAGGAGCTGGTGGTCACCACGGCGATGCCGGAGGAGCACCCGGCCGAGGCGCTGATCACGGCGTCCCGCGGCGCCAGGGCGCTCGTGCTGGGCGCGTCCGGCGACGGCGTGCTCGCCGGGACCAAGGCCGTGCAGGTCGTTTCGCACGCGCACTGCCCGGTCGTGGTGGTGCGCGGGCAGGCCGCCCCGGCGGCGGGACCGGTCGTGGTCGGTGTCGACGGCAGTCCGTTCAGCGAGCGGGCGCTGGGGGCGGCCTTCGAGGAGGCCTGCTGGCGCGGGGCGCCGCTGGTGGCGGTGCACGCGTGGAGCGACGACGACCTCCTGGGCGGTCTCGGGGCCTTCCCGATGGTCGTCGACTGGGACGCGGTGCGGCAGGACGAGGAGCTCGTCCTCGCCGAGCGGCTGGCGGGCTGGCAGGAGCGCTACCCCGACGTCAAGGTGGACCGCGTCGTGGTGCGCGACCGGCCGCGGCACCAGCTGATCGACTGGAGCAGGCAGGCGCAGCTGGTCGTCGTCGGCAGCCGCGGGCGCGGCGGCTTTTCCGGGCTGCTGCTGGGATCGACCAGCCAGGCGCTGATCCACCGCGCAGAGTGCCCGGTGATGGTGGTCCGCCCCGACGGGGAACCGCGATGACGGCAGGACAGGACGTGGCGGCGGTGCTGGCCGACGGTGAGGTGGTCGAGATCCGCCCGCTGCGGCCCGCCGACGCCCCCGCGGCGCTCGCGCTGCACGAGGGCCTCGACGAACGCGACAGCTACTTCCGGTTCTTCGGGCTGCCCGGCCGCCTGGACGAACTGGTCGCGCGGATGTGCGCCGAACCCGGGCCGCGGCGGGCCGCGGTGGGCGCGTTCCGGCACGGCGAGCTGCTCGGCGTCGCGCACTACGAGGTCTCCGCCGAACCCACCGAGGCCGAGCTCGCGCTCGCGGTCGGTTCCGCGGCGAAGGCGCACGGCGTCGGCACCCTGCTGCTGGAACACCTCGTGGCGCTGGCCCGCGGGCAGGGAATCCGGCGGTTCACCGGCCAGGTGCTGGCGGAGAACTCCCGCATGCTTCGGGTCTTCGCCGACCTCGGCCTGCCCTACCGCGTCAGCGCGGCCGGATCGGAGTGCGACTTCAGCATCGGCCTGGACGAGGACGAGGCCTTCCGCAGCCGGCTGGCCGAGCGGGAGCGCATCGCGGACGTCGCGAGTTTGCGGCACGTGCTGCAGCCGCGGTCGGTCGCGGTGATCGGCGCGGGCCGGGACCCGGCCTCGGTCGGGCACGCCGTGCTGGTCAACCTAGCCGAGGGCGGCTACTCCGGTCGCTTGTCGGCGGTCAACCCGCACGCCCGCGACATCGCCGGCGTACCGTGCGCGAGTTCAGTCGCCGACCTGCCCGAAACCCCCGAGCTGGCGGTCGTGTGCGTGCCCGCGTCCGCGGTGCCCGGGGTCGTCGAGGAGTGCGGGCGCCGCGGCACCCGTGCGGCCGTCATCATTTCGGCCGGGCTGACCGGCACCGGCCTCGGCGCCCGCACCGTCCGCGCCGCCCGCACGCACGGGGTCCGGCTGGTCGGGCCCAACTGCGTCGGCGTGGCCAACACCGAGGACGGGATCCGCCTGAACGCCACCTTCGCGCCGGGGCGCATGCCGTCCGGCCGGGTGGGTGTCGTGACGCAGTCCGGCGGCTTCGGCATCGCGGTCGTGGAGGCGTTGCGGCGGCTGGGACTCGGCGTGTCGACGATGGTGTCCACCGGCGACAAGTACGACGTCAGCGGCAACGACCTGCTGCGCTGGTGGCGCGAGGACCCGCGCACCGACCTCGCCGTGCTGTACCTGGAGTCGTTCGGCAACCCGCGCAAGTTCGCTCGCATCGCCCGCGACCTGGCCCGGGTCAAACCCGTGCTGGCCGTGCGGACCGGGCAGACCGAGACCGCGCGGCGCGCGGCCGCCTCGCACACCGCGGCGACCGCGACGCCTGCCGTCACCCGGGACGCGCTGCACGAGCAGGCCGGCGTGATCGCGGTGGACAGCGTGACCGAACTGCTGGAGGCGGTCGCGGCGTTGTCGTGGCAGCCGCTGCCCGCGGGGCGGCGGGTCGCGGTGCTGAGCAACGCCGGCGGTGCGGGTGTCCTCGCGGCCGACGCGTGCGCCCGGCACGGTCTGAAACTGCCGGACCTGAGCCCGGGCACGGTGTCGCGGCTGCGGGAACTGCTGCCCGCCCAGGCGTCCGTGCGCAATCCGGTGGACACCACCGCGGCCGTGACGGCGGAGGTGTTCGGCGCCTGCCTGGACGCGGTGCTGGCCGACGACGGGATCGACGCCGTCGTCGTGGCCGGCGTCGCGACCGCGGTCGGCGACCCGCTCACCGGAGTGGCTACGAGGCACGCGGGGGACAAGCCCGTGCTCGTCGTGCGCCCCGGGCAGCTGCCGTTCGTGGAACCCCTGCTCACCGCGGACGGGCTCGTGCCGTCCTACGCGGACGCCCTCGGCGCGGCCGGCGCTCTGGGCAGCCTCGCCCGCTACGCCGCCTGGCGCGCCGAGCCGGACGAAGCGCCACCGCGACTGTCCGATGTGGACACCGCCGCGGCCCGCCGCATCGTGGCAGGCGCGACCGGCTGGCTCGACCCGCTGGACGCCACGCGGCTGCTGCGCTGCTTCGGGATCCCGGTCGTCGCCACCCGGTTCGCCACCGATGCCGACGAGGCGGTGGACGCCCTGCGCGAGCTGGGCGGACCGGTCGCCGTGAAGGCCTGCGCAACGGGCCTGGTGCACAAGAGCAGCGGCGGCGGGGTCGCGCTGGACGTCCGCGGGGAGAACCAGCTGCGCGAAATCGTGCACCGCTGGCGCGACCGGTTCGGCGATCAGTGGCGCGGTGTCGTGGTGCAGCCGATGGTCGCCCACGCCCGCGAGGTCCTGGCTGGGATCGCCGGGGACGACGTGTTCGGGCCGCTCGTGGTGTTCGGGCTCGGCGGGGTGGACACCGACCTGGTGGCCGACCGCGCCGCACGGCTGGCGCCGCTGACGTCGCGCGACGCCGATTTGCTGCTGTCCGGCCTGCGGTCCTCGCCACACCTGTTCGGCCCAGGCGGCTTCGACCGGGCCGCGCTGCGGGACGTGCTGGTGCGGCTGAGCCGTCTCGCCGAGGTGCTGCCGGAGGTCGCCGAGCTCGACCTGAACCCGGTGGTCGCGCACGACGGCGGATGCCTGGTGCTGGACGCGCGGGTCCGGCTCGCCCCGCACACCCCGGCCGAGCCGTTCCTGCGGCGCCTGCGGATCTGAGGTGCGCGGCGCGCTGCCCGGCCTCGCCGGGTACCGCCGGGCCTGGCTCCGCGGCGACGTGCTGGCCGGGGTGACCGTGGCCGCCTACCTGATCCCGCAGGTCATGGCCTACGCGCGGATCGCCGGGCTGCCGCCGGTGGCTGGGTTGTGGGCCGCGATCGGCCCGCTGGCGGTGTACGTCGTCGTGGGCGGTTCGCGCCGCCTGTCCGTGGGTCCGGAGTCGACCACGGCGCTGATGACCGCGGTGGCGCTGGCTCCGCTGGCCGCCGGGGATCCGGGCCGGTACGCGGCTCTGGCGGCCGTCCTCGCGCTGATCGTCGGCGGGATCTGTCTGCTCGGCGGTCTGGTGCGGCTGGGGATGTTCGCCGACCTGCTGTCCAAACCCGTGCTCGTCGGCTACCTGGCCGGCATCGCGGTGATCATGGTCGTGAGCCAGCTGAGCACGCTCACCGGCGTCCCGGTGTCCGGCGACGGTCTGGTCGCGGAGGTGACGTCCTGGTTCGGCGCGCTGGACCGCGTGCACTGGCCCACGGTGGCGGTGTCGGCGGCGGTGCTGGCGTTCCTGCTGGTGGTGGCGCGCCTGCTGCCGCGGGCGCCCGGCCCGCTGCTGGCGATGCTGCTCGCCACCGGCGTGGTCGCCCTCACCGGCGGGCAGGACGCGGGTGTCCGGGTGGTCGGCGACGTGCCGTCCGGGCTGCCCGTGCCCGGGCTGCCGAACGTGGCCGCGGCCGATCTGCCGTCGCTGCTGCTGCCCGCGGCCGGGATCGCGCTGGTCGGGTTCTCCGACATGGTGCTCACCGCACGCGCGTTCGGCAGCAGGCACGGCGAACGCGTCGACGCCGACCGGGAACTGCGCGCGCTGGGGCTGGTGAACCTGGCGGCCGGGTTCCTGCGCGGGCTGCCGGTCAGCTGCAGCGGCAGCCGGACGGCGATCGCCGACGCGCTGGGCGCCCGCAGCCAGCTCTACTCCGTGGTGACGCTGGTGACCGTGGTGCTGGCCATGTTCGTGGCCGGGCCGGTGCTGGCCGCGTTCCCCGCCGCCGCGCTGGGCGCCGTCGTGGTGTACGCCGCGCTGCGGCTGATCGACGTGGCCGAGTTCCGCCGCATCGCGGCTTTCCGGCGCAGCGAGGCGGTGCTGGCGGTCGCGACGCTGGCCGGGGTCCTCGTGCTCGGCGTGCTCTACGGCATCCTGGTCGCGATCGGGCTGTCGCTGCTGGACCTGCTGCGCAAGGTCGCGCGGCCGCACGTGGCGGTGCTCGGGTACGCGCCGGGGGTGCCCGGCATGCACGACATCGGCGACTACCCGGGCTCGCGGGTGGTGCCCGGGCTGCTCGTGTACCGCTACGACGCGCCGCTGTTCTTCGCCAACGCCGAGGATTTCCGGCGCCGGGCGCTGGACTCGCTGGACGGCGCCGCGCCGGAGTGGTTCCTGCTCAACGCCGAGGCCAATGTGGACATCGACAGCACCGCGCTGGAGACCCTGACCGGCCTGCGGCGCGAGCTCGCGAGCCGGGGGATCGTGTTCGCGATGGCCCGGGTGAAGCAGGAACTGCACGACGAGCTGAGCGCCGCCGGGTTCACCGCGGAGCTGGGGGAGGACCGGATCTTCCCGACGCTGCCCGCGGCGGTCGCCGCCTACGTCGGCTGGTACACCGCCCGCCACGGGCGGCCGCCGGACGGCGTGCGCGTGCCGGTGGTACCGCCCGATCCGCTGACGCCCTGACGGCCAGCGGCAACGGCCGGATACCGCCGCAGGGCCCTCACGACGGGGACCATCGGCCCTTCACCACCTCGCGCCGCCGGACCAGGCTGGGACACAAGGAAAACGACCGGCGAGAGGACGGCGTCATGGCCGCGATCGTGGTGGGAGTGGACGGCTCCGCGGGCAGTGCCGCCGCGTTGCGGTGGGCGGCGGGCGAAGCCGCGCGGACCGGCCGGGAAGTGGTGGCGGTCCACGCCTGGAGCTACCCGGGTGGCGGGGCGACGGCCGAGGCCGTGTTCACCGCGCACCGGCGCGCCCTCGGCGAGATGGTGGATCGCGCGCACCGCGAACAGCCGGAGGCGAAGATCCGGCCGGAGGTCACCGAGGGCGAGCCGGCGGAGGTGCTGCTGTCCGCCGCGGCGGACGCGGCCATGCTCGTGCTCGGCAGCCACGGCTACGGGCGGATCATGCGCGCGCTGGTCGGGTCCGTCGGCGCGCAGTGCCTGCGCCGGGCGCACTGCCCGGTGGTGATCGTGCCCGCCGCGCGCGCGGCCCGGCACCCACTGGCCGAAGTGGACTACCAGCCCGGCCCGATGGTCTGAGCGCGTGCT
>NZ_AFWY03000046.1:0-63720 GCF_000231075.2 Amycolatopsis sp. ATCC 39116 | reverse complement strand
CGCCGGGACCACTTCGGACGCCGGGAAGAGCCTGGTCACGGCGGGCATCTGCCGGTGGCTCGCGCGCCGCGGGCTGCGGGTGGCGCCGTTCAAGGCGCAGAACATGTCGAACAACTCGATGGTCTGCGCCGACGGCGCGGAGATCGGGCGGGCGCAGTGGTTGCAGGCGGTCGCGGCCGGGGTGGAGCCGGAGGCCGCGATGAACCCGGTGCTGCTGAAACCGGGCAGCGACCGGCGCAGCCACGTCATCGCGCTCGGCAAGCCGTTCGGGACGCTGGAAGCAGGCGAGTTCGCCACCGGCCGCCGTGAGCTGGCACGCATCGCCTTCGACGCCTTCGACGAGCTGCGCACGCGGTTCGACGTCGTGGTGTGCGAGGGCGCGGGCAGCCCCGCCGAGATCAACCTGCGGCAGGGCGACTACGTGAACATGGGGCTGGCGCGGCGGTTCGGGCTGCCGGTGGTGGTGGTCGGCGACATCGATCGCGGTGGCGTGCTGGCCGCGATGTACGGGACGGTCGCGTTGCTGGAGCCCGCGGACCAGGCGCTGCTCGCCGGCTGGGTGGTGAACAAGTTCCGCGGTGACGAGTCGTTGCTGCGGCCGGGCCTGGACCGGATCGCGGAGCTGACGCACCGGCCGGTGCTGGGGGTGCTGCCCTGGCTGGACGGGGTGTGGATCGACTCGGAGGACGCGCTCGCCGCGGCGGGCTGGCGGCACGAGCAGCAGGTCACCGGTGGGTTGCGGGTGGCGGTGGTGCGGTTCCCGCGCGCGTCGAACGCGACCGACGTGGACGCGCTCGCGGCGGAGCCGGGCGTGACGGTCACGCTGACCGCGGACCCGGACACCGTGCGGGCCGCGGACCTGGTGGTGCTGCCCGGAACGCGCGCGACGGTGGGGGATCTGCGGTGGTTGCGGGAGCGTGGGCTGGAGCCGGCGCTGGCCGCGCGGGCCGCCGCCGGACGGCCGGTGCTGGGCATCTGCGGCGGTTACCAGATGCTGGCGGAGACCATTGTGGACGATGTCGAGTCCGGGGCCGGGACGGTGCCGGGGCTGGGTCTGCTGCCGACGCGGGTGGCGTTCAGTGTGGAGAAGGTGCTCGGCAGGCCGGTCGCGCGGTGGCGCGGGCACGAGGTCGAGGCCTACGAGATCCACCACGGCAGCGCGACGCCGACCGGGGAGGCTGAACCGTTCCTGGACGGCTGGCGGCGCGGTGCGGTGTGGGGCACGACGTGGCACGGCACCCTGGACAACGACGGCTTCCGCCGGGCGTGGCTGGGCGAGGTGGCGGCGCAGGCCGGGGTGGCTTGGTCACCGGCGCCGGGGGCACCCGGTTTCGCCACCCTGCGCGAGTCGATGCTGGACCGGCTCGCGGACGCCGTCGAGGAGCGCCTGGACACGGACGCCCTGCTGCGGCTGATTGAGCGTGGTGCGCCGGACGGGTTGCCCCGAGTGGGGTGAGGGTGGGGCTCGCCTGCGGGTGCTGGCGCTGGGTTGGGTCGGGGATGTGGGTTGGGCGGCTGTGGTTGACCGGGGAGCGGCTGGACTCGGATGTCCTGCTGCGGGTGATTGAGCGTGGTGCGCCGGAGGGGTTGCCTGGTGTGGGCTGAGTGTGGGGCTCGCCTTCGGGTGCTGGCGCTGGGTTGGGTCGGGGTTGTGGGTTGGGCGGCTGTGGTTGACCGGGGCGCGGGCTGCCGGGCGGGCTGCCCGGCGCGGGGTGAGCGTGGTGCGCCGGAGGGGCTGCCTGGTGGGGGTGAGCGCGGTGCTCGCCTACGGGGCTGGCGCCGCGGTTGGGCTGGGCGGATGTGGCGGCCGCGGTTGGCCGGGCGGGCGCCTGGTGTGAGCGTGGTCTGCCCGCGGGTGCGGGCACCGGGGTTCGGCTGGGCGGATGTGGTCGAGCGCTGGCTGCGGCTGACCGTGGCACGGCCGGGCGGTGCCGTTGTGGGCTGAGCGCGGGCCGGTTTCAGCTCAGACGAGCGTCACCCGCACGCCTTCGAGTTCGAAGGCCGACACCAGGCTCGGCTCGGCGGCTGAATCGGTGATCAGCAGGTCGATGTCGAGCGTCGGGCAGATGCGGGCGAATGCGTAGGCGCCCAGTTTCGAGCTGTCGGTCACCACCACGACCTTCTTCGCGCGGTGTGCCAGCAGCTTGTTGATCGCCGCCTCGGATTCGTGGTGCGCGTAGGCTCCCCGCAGCGGGTCGACGGCGTCCACGCCGATGAACGCCAGGTCGAGGCTGACCTCCTCCAGCACCATCCCCGCCAGGTGCCCGGTCAGCTCGAACGACTGCGGCCGCGCCACCCCGCCGGTGCTGACCAGCCGGATGCTCTGCCGCACGGTCAGCTCGTGCGCGATGTTCACCGCGTTCGTCACCACGGTCAGCGCCGGGGAACTGCCGCGGTCGTTGAAATCCGGACGGCTGGCGATCGCCCTGCTGACCTCGGTCGTGGTGGTGCCCCCGTTGAACCCGATCACCATTCCGCGATTCACCAGCCGGGCCGCGGCCTCGGCGATGCGGCGCTTTTCCACCGCGTGCCGGTCGGCGTGGTTGCGGCCGGGGAGGTTGTAGGCGACGTTGCCGGCCACGGCGCCGCCCCGGGCTCTGGTGAGCAATTGGCGGCCTGCCAAATGATCGAGGTCGCGCCGGATCGTGGCAGGGGAGACGTTCAGTTTCGCCGCCGCCTGGTCCACCTCGACCCGGCCCTGCTCGCCGATCATTTCGAGCAGCGTGTTCAGCCGCTCATGCCTGTCCACGCATCAGTAATACCGCCTCGCGCGCGCCTTGGAAACCCGATCACGGCAACAGCCCGCCGGAGGAAATCCGGCGGGCTGTCGGAATTTCACTCACAGACTCCGCAGGAAGGCAAGTGACGGCATGAAGAAATACTCGCCACCCTTCATCGTGACCGCCTGCGGAATGGGATCGGTCGCCTCGGCCACGTTGTTGTGGCCCCATTCCGGCGCGTATTTCTGCGGTGCCCGCGCGCCCTGCCCGATGACCGGGTCGAGACCCGGCTGTGAACCGTCCGGCGGGAACGGGAACGCGGGGTTGTTCGCCCAGATCTGCTGCGTGAACTCGAACTGGTTGCCCAGGTTCGAGTTGAAGGCCATGAACAGCAGGCCGACGTCCTTCGCCGGGCGCAGGCGCGGCGGCAGGTCCGCGTTCGGGTCGTCGTGGCGGCGGCCGTAGGTCTGGCCGCGCCGGGCCATCAGGTGCTTGCGCTCCTCCTCCGGCGCCTCCGCCCCGCCGGAACCCCGCGGGTTGGTCTTGCGGATGTGCGCGTGGAACGGGCACTTCTGGCCCAGCTTGTCGCTGTCGTAGCTGAAGTCGTTGCCGACCGGATGGTGCGAGCCGGGCGCGCTCTGCGCGGTCAGCGGCGTGCCGTCCTCGAACCGGCCGACCAGCATCGCGCCTGCCCGCTCCCGGTCCTCGCCGCGCAGCCCGAGGTCGTGCGCGAGGTCGCGTTCGGCCTCCTTGAACAGCCGGACGTTCTGCTCCAGCTTGCGGAACACGAAGTAGCTTCCGAAGTGGACGGTCGGGTCCGGCGCGGCCGGGTCGGGCACGAGGACCTGCTCCAGCGGCGCCGACGGGTCCCAGTCGTTGACGCCGTCGGTGGTGTCCCGCTCCGCGTCGACGTCCTCGGTGAGGAACAGCGGCTGGCTGCGCCCGTCGACGTAACCGAAGTGCTCGATCCCGTCGCCGTTGGCGTTGGCGAGCCCGAGCCCGGACTCCTCGCCCACCACGGTGACCGACGCCGGGCGCAGCGCCTCGACCTGGCGGCGCAGGGTGCGGACCGGACCGGCGGTCGCGTCGCCGAGGAGGAGCACGGCGTCGATCGTCTGCTGGTAGTGGCCCTCCCACTCGGTGACGGCCGGGTCGGCGAGCTTCTCGACCGCCGCCTTCGCGCCCGCGGTGAACGACGGGTCGGCAGGCGCGGTGACGCCGAGCGTCGCGTAGCCGTGCGCGGTCAGGCCGACGCCCAGGTAGGGCGTGCCGACCGCCTTCGTGAGCTTGTGCGCCTCGACCTCCTGCAGGTGGGTCCGCGCGGACTTCATCAGCCCGGACAGGCCGTTCAGGAAGGTGCGGGCTTCGGCGGCGTCGCCGAAGCCGAGGAACAGCACGGTGAGGCGGTCCCGGACGTGCGCCTTCAGGATGTTCGGCTGCAGCTCGTCCAGCATGGTGGCCGCTTCGCCGGTGGCGGACTTCCAGGACAGCGTGGTGGACAGGTCGACAGGCATGTACGCCCCCTCTTGGCTTTACCCCAGTGACGGTGGCGGCGCCGCGAGGCCCCTGTCGTGTGCGGCGCCGTCACCTGCCCCTAAGTCGCGCTGAGTGGCTGCCAAGTACGAAATGGGCGGGTTTTCACCCGATCGGCTCAGGGGGCGAACGGACGAGGGGCGCTATAGCCGGAGGGCTATCGTGCCTGAGATCAGTATTGACATGCGGTCATGCTCGGGAAGGTACGGCGTGCGATGGACCTGAACTCGCTCAGGCAATTCCTCGTGGTGGCGCGACTGGAACACCTCAGCCACGCGGCCGACGAGCTGCGCGTCGCCCAGCCGTCACTGAGCCGCACCATCGCCCGCCTGGAGAGCGAGCTGCGCACGCCCCTGTTCGATCGGGCCGGGCGGCTCCGGCTGAACGACACCGGAAGGCTCTTTCGCGACTACGTCGAACGCGCGCTCGGCGAGCTCGAAGCAGGGCGCCGGGCCGTCGCCGAGGCCACCAGCGGGAGCTTCGGCACCGCGCGACTGGCCTCGGAAACCTTCCTCACCTTCATCGGGCCGCTCACGGCCTTCAAGCGGGCTCATCCCGGCGTGGAAGTCGAACTCCGCCAGACGCCCGCCGCGGAGATGGCCCGCCGCCTCCTGGCTCACGACGTCGACCTCTGCGCCGCCTCCCAGCCGATCTCCACCGAAGGGCTGGAAGCCGTCCCGCTGCTGGACGAGGCCATCTGGCTGGCCACTCCGCTCGATCACCCGCTGGCGGGCCGGACCTCGGTGACCATCGAAGAACTCGCCGGCGAACCCTTCATCGCCGCAGGCAAGGGGCACTGGCATCGCCGCCTGCTCGATCGGCTCTTCGCGGCCCGCGACCTCACCCCGAAGATCGTCTGCGAGGGCGACGAGCTGGGCGCCATCGCGGAACTCATCAAGGCGGGCCTCGGCGTCGGCCTCGTCCCCGACCTCGCCAAACGCTCGTTCCCCAGCGACTCGGCCGCCTGGATCGCCGTCGACGCCCCGGACTGCCGCCGCACGCTCACCCTGTACTGGGGCGCCGGCAACCACCTCTCGCCCGCCGCCCGCGGGTTGCGCGACACGATCATCGGCTGGAACTGGATGTCCGGCGGGCCGCATGCCCCGGCGGCTATAACGCCATAGCGATATTGGTCTTAGTCAAGATGTCCTCGGCGTCATAACTTTCTCGGTGTTCGGTCGAAATCCGGAGACGAGGAAGAAACCATGTACTCGAGGAAACCGTTGCGGAAGAGCTTCGTCGTGGTGGTCGCGGGGGCGCTGCTGGCCGGCGGCGCGCTCAGCGCCTACGGGGCGGAGACCAGCACGGCGAGCCGGCCGGCGCCTACCGAGATCCTGGAACTCGCGGTCGAGAACGACCAGTACGCGGCCCCCGACCTGCCGCCGGCCGGCGCCAGTGTGGGTGATCTCTACGTGTATTCCGGCTGGCTGCTCAAGGACGGCCGCAGGGTGGGGCAAGGCGGGGGTTCGTGCCAGATCGTCCACCTCGACGGCGCCAAGATCACCACGCAGTGCGTGCTCACGGCGAGGCTCGAGCAGGGATCGCTGACCGCGCAATCGCTCTGGGTCACCGGCGAGAGCCCGCTCGACATGGCCATCACCGGCGGCACCGGCGCCTACCGCGATGCGCAGGGCACCGTCCGGGTGTGGGACATCGCGACGCCGAACGAGCGGATGCGAGCCGAAATCATCCATTCCGCAACGCGATGACCACAGGGATCGGGTTCGTCTCGGTCCCCGGTGAACCTGCGCGCCTGGCTCCCCGGACGACCTCGCCTGACCGGGCCGGCCTGACGTTCCGGCCGGCCACGTCGTCGGACGATCAGCACACTCGCGATGTACGACAGGAGTTTTCGGAAAATGACCAGAATCGGCATCATCCTCGGCAGCACCCGCCCCAACCGCAACGGCGCGCAGATCGCCCAGTGGGTCCTGGACACGGCCTCACAGCGCGACGATGCCGAATTCGAACTGATCGATCTGCGCGACCACCCGCTGCCGCACCTGGACGAGCCGATGCCGCCGATGTTCGGCCCGTCGGTCCACGCCCACACCCGCGCTTGGGCCGAGCGGATCGCTCCGTTCGACGGCTTCGTGGTGGTGACCCCGGAGTACAACGGCGGGATGCCCGGAGTGCTGAAGAACGCACTCGACCACGCTTTCGCCGAATGGACCGACAAGGCGGTCGGCTTCGTCTCCTACGGCGCCAACGGCGGCGCCCGCGCCGTGGTGCAGCTGCGGACGGTCTGCAGCACGCTCGGCATGGCCGACGTCGGCTACCAGGTCGCGATCTCGGTGCTCACCGACTTCGAGAACCACACCACCTTCACGCCACGCGACCACCACGTCGCCACCCTGGGCAAAACCCTGGATCAGCTCATCGCCTGGAGCACCGCCATGGCGCCCCTGCGGGCCACCGCCGAAACCGTTTCCGCCCAGTCTTGAGGGGACGAATCATGACTACGGTCAACGGGTTCCGGGCCCAGCGCGATGAAGCCGAGATTCGCGAGCAGATCGGCAAGGTGGCCGAAGCGTTGCGGGCCAAGGACATGGAGGCCCTGCGGCAGCTGTACACGGAAGACGTCGTGTCCTTCGACATCGAGCCGCCGCTCCAGCACGTCGGAATCGCGGCGAAACTCGAGAACTGGGCGCGGGTGTTCCGGTTCTTTGAGACCGTGACCTACGAGATTCGCGACCTGACCTTCACCGTGGGTGACGAGGTGGCGTACGGGTATGCCTTCGCGCGCCTGCACGGCACGCTGCCGAGCGGGGTGACGGCGAACGGGATGTGGGTCCGGGTCACCTACGGCATGCGAAAGGTCGACGGCGCCTGGTTGATCGCCCACGACCAGGTCTCTGTGCCGCTGGACGTCTCCAGCGGCAAGGGCGTGGTCGACCTCGAACCCTGACGGTGCGCGTTGGGCTCGGGGCGGGCCGTCGCGGCTTCGTTGCCGCGGCGGCCCGCCCCGGGGCACTAGGCGATCGGCCGGTCCGTCGGCGCGATCGGCGCCGGCAGGACGTTCCGGCCGGTCAGGTAGGCGTCCACGCCGGCCGCGGCGGAGCGGCCCTCGGCGATCGCCCACACGATCAGCGACTGCCCGCGGCCCATGTCACCGGCCACGAACACGTTCTCCACGCTGGTGCGGAAATCCGCGTCCCGCGCGACGTTGCCGCGCGCGTCCAGCTCCACGCCGAGCTGCTCGATCAGGCCTTCGCGCTGCGGGCCGACGAAGCCCATCGCCAGCAGCACCAGCTGCGCGGGCAGCTCCCGCTCGGTGCCCTCGACCTCGACGAACTTCCCGCCCTCGTTGCGGACCTCGACCAGCCGCAGCCCCCGCAGGTTCCCGTCCTCGTCGGCGAGGAACTCCTGCGTGCTCACCGAGTACAGCCGCTCGCCGCCCTCCTCGTGCGCCGAGGACACCCGGAAGATCATCGGGTACGTCGGCCACGGGTGCGCCTCCGAGCGGGTCTCCGGCGGTCGCGGCATGATCTCCAGCTGGGTCACCGAAAGCGCGCCCTGCCGGTGCGACGTGCCGACGCAGTCCGCGCCGGTGTCACCGCCGCCGATCACCACGACGTGCTTGCCCTCGGCCGAAATCGGCGACGACTCCAGCTCACCCGACGCCACCCGGTTCGCCAGCGGCAGGAACTCCATCGCCTGGTGGATGCCCGGGATCTCGCGGCCCTTGACCGGCAGGTCCCGCCACGCGGTCGCGCCACCGGCCAGCACCACCGCGTCGTAGGACGACCGCAGCTCCTCCGCCGTGATGTCGACCCCGACGTTCACGCCGGTCCGGAACTCCGTGCCCTCGGCCCGCATCTGGTCCAGCCGCCGGTCCAGCCTGCGCTTCTCCATCTTGAACTCGGGGATGCCGTACCGCAGCAGCCCGCCGATCGCGTCGGCCCGCTCGAACACGACCACGTCGTGCCCGGCGCGGGTCAGCTGCTGCGCCGCCGCCAGGCCGGACGGACCGGACCCGACCACCGCGACCTTCTTGCCGGTGCGCGTCTTCGGGGGCTGCGGCGTGATCCAGCCTTCCTCCCACGCGCGGTCCACGATGGAGATCTCGACCCGCTTGATCGTCACCGGGTCGTCGTTGATCCCCAGCACGCACGCGGTCTCGCACGGCGCGGGGCACAGCGTCCCGGTGAACTCCGGGAAGTTGTTCGTGGCGTGCAGCCGCTCGATCGCGTCGCGCCAGTCGTCGCTCCAGACCAGCGTGTTCCACTCCGGGATCAGGTTGCCCAGCGGGCAGCCCTGGTGGCAGAACGGGATGCCGCAGTCCATGCAGCGGCCGGCCTGCTTCTCCAGCTTGTTCGACGCGAAGTCCTCGTACACCTCGCGCCAGTCGAGCAGCCGCAGCGGCACCGGCCGGGTCTTCGGCGTCTCGCGCGGCGTCGTCAGAAAACCCTTGGGGTCAGCCATGTGCGGCCTCCATGATGGCTTCGTTCACGTCCCGGCCGTCGCGCTCGGCTTCCGCCTGCGCGGCCAGGACCCGCTTGTAGTCCTTGGGCATGACCTTGGCGAACCGGGCGATCGTGGTCTCCCAGTCGGCCAGCAGCTCCCGCGCCACCGGCGACTCGGTCTCCACGAAGTGCGCCTCGACCGCGTCCCGCAGGAACTCGACGTCCTCGTCGTCCAGCGGGTCCACGTCGACCATCTCCGGGTTCACCCGCAGCGGCGACAGGTCCAGCACGTAGGCGATCCCGCCGGACATGCCGGCGGCGAAGTTGCGCCCGGTCGGCCCGAGCACCACCACGCGACCGCCGGTCATGTACTCGCAACCGTGGTCGCCGACGCCCTCCACGACGGCCAGCGCGCCCGAGTTGCGCACGCAGAACCGCTCGCCGACCTTGCCGCGCAGGAAGATCTGCCCGCCGGTCGCGCCGTAGCCGATCACGTTGCCCGCGATGATGTTCGCCGACGTGTCGAACTTCGCCTCCTTGGGCGGCCGCACGATGATGCGGCCACCGGAGAGGCCCTTGCCCACGTAGTCGTTGCCGTCGCCGAACAGCCGCAGCGTGATGCCCTTCGGGATGAACGCGCCGAACGACTGCCCGGCGGTGCCGGTGAAGGTCACGTCGATCGTGTCGTCCGGCAGGCCCTCGCCGCCCCAGCGCTTGGTCAGCTCCGACCCGAGCATGGTGCCGACGGTCCGGTTCACGTTGCGCACCGGCAGTTCCAGCCGCACCTTGTCCCCGGAGTTCAGCGCGCCCTCGGCGAGCTGGATCAGCGTGTTGTCCAGCGCCTTCTCCAGGCCGTGGTCCTGCTTGACCACCTGGTGCCGCGCGGCACGCGGCTCCAGCTCGGGCACGTGGAAGATCGGCGACAGGTCCAGCCCGCGCGCCTTCCAGTGGTCGACCGCGGGACGGGTGTCGAGCACCTCGGCGTGCCCGACGGCCTCCTCGATCGAGCGGAAGCCCAGCCGCGCCAGGTACTCGCGCACCTCCTGCGCGATGAACTCGAAGAAGTTCACCACGTACTCGGCCTTGCCGCTGAACTTCTCGCGCAGCTTCGGGTTCTGCGTCGCCACGCCGACCGGGCAGGTGTCCAGGTGGCAGACGCGCATCATGATGCAGCCGGACACCACCAGCGGCGCGGTTGCGAAGCCGAACTCCTCGGCGCCGAGCAGCGCGGCGATCACCACGTCGCGGCCGGTCTTGAGCTGGCCGTCGGTCTGCACCACGATCCGGTCGCGCAGCCGGTTGGCCAGCAAGGTCTGCTGCGTCTCGGCCAGGCCCAGCTCCCACGGGCCGCCCGCGTGCTTGATCGAGGACAGCGGCGAGGCGCCGGTGCCGCCGTCGTGGCCGGAGATCAGCACGACGTCCGCGTGCGCCTTCGACACACCGGCCGCGACCGTGCCGACGCCGACCTCGGACACCAGCTTCACGTGGATGCGGGCGGCCGGGTTGGCGTTCTTCAGGTCGTGGATCAGCTGCGCCAGGTCCTCGATCGAGTAGATGTCGTGGTGCGGCGGCGGGGAAATCAGGCCCACACCCGGCGTGGAGTGCCGCGTCTTCGCGATCCACGGGTACACCTTCGCGCCGGGCAGCTGACCGCCCTCGCCGGGCTTCGCGCCCTGCGCCATCTTGATCTGGATGTCGTCGGCGTTGACCAGGTACTCGCTGGTGACGCCGAACCGGCCGCTCGCGACCTGCTTCACGGCGCTGCGCCGCTCCGGGTCGTACAGCCGCTCCGGGTCCTCGCCGCCCTCACCGGTGTTGGACTTGCCGCCCAGCCGGTTCATCGCGATCGCCAGCGTCTCGTGCATCTCCTGCGAGATCGAGCCGTAGGAGATGGCGCCGGTGGCGAACCGCTTGACGATCTCGGAGACCGGCTCGACCTCCTCGATCGGCACCGGCGGGCGCACGCCCTCCTTCAGCTCGAACAGGCCGCGCAGGGTGAACAGCTTCTTCGACTGCTCGTCGACGGCGTTCGTGTACTCCTTGAACACCTCGTAGCGGCCGGTGCGCGTGGAGTGCTGCAGCTTGAAGACCGTGTGCGGGTTGAACAGGTGCGGCTCGCCCTCGCGGCGCCACTGGTAGTCCGAGCCGATCTCCAGCTCGCGGTGGTTCGGGCGGAACCCGTCGCGCGGGAACGCGCGGGCGTGCCGCTGCCGGACCTCCTCGTGCAGCACGTCGAAGCCGACGCCGCCCAGCCGCGAGGTGGTGCCGGTGAAGCAGGTGTCGATGACCTCCTGCGACAGGCCGAGCGCCTCGAAGATCTGCGCGCCGGTGTAGGAGGCCACAGTGGACACTCCCATCTTCGACATGGTCTTGCGTACGCCCTTGCCCAGCGCTTTGATCAGGTTGCGGGTCGCCTGCTGCGCGGTGACGCCCGGGATCTTGCCGTCGCGGGCCAGCTCCTCGACCGTGGCCATCGCCAGGTAGGGGTTGACCGCGGCGGCGCCGTAACCCAGCAGCAGCGCGATGTGGTGCACCTCGCGGGCGTCGGCGGTCTCGGCGATGATGCCGACCTGCGTGCGGGTCTTCTGCCGCACCAGGTGGTGGTGCACCGCGCCGGTGAGCAGCAGCGACGGGATCGCCGCGTGGTCGGCGTCGACCCCGCGGTCGGACAGCACGATCAGCCGCGCGCCCTCGGAGATCGCGTTGGACACCTCGGTGCGGATTTCCTCCAGGCGCGCCAGCAGCGCGTCGCCGCCGCCGTGCACGTCGTAGAGGCCGTGGATGGTGACCGCGGTGAACTCCGGCAGGTCGCCGTCGTCGTTGATGTGCACCAGCTTGGCCAGCTCGTCGTTGTCCAGCACCGGGAACGGCAGGACGACGCGGCGGCACGACTCGCCGGTGGCCTCCAGCAGGTTCGGCTGCGCGCCGAGCTGGGTGCCCAGCGACGTCACCAGCTCCTCGCGGATGGCGTCCAGCGGCGGGTTGGTGACCTGGGCGAACAGCTGGATGAAGTAGTCGAAGATCGGCCGCGGGCCGGACGACAGCGGCGCGAGCGGCGAGTCGTTGCCCATCGAGCCGATCGGCTCCGCGCCACTGCGCGCCATCGGCGACAGCAGGGTGTCGAGCTCTTCTTCGGTGTAGCCGAAGGCCTGCTGGCGGCGCACCAGCGAGGCGTGCGTGGGCACCTCGCGCTCGCGCTCGGGCAGTTCTTCCAGGCGCACCAGGCCCTGGTCGACCCAGTCGCCGTAGGGGTGCTCGGCGGCCAGCTGCCCCTTGATCTCCTCGTCGTCGATGATGCGGCCCTCGGCCGTGTCGACGAGGAACATGCGGCCCGGCTCCAGCCGGCCCTTCTTCACGATCGTCGACTGGTCCAGCTCCAGCACGCCGACCTCGCTGGCGAGCACGACCAGGCCGTCCTCGGTGACCCAGTACCGCGCGGGGCGCAGGCCGTTGCGGTCCAGCACCGCGCCGATCTGGGTGCCGTCGGTGAACGACACGAGCGCCGGCCCGTCCCACGGCTCCATCAGCGTGGAGTGGAACTCGTAGAACGCCCGCCGCGCCTCGTCCATCTCCTCGTGGTTCTCCCACGCCTCCGGGATCATCATGAGGACGGCGTGCGGCAGGCTGCGGCCGCCGAGGTGCAGCAGTTCGAGGACCTCGTCGAAGCTCGCCGAGTCGCTCGCGCCGCGGGTGATGATCGGGTAGATCCGCTTGAGGTCACCGGGGATCAGGTCGGTGGACAGCATCGACTCGCGCGCGTCCATCCAGTTCCGGTTGCCGCGCAGCGTGTTGATCTCGCCGTTGTGCGCCACGTACCGGTACGGGTGGGCCAGCGGCCACGACGGGAACGTGTTGGTCGAGAAGCGGGAGTGCACCAGCCCGATCGCGCTCGTCACGCGCTCGTCGGTCAGGTCCGGGAAGAACCGCGGCACCTGCGGCTCGGTGAGCATTCCCTTGTAGACGATGGTGCGGGCGGACAGGCTCGGGAAGTACACGTCCTCGTCGGCCAGCAGGTGCTCGGCGCGCTTGCGCACGCAGAACGCGGCGCGTTCCAGGTCCAGCCCGGTGCGCAGCCCTTCCCGCGAGGCCAGGAACAGCTGCGCGAAGTGCGGCATGGTCGAGGCCGCCGTCGGCCCGACGTGCTCGGTGTCCACCGGGACCTCGCGCCAGCCCAGGACACGCAGGCCCTCCTCGGCGACGAGGCCCTCGATCGCGCTCATCGCGCGGCCGCGGGCGGTCTCGTCGACCGGCAGGAACGCGGTGCCCACGGCGTAGTGACCCGCCTCGGGCAGTTCGAAGTCGACGACCTCGCGGAAGAACGCGTCCGGGACCTGGATCAGGATGCCCGCGCCGTCGCCGGTCTCCGGTTCCGCTCCTCTGGCGCCACGGTGTTCGAGGTTGCGCAGGGCCGTCAGGGCCTTGGTCACGATGTCGTGGCTGCGTCGGCCGGACATATCGGCGACGAACGCGACACCGCAGGCATCGTGCTCGTATTGCGCGTCGTACAAGCCTTCCGGCTTGCGAACACTGTGGCGGGTCACGGCTGGCCGTCTCCTCACACGTGGGCGCGGCACGGGCTGTTGTTAACGCAACAGCCCTCCTGCGCGATGGTCAGTCGAGAGCAGAAGTCCGAGTCGCCTGAACGAGGGCAGGACTCGGCACACCGGCCACACGTCGTTGGGTGGCCGCCGGTCGGCACGTCTTCGGGCCGCTGGCGCGCATCAGCGAGATCCCCGGGTCGTGGTGGGCGGGTTCCCGCGGCGCGCCAGTTACCCCCGGGTTCGCCGGGTCTTATGACAGTAGTGTGAACTCGCCGTTATCGACATACGTCGAGCGGACCTCGTGGCATATGCCATACGGACGTTGACGCGACAGCCTCCGGTGTGGAAGTACCGTTGCACCAGCGTTGACCAGCGCAAAGTGCCGTCGACGGGGTGCCGTGATCGATTCACCGGTTCGAGTGAGTGTCCGATTAAGTAATCAAGGTGTTACGGACGCGGAGCGCCTTCCGGCCGGGATACTCGGGGTGTGGACGGCCTGGCGATGCGTTTCCTCGGGCACTCGACGGTCCGGCTGGAGATCGCCGGCCGGGTCGTGCTGACCGATCCGGTGCTGACGCGCACGGTGGGCGGGCTGGTGCGGGTCGCGCCACCGCTGGATCCCGCTGCCTACGCCGACGTCGACCTCGTGCTGATTTCCCACCTGCACGGCGACCACCTGCACGTGCCGTCGCTGCGGCTGCTGGGGCAGGACGTGCGGATCGTGGTGCCGCGCGGGGCCGGCGGGTGGTTGCGGCGGCGGGGGTTTCCGGCGGTGGCGGAACTGGACATCGGGGAGCGGCTGGAGCTCGGCGACCTCCGGGTGACCGCGGTGCCTGCGGACCACTCCGGGCACCGCTGGGGGCCGCGCTTCACGCACGGCCCGCAGGCGCCCGCGAGCGGTCACGTCGTGGAGGGGCCGGGGGCGCGGGTGTACGTCGCCGGGGACACTGACCTGTACCCGGGAATGGCCGAACTCGGCCCGGTGGACGTGGCGCTGCTGCCGGTGTGGGGGTGGGGGCCGAATCTGGGGCCGGGGCACCTGGACCCGGCGCGGGCCGCGGAGGCGGTCTCACTGGCGCGGCCGCGCGTGGCGGTGCCCGTGCACTGGGGCACGCTGGCCGTCCCCGGCCTGGCGCGAACCCGCCGCATGCGGCGGTTGCTGGTCTCACCGCCACGGACGTTCGCGGCGGAGGTGGCGGATCGCGGCCTGCCGACCACGGTGGCCCTCACGGAGCCCGGCGAGCCGGTGCGGCTGCACAGGTCGCCCCGATGAGGCCACCCGGAGAGCCCACGACCGCGGGCTTCGCCAGTCCCGTGCTCGTCGGTGTGAGATCGGCGATCGTCGGCGCGGCGGTCACCGGGCCGGGGCGGGTGCGTGATGGGGTGGCTGGGTGAACTGGACCGACCTCTCCAGCGTCGGCTATCCGACCCTCTTCCTGGGCGTCCTCGTCGGCTCGATCGTGCCGATCGTCCCGACCGGGGCCGTCGTCGGTGCGGCGGCCGCGATCGCCATGACCACCGGGCACCTGTCGTTGCCCTTGGTGCTGCTGCTGGCCGCCGCGGGGGCGATGGTGGGTGACGTCGTGACCTTCGCGGTCGCGCGCCTGGGCAGCGACGCGGCGGTCCGCTGGCTGGCGCGCGGGCAGAAGCCGGAACGCCTCGTCGCGGCGCGGCGGCGGTTCGCGCGGCAGGGGTGGCAGCTCGTGGTCGTCGGGCGGCTGCTGCCTGCCGGGCGCATCCCCGTGCTGCTCGCCGCGGGCGCGATCGCCTACCCGTGGCGGCGGCTGTTGCCCGCCACGGCCGTGGCGTGCGTGCTGTGGGCGGTCGCGTACGCGTTGCTCGGCGTGCTCAGCGGCGGCCTGTTCGACTCGCCGCTCGTCGCGACGTTGCTGGCCGCCGTGCTGGTGTTGCTGGTCACCGGGGTGATCAACCTGGTGGCGAAGCGCCGCAGGGAAAGGGTGGGGAACCGGGGATGACAACGGCGGAGAGGGGCCGGCTGTTCCGGCGTGGACGGTCGCTCGCGCGGTTCGCCCTGGTGTGGCTGACCACGTCGCTCGCGCTCGTCGGCATGGACGACCTGCTCGACGGCTTCGCGATGCCGGAGGAGTGGCAGCCGCTGGTGTGCGGCCTGCTGCTGAGCCTGCTGACCGCCGTGGTGTGGCCGCAGGTGCTGCGGGTCGCGTTGCCGCTGGCGCTGTTCACGCTGGGCATCGGCAGCTTCCTCATGCTCGGCGCGGGCGCGGTGGCCGCGTTCGCGGTGGTGCCCGGGGTCGAGGTCAACGGGCTGCGCACCGGGTTCCTCGTCGTGGTCGGGGTGTCCGCGGTCAGCGGCGTGGTGTCGAGCGTGCTGGCCATCGACGAGGACGAGGTGTTCTTCCGCCGCGCCCGCCGCCGGTCGCGCCGCTGCCCGGACCCCGGACCGGACCTCCCGCCCGGGCTGATCTTCCTGCAGGTCGACGGCCTCGGGTACGACGTCGTGCGCCGCGCGGTGCGGGACGGCGACATGCCGACCCTGGCGCGCTGGCTCGCCGAGGACAGCCACGCGCTGGTGCGCTGGCAGACCGACTGGAGCTCGCAGACCGGCGCGAGCGTGTGCGGCATCCTGCACGGCTCCAACCACGACATCCTCGGGTTCCGCTGGTACGAAAAGGACCGCGACCACGTGATGGCGTGCGCCCACCCGCGCGACGCGGCCGAGATCGAGCGGCGGCACTCGAACGGCCGCGGCCTGCTCGCCGTCGACGGCGCCAGCCACGGCAACCTCTTCACCGGCGACGCGCCGCACGTCAGCCTCACCATGAGCGCCGTGTCCGTGCTGCTGCCCAGAGGCCTGCGCCGACGCCGCGCGGACCGGGTCGGCGCAGGTTACTACGCCTACTTCGCCAACCCGGTGAACGCGTTGCGCACCTTGGGTTCCGCACTGGTCGACATCGTCCGCGAGGTCTCGGCGTCGGCGCGGCAGCGGCGGGCGGGCGTCGTGCCGCGGGTGCCGCGCGGCGGGATCTACCCGATCGCCCGGACCGGCACCACCGTCATCTCCCGGGACGTCGTGGTGTCCGCGGTGCTGGAGGACATGCTCAACGGCCGCCCGGTGGTCTACGCGGACTTCCTCGGCTACGACGAGGTCGCCCACCACTCCGGCATCGAACGGTTCGACACGCTCGCCGTGCTGCGGGCGATCGACCAGCAGATCGGGCGGCTGCACCGCGCGTCCCGGCTCGGACCGCGGCCGTACCACCTGGTGGTGCTGTCCGACCACGGGCAGACGCAGGGGTGGGCGTTCGCGCACCGGTTCGGCGAGTCGCTGGAGGAGCTCGTCGGGCGGCTGTGCGGCGGACCGGCCCCGGAAGCGGTTTCCGGCGGGCCGGTCGCCACGCGACTGCGGGAGCGGGTGACCGGGGCGCGGCGCATCGAGCACCGGCCACGGGAGGACGAGCGGCACGAGGTGACGCGCGTGGCGCCCGGCGTGGTCGTCGTGGTGTCCGGGCACGTCGGGATGGTGTCGTTCACCGAGCACGAAGGCAGGGTCTCGCTGGAGACGATCGAGCGCGAGTACCCGGACCTGCTGCCCGCGCTGGTCGACCACCCGGGGATCGGGTTCATGCTGGTGCGCAGCGACGTCCACGGTCCGGTCGTGCTCGGCCGCGACGGGGTCCACCGGCTGGCGTCCGGCGAGGTGCTCGGGGAGGACCCGCTGGCGCTGTACGGGGAACACGCCCCGGACCTGATCCGGCGCGTGGACACCTTCCCGCACTGCGCCGACATCATGATCAACAGCCGGTGGGACCCGGAGACCGGGGAGGCCTCACCGTTCGAGATCCACGTCGGCTCACACGGCGGGCTCGGTGGGGAGCAGGAGCGCGGGTTCCTCATCCACCCCAAGGAGTTCGAGCCGCCCGGGGAGCTGGTGGGGGCCGAGTCGCTGCACCGGTTGTTCCGGGTGTGGCTGACCAAGCTGGGGCACCCGGAGCCCGAATAGCCCCTTCCGAACCCGATCTTTCAGTGTTCGGTCGCCGAGACACCGCGTCAAGGCGGGAAAGCGTGCCTTGACCCGGCGGCTCGGCAACCGATTGGGCTGGGGATCGGCTTGCGGGAGGGGAGTGGTTCGGAGGGTGAGGCGCTTTCGTTGCCGGGCGGCGGTTTTGTGGTTGGTCAGCCGGCCAGGGTGATTGAGCCCAGGCTTGTGAAGTGTGCGGCGATGCGGGCGCCCGATGAGATGGGCACGGCGTCGGTCAGGCCGCCGGTCAGCACGATCCACCCCTCCTCCAACGCCAGGCCCCGTTCCGCCAGTGCGTTGGCTGCCAGCGCGAGCGCCTCGCCGGGGTGCCCGAGCACCGCGGCGCCGGTCGCGCTGTCCACGATCGCTCCGTCGGCCTCCAGCAGGCACGCCTCCAGCGTCAGGTCCAGCCCGGCGGGCGCGACCCCCACCGAGCCGACCCGGAAGACGCTCGACGAGGCGTTGTCGGCGATGGTGTCGGGCGCGGCGAACCGGAAGTCGGCGTACCGCGAGTCGATCACCTCGATCCCGCCGTACACCCGGTCCACCGCCGCCATCGCGGTGGCCGCCGTGACGCCGGGGCCCGCCAGGCGCGAGCCCAGCACGAACACGATCTCCGGCTCGGCCCGCGGGTGGATCAGCTTCGGCAGCGGGTCCGCGGCGGGCAGCACCATGGCGTCGGTCAGCCAGGCCATCACCGGGCGGTCCACGCCCATGCGCTCCTGCTTCGCCTTCGACGTCAGGCCCAGCTTCAGCCCGATCAGCTTTTCGCCGCGCGCGAGCCGCAACCGCAACGCCTCGTCCTGCACCGCATACGCCGTGCGCACGTCCAGGCCGGGCCACTCCTCGGTGATCGGGCCGCGCGCCGTTCCCGCGTCCTCCGCCGCCAGCAGCACCCGCGCCGCCTCGGCGATGCTCCACCCGGTCACGCGTCCTCCTTCGACCCGAACACAGCCGTCACACTGCCCAGCCCCGCCACCGTCGACACCACGGTGTCACCCGGGCGCAGCGGGATCGCCTTCGTCATCGACCCGGGCAGCACCACGTGCCCCGGCTCCAGGTCGATCCCCAGCGGGCCCACGGTGTTCGCCAGCCACACCAGCGCGTTCAGCGGCGACCCGAGCACCGCGCCGCCCGCCCCGGTCGCCACCAGCTCACCGCCCGAGTGCAGGGTGCAGCCGGCCAGGCGCAGGTCCACCGAGGACAGTGCGGTCGGCCTGCTGCCCAGCACCACTCCGCCGGAAGAGGCGTTGTCGGCGATGGTGTCGACGATCGAGATGCGCCAGTCCTCGATGCGCGAGTCCACGATCTCCAGCGCGGGCACCACGAAGTCGACGGCGCGCACCGCGTCGGCCACCGTCACCCCGGGCCCGGACAGCTTCCGCCCGAGCACGAACGCGATCTCCGGCTCGATGCGCGGCTGCAGGAAGCTGCCGACCGGGATCGGCTGGTGCTCCAGGTGGAACATGGTGCCGGTGAGGTGCCCGTAGTCGGGCTGGTCGACGCCCATCTGACGCTGCATCGCGGCCGAGGCCAGGCCCACCTTGTGGCCCTTGATCTCGTCGCCGCCCTCGGTCCACACACGCACCTGGTCGAGCTGGATCCGGTAGGCGTCCTCGACGGTCGCGCCCGGGTAGGTCTCGATCAGGGGCGCGATGGGCTTGCCCGCCGCGTAGGCCTGCAGCAGGAGGTCGGCCGCCTCCCGCACCGCTGTCGCATCCATGGCCTGAACTCTCGTGGCCGCCCCCGCGGATCGCAACAACCGCGTCCCGCTGGGCGGCACGCGTCAGACCCGCGCGCCTTGGTCCGCCGCGACGATCTCGGCCGCGTTCGGGGCGTTGTCCGGATCGGTGAGCCACTGCAGCGCGACCCCCACCAGCAGCGAGTAGTAGTGCGAGCCGACGATCCGCACCCGGTCCGGGTCCGCGTCCGGCCCCAGCCCGGCGAACGCCTGCGCCAGCGCCGTGCGGGCGGCCTGCTGGCCACGCGCGTTCATGTCGCGGATCTTCTCGTCGTGCTGCAGGTAGGCGACACCCTCGAAGTTCACGAACCACAGCTGCCGGTTCGCCTGGATCGACTCGATGATCCGGCCCCAGCGCGCCTCGTTCGTGTCGCCCTCGCCGAGCGCCTGGAACAGCAGCTCGCCCCACTCGGCGTTCAGGTCGTTCAGCGCCCGCGTGAGCAGGCCCTCCTTCGACCCGAAGTGGTAGTTGATCGACGCCAGGTTCGCGCCGGAAGCGGCGGCCAGGTCACGCGCGGTGGTGCGCGCGTACCCGGCTCGGAGGAGGCATTCCCGCGCCGCGATCAGCAAGTTCTCCCGGTGTCCCATGTGTGCTACCGTATCATATAAACGTTCGTTTAAAACGTTCGTTCAAGGGTTGGAGAAGGGATCTGACATGGGGACTCCTGCTGTGCGCATCCGGGACTTGCGCTGCAGATTCGAGGGGGAAGCGGGGCCGGTCGACGCTCTGCGTGGCATCGACCTGGACGTGCCGAGGGGCTCGTTCACGGCGATCATGGGCCCGTCGGGGTCAGGCAAGACCACGTTGCTGCACTGCGCGGCCGGGCTGCGGACGCCGACCGCGGGCACGGCCGAGCTCGACGGCGTGAGCCTCGCCGGGCTCGACGAGACCAAGCTGGCCGAGCTGCGCCGCCGGCGCGTCGGCTTCGTGTTCCAGGCGTTCAACCTGCTGCCGGCGTTGACCGCGAAGGAGAACGTCGAACTGCCGCTGCGGCTGGACGGGCGCAAGCCCGACCCGCGCCGGACCGCCGCGCTGCTCGAGCGCGTCGGGCTGGGCAACCGCGGCACCCACCGGCCGGACCAGCTCTCCGGCGGCCAGAAGCAGCGCGTCGCGGTGGCGCGCGCGTTGATCACCGACCCGGAGGTCGTCTTCGCCGACGAGCCGACCGGCGCGCTGGACATCCGCAGCGCCCGCGAGGTCCTGAGCCTGCTGCGCGCGCTCGCCGACCAGGGCCAGACGATCATCATGGTGACGCACGACCCGGTCGCGGCGTCCTTTTCGGACCGGGTGCTGTTCCTGGCCGACGGCCTGATCGTCGACCAGATGGCCCGCCCCGCGGCGGCCGCGGTCGCCAACCGCATGGCGACCCTGATCGAGTCGGCCGAGCGGGCCGCCGCGATGGGGGTGAACTGACGTGGTGAGCCTCGCCCTGCGGCTGTTCCGCCACCACCGCGGCGCGGCGATCGCCACCGGCCTGATCGCGTTGATCGGGATGGCGCTGGTGTCGACGATGACCACGCTGCTCGCCACCGGGGTCGCGGACGGCACGGCCGGGGCGGACCGGTCGTTCCTGACCCAGTTCCCGATGATCATGGGCGGCTGGGTGGTGGCGATCGTCGTCTTCGCGATGGTGTCGACGATCGGCGTGACGCTCGGCGGCCGCGCCACGGAGATCGGCGGGCTGCGCCTGATCGGGGCGACGCCGCGGCAGATCCAGGTGATGGTCTCGGCGGAGACGCTCGCCGTCTCGGCGGTCGCCGCGCTGCCCGGTCTGCTGCTGGGTTACCTGCTCGGCTGGATCGTGCTGGCCGCGGTCCGGTCGTCGGGGTTGGTCGCCGGTTCCACGGCCTACGCGCCGGGTCTGGCGCTGCCGGTCGCCGGTGTCGTCGTCGTGCTGCTCGCGAGCATCGTGGCCGCGTGGATCGGCAGCCGCAGGATCGCCGGGCGGAGTCCGATCGAGGGGCCCGCGCCGGTGCTGAGCAAGCGGTCCCGCCGGTCGCCGCGCCGCATCCTCGCGGCCGTGATGCTGGTCGCGGGGATCGGGTCGTCCTCGGCCGTCCTCGCCATGGACGCGGACGACATCGCGACCACCGCGATGACCGGGCCCGCCACCGTGCTCGTCGCGATCGGGCTCGCGGTGCTCGCGCCGGAGCTGGTCGTCCTGGTGAACCGGGTCCTGAAGGTCCTGTCACCGCGCGGCGCGGCGGGGCACCTGGCGGCCGTAAACCTGTCCGCGGCGCCGGAACGGGTGCGGCCAGCGGTCACCTTCCTGACGCTGCTCGTCGGCGTGTCCGCCGGGACGCTCAGCATGCAGGGCATCGAGAACCGGCACTCGGCCGAGGGCAGCACCGCGCAGGTCCTGGCGTCGATCAACTACCTGGTGGTGGTCCTGATCGCGGTGTTCATGGCGATCGCGCTGACCAACAACCTGGTGGCGGCGCTGGGCAGGCGGCAGGAGGAGTTCACGACCATGTCGCTGATCGGGTCGACCTCCGGGCAGACCCGCGGGATGCTGCTGCGGGAGATCGTCGCCGCGACGCTCGTCAGCGTGATCGCGGCCGGCGTCGGCGCGCTGGTGTGCGTCATCCCGTTCGCCGTCGTCAAGACGGGCAGCCCGGCGGCGGCGTTCGCCGCCGGGCCGTACCTGCTGAGCATCGTGCTCGGCGCGGTGATCGCGCTCGGCGTCACCACGGTCGCGGGCAACCGCGTGGTCCGCACGGCCGCCGTGCACTGACCTGGTGGCCCGCCAACGGGGACGGGCCACCAGGCGCGCTCACTTCTGGTGCGGTGCCACGTAGTCCTTGGCGTCCGCGGCCTCGAACAGCGGCTTCACGTACTTGATGCCGCCTTCGACGCCCGCGTCGGGCTGCGCAACGTAGACCTCGCGGGTCGGCGGCGCGCCGGGCTTCGAGAAGTCCAGCGCCGCGACCAGGTCACCGGTGTCGGCGGAGGTCGTCTGCTGCAGCGCGGTGAGGATGCCGTCGCGGGTCAGGTCCTTGTTGTCGCAGGCCTTCCTCAGCACCGCGCCCCACACCTCGGCCACCGCGTAGCCGTAGGGGACACCGGCGTTCGGCGCCTCCGGGAACTTCGCGGCCTTGTACTTCGCCAGTACGTCCTTCGCCTTCGGCACGTCCGCGGCCACCGGCACGCTGCTGGCCACGACGTAGAGCCGGTCCAGCGCGTTCGCGGCCGGGCTGCTCAGCAGCACCGGGTCGAACGTCGGGTTGTTGCCCAGCAGCGGCACGTTCAGCCCGAGCGCCTTGTTCGCCGCCGCCACCGAACCGGTCTGCGCCGGCGTGGTGGTCAGCATGATCGCCTTGACGCCCTCGCCACGCAGACCCGTGACGATGTTGGTCAGGTCGTTGTCCGAGGAGGTGATCTTGACTTCGCGCAGGTTCATGCCGTGCTTCTGCGCGTAGTAGCGGGCGCCGCGCAGGCCGTTCGCGCCGTACTCGCCGTCGATGTAGATGTGCCCGACCGTGTCGCCGTCTTTGATCATGCCCTGTTCCTGCAGGTAGGACATGCCGTCGATCATCTCGACGTCGTAGGTGGTGCCGACGATCATCACGTACGGGTTGTCCAGCAGCTCCGACGACCAGGACGCCGGGGTCGCGGTCGTCTTGTCGGACTTGATGTTCTGCTTCAGCGCCGCCATGATCGGCGACCCGACGATCTGGACGAACCCGAGCACCTTCGGCTCCAGCTGCGGGTACAGGGTCTTCGCGGTGTCGGCCTTGTAGGCGTGGTCGACGATCTCCAGCTTGACCTGCCGCCCGCACACGCCGCCTGCCGCGTTGAAGTCGTTGACCCACAACTGGTTGCCGTGCGTGATGCCGATCGAGAGGTTCTTGAACGGGCCCGTCATGTCGGTCATGACGCCGAGGGTGATCTCGTTGGCGGTGACGCCGAGATCGGTCTTGACGCCGGAGGCGTCCGAGCCGGACGATCCCTGATCGCCCGCCTTGGTGCCGCACGCGGCGATGGCCAGCATCGCCGCGAGGACCAGGGAAAGCCGTCGCTTCATCGGGACGTTCCTTCCTTCTTCCGTTCCCTGTGCAGGCCGCCGGTGATCCGGCGCCCGATCGCCGCGAGCCCGCCCGGCTCGAAGAGCACGACGAGGATGATCGCGGCGCCGTAGACGAAGGTGCTGACGAGGATCGGGGTGAACGCGCCCTCGCCGCTCCCGGTGAAGATCCCCAGCTGTGTCGAGTAGAGCGAGAGCACCTGCGGCAGGCCGAACACGATGAGCGCGCCGACCAGCGCGCCCCCGATCGAGCCGAGGCCGCCGATGATGACCATCGCCAGGTAGGCGATGGAGACGTTGATGCCGTACGTGCCGAACTCGTTCTCATCCGGCTTGAGGATGTCGAACCACAGCACGGTCATCACGCCGGCCAGCCCGGCGTAGGCGGAGGACACCGCGAACGCGCCGGCCTTCGCCCGGGCGACGCTGACCCCCATCGCGGCCGCGGAGGCCTCGTGGTCGCGCACCGCGCGCCAGGACCGCCCGACCCGGCTGTTGACCGCGCCGCGCGCCAGCACGAACGCGATCACCGTGAGGGCCAGGTACAGGTACCACATCTTCTCGGCCTGCCGGAACGGCACACCGAGGATCACCAGTCCGCCCGAACTGTCGAAGGTGAACCCGAACAGCTCGAACGGCGCCGGGGTGCGGCCGGTGGACGTGCCGCCGGTCAGCCGCTCCGCCGACTGTCCGAAGTAGAGCCCGATGAACACCAGCGACAATGACGCGACCCCGAGGTAGATGCCGCGCAGCCGCCCGGACACCGGCGCGAACGCCAGGCCCAGCACGGCGGTGAACGCGACCGCGGCCAGCAGCGACAGCAGCGGGTCCACGCCGAAGCCGATCACCCGGCCGTCCTCGGTGCCGCTCGCCAGCACCGTGTACGTGGTGCCGCCGGCGAGCAGGAAGAACGCGTGCGCCAGCGACAGCTGACCGGCCTGCCCGACCAGCATGGTCAGCCCGATCGCGCCGACCGCGCCGGTCATCATCCACTGGCCGGCCTTGAGCCACTCCGCGCCGAGGTACAGCGGCAGCACCAGCAGCACGGCCAGCAGCACCAGCCAGGCGAGCAGCCGCAGCCAGCGCACCGACTTCGCCGGGGCCTTCGCGGGCGCGTCCGCGACCGTGGCCCGCATCGCCAGCTCAGACACGGGTTATCTCCCTCGTTCCGAACAGCCCGGACGGCCGGAGCACCAGCACCAGCAGCATCACCAGGAACACCGCGCTCTTGGAGAAGTCGAACGAGATGTACTCCGCGGACAGGGCCTCGACGAGCCCCACGACCAGCCCGCCGACGATCGCGCCCGCGGTCGAGTCGAGCCCGCCGAGGATGGCGGCGGGGAACGCGGCGAGCGCGATCGAGTGCGTACCGCGGGACAGGCCGGCGCCGGAGAAGTCCTGGGTGGCCAGGAACAGCACCGCGACCCCGGCGAGCAGGCCGGCCACCAGCCACGCGGTGGCGGTCACCTGGCGGCTGCGGATGCCCATCAACGCGGCCGCCTCGCGGTTCTCCGCCTGGGCGCGCATCGCGACACCCCAGTTGGAGAACTTGAACGCCAGGTAGAACGCGGTGATCAGCACCGCGGCCACGAGCATCGCGACCAGGTGCGTGCGGAAGAGCGTGATGCCGGCGACCTGGATCGGCTTGGCGTCCCACGCCTCGCCGAGGAACGGCACGCCGACCCCGAGGCGCCGCACGATCTCCTCGGTCACGATCACGTCGATCCCGATCGTGAGCAGCGCGAGGCTGTTCGGATCGGCCAGCTTCGTGCGGGACAGCAGCAGCCGCTCCACCACCAGTGCCAGCAGCCCGGCGCTGACGATGCCGACCAGCGACGCGCCCACCCAGCCCAGCGATTCGCGCGTGGCGACGACCAGGTAGCCGCCGAACAGCACCAGCGAGCCGTGCGCGAAGTTGATCACCTCGGTGGACTTGAAGATGATCACGAACCCCAGCGCGAGGAGCGCGTAGACCGCGCCCTTGCCGAGGCCGTTCACCGCCAGTTGCAGGAACGTGTCCATCTACGCGGCCTCCGTTCCCAGGTATGCCCGGATGACCTCCGGATCGTTCTGCACTTGGTTCGGCGGGCCGTCGGCGATGCGGCGGCCGAAGTCGAGCACCGTGACCCGGTCCGCGATGCCCATCACCAGGCCCATGTCGTGCTCCACCAGCAGGATCGAGATGCCCAGCTCGTCACGCACGTCGTGGATCGTGGCCGCCAGGTCGGCGGTCTCCGCCGCGTTCATGCCCGCGGCCGGCTCGTCCAGCAGGAGCAGCACCGGTTCCACGGCCAGGGCGCGGGCGATGTCCACGCGCTTGACCTGGCCGTAGGGCAGCGCGGCCACCGGCGTGTGCAGCAGCCTGCCGATGCCGAGGAAGTCGCAGATCTCCTTGGCCCGTTCGGTGTGCTTGCGCTCGGCCCGCACCGTCCACGGCGCGCGCAGGGCGCACTCCAGGAACCCGCCGCGGGTGAGGGCGTGCCTGCCGAGCATCACGTTGTCCAGCACGGTCGATCCGGGCGAGAGCGCCGCGTTCTGGAAGGCCCGGCCGATGCCGAGCTTCGCCATCTTGTGCGGCCGCATGCCGGTGAGCTCCGTGTCGCCGAGCAGCACGCGGCCCTCGGTGGCGCGGTACAGGCCGCTGATCACGTTGAAGCAGCTGGACTTCCCGGCGCCGTTGGGCCCGATGAGGGCGTGCAGCGAGCCGGGCACCACGGTGAAGGAGACGTCGTCCAGCGCGGTCAGCCCGCCGAAGCGGAGCGTGAGGTGCTCGACGCGCAGTTCCGGGATCATCCGCCCCACCTCGACAGGAAGTGCTTGCGCGGCCCGGCGTCGGCCTCGGCGACTTGGGTTTCCGCGTGCCCGCCCAGGTACAGGCGCTGGACGTCCTCGCTGCGGGACAGCTCGTCGGAGCGCCCGGCGAGCGCGACGGTGCCGACCTCCAGCACCACGGCGTGGTCGGCGACGTTCAGCGCCATCACCGCGTTCTGCTCGACCAGCACCACCGAGGTGCCCTGGGCGTGGATCTCGCGGATGATGCCGCTGATCTGCTCGACCACCTTCGGCGCGAGGCCGAGCGACGGCTCGTCGAGCAGCAGCACCTGCGGGGTGGACATCAGCGCCCGTCCGATCGCGAGCATCTGCTGCTCGCCGCCGGAGAGCAGCCCGGCGCGCTGCCGGGCGCGCTCGCCCAGCACCGGGAACAGCTCGTGCACGCGTTTGCGGGCCTTGACCCGCTGCTCCGGCGACACGGCGATGCCGCCGGCGCGCAGGTTCTCGTCGACCGACATGCGGGTGAAGATCTGGCGGCCCTCCGGCACGCCGACCACGCCGAGCCGGACGATGGCCGCCGGGTCGAGCCGGTCGATCCGCGTTTCGCCCAGCCGGACCTCACCGCGCGTGACGACGCCGCGGTGCAGCTTGAGCGTGCCGGAGATCGTCCGGAGCAGGGTGGACTTGCCCGCGCCGTTGCTGCCCAGGACGGCGAGGACCCCGTCGTCGGGGACCGCCAGGTCGACGCCGTGCAGCGCGGCGACCGAGCGGCCGTAGCGGACGTGCAGGTCTCGGACGTTCAACACCGGGGGCGCACACCTCCTCCGATCGCGTGACGGGCGTCACTCTCGGTGGCGGCAATCCTTGATCGGCCCTCGCCGGTCCGACACCCCCACTTGGAGAGGTATGCCGGACTTTTGCCCAACCGTGCCCTCTCCAAGAGGGGATGTCCGGATTGGAGCGGATGTGCGATCGTGGGCGCGTGACCGCAGAGCAGCGCGTCGCCGCGGACCGTGCCGTCGAGCACAGCAACGTGCTCGACGAGCTGCTGCGCGAGCGCGAGGGCCTGCTCGGGACCCTCGACCGGGTGATAGCCCTGCAGGGCACCGCGCACCTCATCCGTGAGTCACTGGGCGTGCACGCCGCGTTCGTGGGTGAGCTGGAGCGGCCCGGCACCGCCGTCATCCGGTGGATGGCAGGCAACCGGACCGACGCGATCCAGAACCTCGTGGTGCCCACCGGCCAGGGCGTCGGCGGCCGGGTGCTGGCGTCCGGCAAGCCGGTGAAGGTGTCGGACTACCTGCGGGCGCCGACGATCACGCACCAGTTCGACGCCCAGGTCGCGGGCGAGGGGCTCGCCGCGTTGCTGACCGTCCCGATCATCAGCCGGGTGCGCGGCAAACCGGAGACGCTCGCCATCGCCTACGCCGCGATGCGCGAGCCCGCCGACTTCGGCGACGACGCGGTGCGGCGGCTGGAGGGCATCGCCGACCAGGCCGCGTTCGCGCTGAAACTGGCCGGCGTCGCCGAGTCCGACCGCGCCGACGCGATCTCCGCCGAGCGGCGCCGGATGCAGAGCGCGCTGCACGATTCGGTCGGGGCGCTGCTGTTCTCGATCGGCGTGCAGGTGCGGAACCTGCACCAGGACGTGGCGGGCGATCCGGTGCTGGAGGGCCGGTTGTGCCGCCTGGAAGGTGACGTGTCGGCGGCGTCGCGAGCGCTGCGCGAGTCGTTGCTGTCGCTGTCGGAGTCCACACCGGAACGGGCGCTGCCGGTCGAGCTGGCCGAGCACTGCCGCTCGTTCGAGGCGCGCTGCGGGCTGCCGGCCCGGTTCGTGCAGCTCGCCCCGGTGCGGCCGCTGGACGCCGAGCGCACCGCGCTGCTGGTGTGCGCGGTGCGGGAGGGGCTGCTCAACGTCGAAAAGCACGCGCGGGCCTGCTCGGTCGTGGTGAGCCTCGGGCCGAGCGGGGGCGGCGTGCAGGTCGTGGTCGCCGACGACGGCACCGGCGAGGACGCCGAGGACTCGCCCGGCACCGGGATGGGCTTGCGCTCGCTGGCGGAGCGGGCCGCGCGGCTGGGCGGGCGGGTGAGCCTCGTCCGTGACGAGGACGGCGGCTGCACCCTGCGGGCCTGGGTGCCCGAAGTGCCATGACGGCGACGGTGCTGGTGGTCGACGACCACCCCGTGGTCCGCGACGGGGTCACCCTGCTGCTGCGGGCCGAGCCGTCGCTGAAGCTGATCGGCAGCGCGGAGTCCGGGCGGGTCGCGCTGCTGCGGGTCGGCGAGCTGCGGCCCGACCTGATCCTGCTCGACCTGCGGCTGCCGGACATGCTCGCGCCGGAGGTGATCGCCGGGCTGCGCCAGGTGCACCCGGCCGGGCGCATCGTGGTGTTCACCGCGCACGGCGACCACCAGGGGCTGCTGGCCGCGCTGGACGCGGGCGCCAACGGGTGCCTGCTCAAGGACGTGGCGGGCACCGACCTGGTGTCCGCGCTGCGGCGGGTGCTGCGCGGGGAGCGCGTGGTCGACCCGCGGATCATGCCGGACCACTCGTCGCGCTCGGACGCGCTGGCGCGCAGCGGCCTGACCCGGCGCGAGTACGAGGTGCTGCGGCTGGCCGCGCAGGGGCAGACGAACCCGGAGATCGCGGAGACGACCGGGCTGACGCGGAACACGGTGAAGACGTACCTGCAGTCCGCGCTGCACAAGCTGGGGGCGCGCAACCGCGTGGAGGCGATCGGGAAGGCGTCCGAGGCCGGGCTGCTGTGATCAGGCGGCGCGCGGGGTGGTGCTGGTCAGGCGACGGTGGAACTTCACGAAGTTCGTCGCCTCGGTGAAGCCGAGTTGGGCGGCCAGCGCGGCGACCGTGGTGTCGGTCGTGGCCAGCCGCCGCGCTTCGAGGACGAACCGCTTGGCGCTCATGCCCCTGGCCCGCCGGACCGCCCGGTCGATGGTGCGCGCGCTGGCGTGGACCGCCTGCTCGTAGTCGCGCACGTGGTGCCGCCGGGCGTGGTCTGCCTCCACGGCCGCCGCGAACCGCTGGAATACCGCCGAAGCCGGGCCGGGGACGGCTGGCGCGGCGGCGACGAGCGGGGCGACCGGGGTGCCGGGGGCGAGGGCGGCCCCGGTGAACAGCAGCAGCACGCCGTGCAGGTCCGACGCTGCCAGGACGTGGTGGACCTGGCCGGGGCGCAGCCAGAACACGCTGCCCTCGCTGAGCGCCTCCGCACGGAAGTCCACGGCGTGCCGCCCGGTGCCGCGGGTGACCAGCCCGGCGACGTGGAAGAACGGGCGGACCGGCTGGCGGCGCACCGGCGCTTCACCGCGCTACGGGCCGCGTTGCTCGCCGGGGAGCGGGTGTCGAGCTTGACCTTGGTCGACACCGCCGCGGACGCGTTCCCCGGTGCTGGCGCAGATGGCGCAGATCCGGGACGGTTTCGCCGCCGGTTCGGCGGTGCTGGAACTGCTCCTGGGTTCGCGCGCAGCGGAAGCACACTGGCTGCCCCGCCTGGGACGGCAGCCGGCGGAGCGGTTGAGCCGTGCGGTGGGGGCGCTGATGGGCGCGGACAGCGTGGCGCGCCGGCTCGGCGAGATCACCGCGCCGGCGCTGGTGGTGCACGGCAGCGCGGACCTGCCGATCCCGCCGGAGTCCGGGGTGGCTCTCGCCGCCGCGCTGCCGGCCGCCGAGCCGGTCGAGGTCCTGGACGGCGTGGCGCACACCCCGCCGGTCACGCACGCCGCCGGGTTCAGCGCGCTGTTGCACCGGTTTTTGAAGGCGCACCGCTGACCGGCCACCAGGCGTGAGCCAGCGCCTCCAGCGTCGGTTCCGCCGGTGCCGGGAGGCCCTTGAAGTAGGAGGCGAGGTTCGAGTAGCGGTGCAGCAGCAGGTAGGCGAGGCACCGCGCGGGGAAGTCGTCGTCCGGGACGAGGCCGTACCCGTCCAGGAGGGCGCGCAGGTACTCGGGCGAGCCGCGGGTCACGAAGATCCCGATCGCCGCGAACTCGTACTCGGGGGCGCCGCGCATGGCGGGCTCGAAGTCGAACAACCCGGACAGCCGCCACCCGCCGCCGTCGGGGACGGCCAGCACGTGCTCGGCCATCACCTCGGTGTGCAGCAGCACCGGCGACGGCGATCCCAGGTCGACGGAGTCCAGGAAGGACGGTATCTGCCGGGCCCACACCTGGTCGAGCGCCGGCTGCCGCGTCACCGCCGACGCCGCCTGCTCGGTGACGAACCCGGCCCAGCTGGAGGGCCCCAGGTCCGGGACGTCCACTGCGTGCAGCGCCGCCAGTGCCGCGCCGAGCGCGGGCGCGAGCCGGATCTGCTCGGCGACCGGCACCTCGCCGAGCGGCACGCCAGGCAGGCGGGTCATCAGCAGGTACCGCCAGCCGTCCAGTTCGCCGGTGTCCAGCACGCGCGGCGTCGCGACCGGCAACCGCCCGTCGACCACCCGCAGCACCCGGCTCTCGGTGGCGAAGTCGGCCGGGTAGACGGGCGGGTAGAGCTTGAGGACCAGCCCGTCGCCACACGCGTAGACCGGCAGCGACCCGGTCGCGAACCGGCTCACCTCGCCGCGGATCCCGAGCCGCCGGGCCAGCGCATCGACGCCGGTGGCGAGGTCTTGGGGGTTCAGTGCCTCGAACTGCTCTTCGGTCTCCGCTGTCGGTAGTCCCACGCAGCGAAGATAACCGTGGCGGCCACCGGTTTTCGGTCACTGGCTGGGGTGTGGTCAAGCCTCGGCGCCCCGAGCCGTCGGGCCAGTGCTTCGAACTGCTCCTCGGCCTCCGCCGTCGGTAGTCCCACCAGCGAAGATAACCATGGCGGCCACCGCCTTCCGGTGGCCGCCACGGGCACCCGCTAGGGCAGGAGCAGGAACGCCAAGCCGTTCGGCACGCCCAGCCCGGTCACGTTGTCGTACCCGGGTGTCGTGTGGATCGTCAGGCCCGGCCAGTCCAGCTCACGCGCCGACGTGATCAGGCCGCCGCTCGCGTCCACCGAGTTCGCGTAGTCGACCCGCATCACCGCCCCGTCCACGTGGCGCACGTCCTTGATCGCCGGGGTGCCACCGGCCCGGTAGATCACCGGGTTGACGAACCCGTGGTGGAACCCGGTCAGGCTGTCCGACACCGCCATGATCCCGGCCACCAGCGGCGACGACAGGCTGGTGCCGCCGATCCGGTACTGGTCGTAGTACACGCCGTCGGGGAAGGTCTGCGTCTGCCCGACCAGGAAACCGGTGTTCGGGTCGCCCAGCGCGGAGATGTCGGGCACCACGCGGCCCTTCGCCTTGCCATGCTGGTTCTGCGCCGCGAGCGCGTCCGGCACGACACCCCGCTGGTAGAACGGCTCGTCGAACAGCACACTGGTGCCGCCGCCCGAACCGGACGTGTACGCGGCGGGGCCGTACGTCCCGCCGGTCAGCGTGCTCTTGCCGGTCTCCCAACCGGTTTCGAACAACGTCCGGCCGTCCTTGCCGACCGCGAGGCTCGTCCCGCCGACCGCGGTCACCCAGGCGTCCGACGCCGGGAAGTCCGCCGACGGGCTGCCCAGCCGGGCCGCCTCGTCACCGTTGTCGCCGGAGGAGAAGTAGACGCCGATGCCCTCCATCGCCGCCTGCTGCGCGATCTGCGTCCACACCCGCACCTCGGCGGCCGGGATGTCCTCGCCCGCGTCGCCGTAGGAGTTGGAGATGATGTCGGCCTCGTGCCCGGCGACGATCCAGTTCAGGGCCTCGTCGAGCGAGGAGTCCTGGCAGTCGGACCCGCCGACGTACAGGATCTTCGCGCCGGGCGCCATCGCGTGCACGGCCTCGACGTCCAGGGTCTGCTCGCCGTACCAGCCGGCCGCGTCGCACTGGTCCGGCGGTTCCTGGTCGACGTTGGCGGGGAACACCTTCTCCGCGAACTGCGACCGCCGCAGCGGGTGCGCCGGGTCGTTGCGCCGGGCGTACTCGGCGGCGTCGGCGTAGAGCGTGGGCGAGGCGAAAGCGTCCACAATGGCCACCGTGGTGCCGCTGCCGTCCGCCCGCACCCCGTCCAGCCCGTAGGCCGACCGCAGCTGCGCGGGCGTGTAGCCGCACGGCGCGTACGGCCGCTGCTGCCCGTTGTAGGCCGGGTCGGTGGTGTCGGTCTTCTCGCCGTAGTAGGCGCCGCACGGCTGCGCGTTGCGGAAACCGTCGGACGGCGGCACGTCCGCGGGCGATCCGTCCGTCGTGTCCGGCTTCATCAGCGCGCCGGCCTGGTCGACGCCGATCACGCCGAGCACGTCCCCCGACAACGCGGCGGGCACCGACAGTTCCCGGTCCGCGGCCCGTAGCACCTGTCCGTCGACGCGGTAGCGCGCCAGGTCCACGCCGAACGCCTGCTCGACCTGGCCGGTGGTGCCGGTCGCCTCGACGTAGGCGCGGTTGGCGGGGACCTCGCCGATGCTGAACCCGCTGCCGGACAACCAGTTCCGCACCGCGCCGAGCGTCTCGTCGGTCGCGGCGAACCGGTCGCGCACCTGGTCCGGCGTCAGGTACCGGCGGAACGACGGGCTGGACGGATCGGACACGGCGCGGGCGGTGGCGTCCGCGCCGGCCTGGTCGCGCGTGGTCAGGTACACCCGGAAGCTGAGCTTCGCGGACGGGGCGGACTCGGCGACCTTGGCCTGCGGGGTCGCCCACAGCGGGTGGGACAGCGGGATCACCGCGCGTCCCTGCGCGGCGGCGGTGCCCGGCACGAGCACACCACCCGCCAGCGCCAGCGACGCGACAACAGTCAATGCTCTTCGCATTGCGCAGACATTAGAACCGCGTCCGGGAAAAGCCAGCGCGTCAGCGAATTCGTTACCAGGTTACCGAAGAAAGTCGGGAACCCGGCAAACGGAATTCAGGGCGCCATCGGCCCCTTTTCGGTGACCACAGCGGTGATCAGCTCCGCCGGAGTCACGTCGAACGCCGGGTTGAACACATTCGTCCCGGGCGGTGCGACCGGAATGCCGGAAATGGTGGTGATCTCCTCCGGCGCCCGTTCTTCGATGACGATGGATTCGCCCGATTCCAATTCCGGGTCCACTGTGGACGATGGCGCCACGACGACGAAGGGCAGCCCGTGCCGCGCGGCGGCGATCGCCAGGCCGTAGGTGCCGATCTTGTTCGCCACATCGCCGTTGGCCGCGATCCGGTCCGCGCCCACCACGACGCAGTCGACCATCCCGCGCGCCATCGCCGCGGCCGCCGCGGAATCCGGCAGGACCCGGTGCGGCACGCCGGCCTCGGCGAGCTCCCACGCCGTCAGCCGCGCGCCCTGGAGCAGCGGGCGGGTTTCGTCGGCGAGCACGTATTCCAGGCGCCCGGCGGCCTGCAGGTGCCACACCACACCGAGCGCGGTGCCCCACCCGACCGTCGCCAGCCGCCCGGCGTTGCAGTGCGTGAGCAGGCGCAGCGGGCGGCGCGGGCACTTCTCCAGGATGAGCTCGGCGGCGCGGGCGGAGGCCTCGTGGTTGAGCCGCTCGTCCTCGTCGAGCAGGGCGAGCGCCTCGGCGAGGACGGCGTCGGGACCGTCGCCGAGCCGGGCCAGCGCGCGGGACACGCCCCAGCTCAGGTTGACCGCGGTGGGCCGGGCGGCGGCCAGCCGCTCGGCGTCCGCGCGCACCGCCGCCGGGTCGTCGGAGGCGAAGGCCGCCAGCGCGGTGCCCAGCGCCCCGGCGCCGCCGAGCGCGGGCGCGCCGCGCACGGCCAGCCTGCGGATCGCGTCGATCAGTTCGTCCACGGTGGTCAGCCGCAGCGTCCGGTACTCGCCCGGCAGGGCTACCTGGTCGATGATCTCGACGGCACCGTTCACCCAGTCGATGGTCCTGCGCACGTCTTCCATTGAACGCCATCGCGAGCCAAGCTGGGGGAGTCGCCACGAGGGAGGTGCATCCGATGACCGGTCGCACGAAGTACCTGCTCGACGAGTCGGACCTGCCCACGACCTGGTACAACGTGATCCCCGACCTGCCGGAGCCGCCGCCACCGCCGCTGCACCCCGGCACGCGCGAGCCGGTCGGGCCGGACGACCTCGCGCCGCTGTTCCCGCAGGCGATCATCGGCCAGGAAGTCACTCAAGATCGCTTTGTCGACATCCCCGGCGAGGTGCTGGACGTCTACCGGCTGTGGCGGCCATCGCCGCTGTACCGGGCGCGGCGCCTGGAGAAGGCGCTCGGCACGCCGGCCCGGATCTACTACAAGTACGAGGGCGTCAGCCCGGTCGGCTCGCACAAGCCGAACACCGCCGTGCCGCAGGCGTTCTACAACGCGGCGGAAGGCATCCGGCGGCTGACCACCGAGACCGGCGCCGGGCAGTGGGGCAGCGCGCTCGCGTTCGCGTCGGCGACGTTCGGGCTGGAGTGCGAGGTCTGGCAGGTGCGGGCCTCCTACGACCAGAAGCCCTACCGCAAGATCATGATGGAGACGTTCGGCGCCACGGTGCACCCGAGCCCGTCGAAGGAGACCGCGGCCGGGCGCGCCGTGCTGGACGCGGACCCGGACTCGACCGGCAGCCTGGGCATCGCGATCAGCGAGGCCGTCGAGCAGGCGGCCGCCGACCCGGACACCCGGTACGCGCTGGGCAGCGTGCTCAACCACGTCCTGCTGCACCAGACGGTGATCGGCGAGGAGGCTCTGCTGCAGTTCGCGCAGGCCGGCGACACGCCGGACGTGATCGTCGGCTGCACCGGCGGCGGGTCCAACTTCGGCGGGCTGGTGTTCCCGTTCCTGCGGGAGAAGCTGGCCGGGCGGATCGACCCGGTGATCCGCGCGGTCGAGCCCGCCGCGTGCCCGTCGCTGACGCGCGGCCGCTACGCCTACGACTTCGGCGACACGGCCGGGCTGACGCCGCTGCTGAAGATGCACACCCTGGGTCACGACTTCATCCCGGACCCGATCCACGCCGGCGGCCTGCGCTACCACGGGATGGCGCCGCTGCTGTCGCACATCTACGAGCTGGGCCTGGTCGAGGCGCTCGCGGTGGGGCAGCAGGAGTGCTTCGCCGCCGGGGTGCGGTTCGCCCGCGCCGAGGGCATCATCCCGGCGCCCGAGCCGACGCACGCGCTGGCGGCGTGCATCCAGGAAGCGTTGCGTTGCAAAGAAACCGGGGAGGAGAAGGCGATCCTGACCGCGTTGTGCGGGCACGCGCACCTCGACCTGCCGGCCTACGCCGCGTACCTGTCCGGGCGGATGACCGACAACGAGCTGCCCGAGTCGGCGCTCGCCGACTCGCTGGCGGGGCTGCCGTGACCTCGGGCGAGCACGCGTCCCTGACCTACACGTCGTACCTGGCGCTGGACGACCTGCTGGCCGCGCAGCACCCGCGGTCGGAGGAACACGACGAGCTGCTGTTCATCGTGATCCACCAGGTGTACGAGCTGTGGTTCAAGCAGATGCTGCACGAGCTGGCGCACCTGCAGGCCAGGCTCGAAGCCGGCGACACCGCGCACGCGATCCGCACCCTGCGGCGGGTGCTGACCATCCTGAAGGTCGTGGTCGCGCAGATCGACGTGCTGGAGACGATGACGCCGAGCCAGTTCACCAGTTTCCGCACCCGGCTGGACGCGGCGAGCGGGTTCCAGTCGGCGCAGTTCCGGGAGCTGGAGGCGGTGCTGGGCCGCCGCGACGCGGGGATGGTCGCGCACTACCCGGAGGACAGCCCGGCGCGGAAGCGGATCGCGGCGGCGATGGCGCGCCCGTCGCTGTTCGACTCGTTCCTGACCTACCTGTCGGTTCACGGCTACGACGTCAGCGGTGACCGCCGGAAGCTGCTGCTGGGGGTCTACACGGATGACGGCGGGCCGGCCACGGTGGCCGAGCACCTGGTCGACCTGGACGAGGGCGTGCAGGAGTGGCGGTACCGGCACGTGAAGATGGTGGAACGCACGATCGGCGACAAGGCGGGCACGGGCGGTTCGTCCGGCGCGAAGTACCTGCGGGGGACGCTGTTCAAGCCGCTGTTCCCGGACCTGTGGGCGGTGCGCGCCGACCTGTAGCGGCCGCGAACGACCAGCCCGGCGCGGCACCGGGGAACTCGCCGGGCTGGGGAACTCACCGGGCGCGGTACCGGGACTCGCCGGGCGCGGCGGGTTGGCTGTTCAACGTGGCGAGTTGGCCAGTCCCCGGCGGTCAGGCGTCGCGCAGGCGGGCCAGCAGCGGGTCCAGCGCGGCGGGGTCCTCGACGTGCGCGTTGTGCCCCAGCCCCGGCAGGATCACCGCGCCGTCCGGCAGGTGCTCGGCCGGGCACATCGGGTCGTGCTCGCCGGCCGCCAGGATCACCGGCGCTCGTGCCGCCGCCAGCAAGCCGTCCAGGTCCGGGGCGCCCACCCCGAACGCCGCCTGGTCCAGCGCCAGCCGCCAACCCTCGGTGCGCTCGCGGCCCCCGCCCGGCGCGCCCCCGCCCCGCGCGCCCCCGCCCGGCGCGTGTTCAGCCACCGCCGAGCCCTCCACCAGCCCGCTGTCCACGATCGGCGAGTCCGCGGGCACCAGGCCGTGCAGGCCGGACACCTTCAGCCACCGCGCCGCGGCCTCGTCGCGGGAGCCGAACACCTTCGCCGGCCGCCCGGCCTGGTCAGCGGCCCGCGCCAGCTCCTCGTCGCTCCAGCGCACCTTCATGCCGAGTCCGCAAGCCCCGCTCACCCGCACCCCGAACCAACCGCTCGCCAGGGTGAGGGCCACCACCCCGCCGAGGGAGTGCCCCAGCACCGCCACCGTCGTCCCGGCAGGCACGACCTCGGCGACCGCGGCGGCCAGCGCCCCGAACGAATACCGGGGGAGCGGTTCCGACCGGCCGTGGCCGGGCAGGTCGGGCACGATCCAGCGGCCCGGCCACCGCTCGACCAGCCCGTTCCACACCGCCCCCGTCGCGCCGAGGCCGTGCAGGGCGAGCAGGGTCGGTCCGTCGGAACCACCGGTGCGCACGTGCATCGCCCGATCTTCCCATGGCTTTTCGCCCGAAGAACGCTAAGTTTCTCCTCAGGAGCCGACGGGAACGACCTTCCCGGGAGCTCCACCCACAACCGGTACCCCTCCGCGGCGCCACGAACGTCGCCGGACGGGTCGCAGATGAGGAGTCACCACCGTGACGGATGGAGTGTTCGGCCGCGAAAGCGGTCACGAACAGGTCGTGTTCTGCCAGGACCAGGCGACCGGCCTGAAGGCGATCATCGCGATCTACTCGACCGCGCTCGGCCCCGCCCTCGGCGGCACGCGCTTCTACCCCTACAGCCGCGAAAGCGACGCGCTCGACGACGTCCTCGCGCTGTCCAAGGGCATGGCCTACAAGAACGCCCTCGCCGGGCTCGACCTCGGCGGTGGCAAGGCCGTCATCATCGGCGACCCGGCCACCACCAAGACCGAGGCGCTGCTGCGCGCCTACGGCCGGTTCGTCCAGTCGCTCGGCGGGCGGTACTACACCGCCTGCGACGTGGGCACCTACGTCGCCGACATGGACGTCATCGCCCGCGAGACCCGCTTCGTGACCGGCCGCTCCCGCGACGACGGCGGCGCGGGCGACTCCTCGGTGCTGACCGCGTTCGGCGTGTTCCAGGGCATGCGCGCCGCCGCCGAGTTCCGTTGGGGCAGCGCGGACCTGGCCGGCCGGCACGTCGGCGTCTCCGGCGTCGGCAAGGTGGGGCACATCCTCGTCGGGCACCTCGTCGAGGCCGGCGCCCGGGTGTCGGTCACGGACGTGTCGCAGGCCGCCGTCGAGCGCGTGAAGGCCGCCCACCCGGCGGTCGAGGTCGTCGAGGACAACGCCACGCTGCTGCGGATGCCGCTCGACGTCTTCGCGCCGTGCGCGCTCGGTGGCGCGCTCAACGACACCACGGTGCCCGAGCTGGGCGCCGAGATCGTGTGCGGCGCCGCGAACAACCAGCTCGCCCACCCCGGCATCGAGAAGTCGCTGGAGGACCGGGGCGTGCTGTACGCGCCGGACTACCTGGTCAACGCGGGCGGCGTGATCCAGGTGAGCGACGAGCTGCACGGCTTCGACTTCGAGCGGGCCAAGCGCAAGGCGGCAGGCATCTTCGAGACGACGAAGGCGGTGTTCGAGCTGGCCAAGGCCGAGGGCGTGCCCCCGGCGACGGCCGCCGACCGGCTGGCGGAGCGCCGCATGTCGGAGGTCGGCAGGCTGCGGTCCATCCTTACCGTGTGACACCAGGGAAGATCTTCGAAGCGGCGGGCGTGCGGGGTTGGCTGCACGCCCGCTGCCTCGACTGCGGCGGCGAAACCGGTCACCATCCGGACGAGCCGGTCGTGCTCGCCTCCGTCGTCAAGGTTCCGCTCGTCCTCGAACTGGCCCGCCAGGTCGCCGCGGGGCAGCTCGACCCGGCCGATCGCCTGCGGGTCACCGCGGCCGACCGGCTCGGCGGCACCGGCACCGCGGGCTGCGCCGACGACGTCGAGATGAGCCTGCGGGACGCGGCGTTCTTCGCCCTCTCGGTCAGCGACAACACCGCGGCCGACCTGCTCTTCGACCGCGTCGGCCTGGACAACGTGCGCTCGCTGCTGCGCGAGCTGGGGCTGGCGGACACCCGCGTCATCGGTTCGCCGCGCGACGTCGTCGCCACCATGGCCGAGGACATCGGCGCCCGCGACGCCGCCGATTTCGCCCGCCGCTTCCCGGCTCTGTCCGCCGAGGAGGTCTTCGCCACCCGCGCACTCGACCCGCTCCGGACCTCGGCGAGCACCCCGCGCGACATGACCACCCTGCTCGCCGCGATCACCGGCGACACCGCGGGACCGCCCGAGGCGTGCGGTTGGGTCCGGCAGCTGATGGGCCAGCAGGTCAACTGGCACCGCCTCACGGCCGCCTTCCCGCCCCAGGTCCGGGTGTGGGGGAAGACCGGTTCCCTGCTCGCGGTGCGCAACGAGATCGGCGTCGCCGAATACCCCGGGGGCGAGCGCTACGCCGTCGCGGTGTTCACGAAGGCCCCGACGCTCGAATCGCGCCTGCCGGACGTCGACCACGCCATCGGCGAGGCCGCGAAGGCGGCGATCGAGGAGATCGTTCACGAGCGCCCGAACACCACGCTCCACGGCCGCAGCACCGGGTCCTGAACCGGCGCGAGCGTGGTCACCCCGTCCCGTGCCAGCACGTCCGCCACCACGTCCGCCAGCCGCGCGGCCTCCGGGTGCGGGTTCACCGCCGGCCAGGCGACCGACATCCGCCACGACAGCGACCCCGCCGCCAGCGGCCGCCACACCACGCGCGGCTCCTTGCGCGCCACCAGACCCTGGTCGAACGCCACGCCCTGCCCGGACAACACGAGCCCCAGCAGGAACTCCGGGTTCCGCGCGTGCCGCACGTGCGACGGGCGGAACCCCTGCTCCCAGCACGTCCGCAGCGTCGCGTCGTACAGGCCGGGCGCGGCGGCCCGCGGGAACAGCACCAGCCCGTGCCCGGCCAGGTCGCCCAGCGCCAGCTCCGACCGGGCCGCCAGCGGCGAATCCCGCGGCAGGACGACCCCCAGCGGCGTCTGCACCGCCGGACCCAGTTCCAGCCCGGAGACGTCCACCGGGTGCTGCAGCAACCCGGCGTCCAGCTCGCGGTCGGCCAGGAGCCGCACCTGCTCGGTCGTCGTCAGCTCCTGCAGGTCCAGCCGCACGTCCGGGCACGCGCGGCCGAACTCGGTGAGCAGGTCGGCCAGCACGCGGCCGGCCAGCTCCGGCGGCACGCCGACCCGCAGCGCGTCGATCTCGCCGCGGTGCGCCTTCCCGACCAGCGTGCGCATCCGCTCCCACCGGGCCAGCAGGTCACGCGATTCGGCGAGCAGGATCTGCCCGGCCTCGGTCAGCTCGACGCGGCGGCTGTCGCGTTCGAACAGCCGCGCGCCGAGGTCGTCCTCGAGCCTGCGGATGCGCTGGCTCAGCGGCGGCTGGGCGATGCCCAACCGGTCCGCGGCACGTCCGAAGTGGAGTTCTTCGGCGACCACGACGAAGTAGCGCAACGCGCGCAGTGGGTCCACCCTGCGACGATATCCGCCGGCGTATCAGGGCAGGCCAGGACTGGTCTTGGACAGCCGTACCACTTCCGTGCTGGGCTGGCGCCATGACTGATCGACTGAGCAGGCGCGGGGTGTTCGGGGCGGGCCTGGGGGCCGCCGCCGTACTCGCCGGAGTGGCGCCCGCGGCCGCCCGTGCCGCGACCGGCGGGGGACTCACGCTGCGCTGGTGGGGCAACAACAGCTGGGAGATCCGGATGCCCAGCGCCGACGGCACGGCCACGAAGACCGTCCTGATCGACCCGTGGCTGACCCGCTTCCGCACCGGCACCTACTCGCCGGAGGGGGCGGATCCGAAGACCCGGCTGTCCGTGGACACCGGCCTCATCGACCACTACGTGGACAGCGGCGAGTTGCGGGCCGACCACATCCTGGTGACCCACGGCCACTACGACCACCTGACCGATGTCCCTTACCTGGCGCGCAAAACCGGGGCGACCGTGTACGGGACGGAAACGCACCTGAACCTGATGGCCGCGCTCGGCGCTCCGGAGGACCAGCTGGCGGTCGCGAGCGGCGGCGAGTTCCTCACCTTCGACGGCTACACGATCCGGATCCTGCGCTCACTGCACTCGGCGTCCGGCGCGCGGGCGGCGGTGCCGTTCCCGGGAACGCGGCCGGGTCTCGGGCTCGGCCACCTGCCGAAACCGAAATATATTCAGGATCTTGTGGAGGGCGGAACGCTCGCGTACCACGTGACCTCCGCCCGCGGCGGCAGCGTGATCGACTTCGGCGGATCGAACTACGTCGAGTCGGAACTGGACGGTCTGCGTCCGGATGTGGTGCTGCTTCCCGCCGGTGGCGGCAAGATCGCCGACTACGTGGGCCGCCTGCTGCGTGTGCTCGGGCAACCGCCCTATGTGATCCCCACGCACTGGGACGACTTCGACCACCCGCTGACCGAACCGGCCCGCGACTGGGGCGGCCTGGACGCGCTGCGGTCGGCGGTGGCGGCGGCGTCCCCGGCCTCGCGGTTCGTCGTGGTCGACCACCTGCGGACCTTCGCGCTCTGACCCGGGGCGGCGTGGGTGCCGGTCAGGGCACCCACGCCGTCCGGTCAGCCGCTCTTGCGGCGGAAGGTGCGCTTGCTGGCCGCTGGGCCGTGTCCGTGGACGTGGCCGCCCTTGCCGCCCCCGCTGTCGTGCTTGCCGGACGACTGGGCGTTCGCCTGCTTGCGTTCGAGGGCTTCGCGGAACCTGCGCTTGACGTCGTCTTCCGAATCATTCGGTGAACTGTTCTCGGACATACGACCTCCTGGGTGTCACGCGCTTGCTCGTCCAGCCTCCCAGGCCCGGTCCACCTTGGCGAGCTGTTTTCGTCACGATTCACGGCGGTGTTGACTGGCGCGCCAACACGAGGGAGCTACTGTTACGCCATGGCGAAGTCTGCTCCCGTGCCCGGCCGTCCGCGCTCCCGTGACGCGGCGGGGCTGCCCGCGGTCACCCCGGATCGCATCATCGACGCGGCGCTCGAGCTGACGGCCAGGCACGGGGTGGAGTCGTGGACGCTGCGCCAGCTCGCCGGCGCGGTCGACGCCTACCCGGCGGTGATCTACCACCACGTCGGCGACCGGGACACGGTCGTGACGGCGGTCGTCGACCGCGTCATAGCCATGTACGAGCTGCCGCCTGCCGAGATGGAGTGGCGCGCCTGGTGGCGCCAGTTCCTCACCAACCTGCGGCTGGTGTTCATGCGCTACCCCGGCGTGGCCCGGCGGGTCGCGCTCAACGGCCCCTCGGTCGAGGCGGGCGGGCCCACTGTGGACCGTGCGATGAGGACACTGCTGGGCGCCGGGTTCGAGCAGGACGAGGCCGCCATGGTGTGCCGCCTGCTGGTCAGCCAGGCCTGCCTGTTCATCTCGCTGGAGGACGACCAGCGCAAGGCCGGCGAGGTGAAGGCCCAGATCTCGAGCGGGTGGGGCGAGCCGACGGCGGACCCGGACCTGGCCGGTCTGGCCACGCTCAGCGAATCGGTCCACGAGCGCCTCGCCGACCCGGAGAAGAACCGCGACTACTTCGGCGAGCTGTTCGACTACGCCGTGGACCGCGTGCTGGACGGCGTCCAGGTGCGGCTCGATGAGATCAAGCGGGGCTCCTGACCGACGCGAAACGGGGCCGCACCGGATCGGTGCGGCCCCGTTTTCACGTCCCCGTCAGGGGCAGACGATCTTCGGCTGCGGGTTGTAGTGCACGGTGCGGGTCTCGCGCTTGACCTCGCGGCCGGTCTTCGCGTCCCGCAGCACCCGGGTGTCGCTGGTGGTGAAGCCCTGCGCGCCGTTGGAGGCGTGGCAGTTCTCCGCCGGGCCGGGCTTCTCCTGCGGCGGGACGAAGTTCGACCGCGGCCCCGGGATCGACTCGACGGTGTACCGCTTGGTGCCCCACAGCTTCACCGTGATGGACGACGGCGTCCAGATCGTCTGGATCGCCACGCCGGTGTCGGAGTCGTTGGTGAACTTCAGGTCGATCACGCTGCTGCCGCTGGCGCTCTGGAACACCGTCGCCTCCCGCGCGGCGGGGTAGCGGCTGATGTAGTAGCTGTGCTCCTTGTGCCCGGCGTCCTTCAGTCCGGCGAAGTAGGCCGCGTTGTACAGCGTGGTGGCGAACTGCGAGATGCCGCCGCCGACCTCGCGGGCCGGGGCGCCGTTCTCGATCACGCCGGCCTCGACGTAGCCCTGTGCCTTGCCGCGCGGACCGGTGAACCCGTTGAGGCTGAACGTCTCGCCCGGCTTCACGATCGCGCCGTTCACCTTCTGCGCGACGGTCCTGATGTTCACGCCGGAGTCGGCGGCGAACCCGCCGGTGGTGAACTCGCCGATGACCTCGGTGATGCCGAGCTGGTTGGCCTGCTCGGTGGTCACCTTCGCCGGGGTGGTGTGGTACTTCGCGACCAGTTCGTGCGCGCCCGGCGCCTTGAGCAGGTCGAACAGCGGCTGCAGGGTCGGGTTCCAGTCGACGCCCTTGCCGTCCACCGACGGCTGCACCGTGGGTCGGCCGCCCTCGAACACGATCTGGGCGTCCTTGCCCTCCTTCTCGGAGGACTTGAGCTGCGGGCCGGCCGCCTCGACGATCTTGTTGTGGTCGACCTTCGGCACCAGCGTGCCGCCCTCGCCCGGCTCGAACGACAGCGCGGCGGCCACGGCCTCGGGGGAGAGCGTCGCGGTGGCGCCCTCGCCTCGGATGACCAGCGGCGTGGACACGGCGGGCTTGGCGAAGCCGTCCAGCGTGGCCTGCACGGCCTCGGCCGAGACCTGGACCGGCGTGGTCGTCACCGGGAGGTTCAGCGTCTGCCCGGTCGCCCAGTGGCGCAGCACCTCGTTCTTGGCGCCCTCGGCGTCGAGCTGCTGGCCGGGCTGCGGCGGCACCGCGACCGGCTGGGCCTCCTCGAACCGGATCGTGCCCTCGACGGGGAGGCGGTCCGTGCGGCCGCGCAGCTCCTCGATGGCCGCGGCGAGCTTGTTCTGGTCCGCGTGGGTGACCACGCCGACCTCGCGGTCGCTGAAGAACGACGCGATGCGGGTGAACGGGTTGAGCGGCTGGTCGCCTGCCTGGTCCAAAGTGGACGGCCAGTCGAGCGTGAGGCCGGCCGTGGACGGGTCGATCGCGGCGGTGGCGTCACCGGCGCGCACCGGGATCGTCTGCGTCAGCCGCGGTTCGATCTCGTCCCGCAGCTTGTCCTCGGCCGCGGTGCGCTTGAGCCCGCCGACCTCGACCCCGGCGACGGTGACCCCGCGGGGCACGTTGCCCTGGCTCACCAGCAGGTCGACGGCGTAGAGCGCGGCGAGCACGCCGAGCACCGACCCGGCGATGATCGCGGCGCGCTTGGCGGACTTCTTCTTCCGCGGCGGCTCCTGCGTCACCTTCGGCAGCACGTCGGTGACCGGGGTCATGACCTCGGTCCGCTCGTCGTCGGACGTGGGCCACGCGGGTTCCTGCGTCAAGGCTCACCCCTCCTGATCCGGACAACCCGGATGAAGGTTACGGGCGAGGGGATTCGCGCCCTGCTCCGGGTGGCCCAGCGTGATACACCGGTGACCATGCAGCTCCTCGTCATGTCCGACACCCACGTGCCGAAGCGGGCGCGTGATCTGCCGGAACAGCTGTGGCAAGAGGTCGGGCGCGCCGACGTGGTGGTGCACGCGGGCGACTGGGTGGAGGTCGCGCTGCTGGACGAGCTGGAGAAGCGCAGCAAGCGGCTGATCGGCGTGTACGGCAACAACGACGGCCCGGAGCTGCGCGCACGGCTGCCCGAGGTGGCCAGGGCGTCGCTGGACGGCCTGCGGCTGGCGGTGGTGCACGAAACGGGCCCGGCGAAGGGCCGGGAGGCGCGGTGCGCGCGGGACTACCCGGATGCCGACGTCCTGGTGTTCGGGCACAGCCACATCCCGTGGGACACGGTGGCGCCCAACGGGTTGCGCCTGCTCAACCCCGGCTCGCCGACCGACCGGCGCCGCCAGCCGGAGCACACGTACCTGACGGCGCGAGTGCGCGCGGGGCGGTTGGAGCAGGTGAAGCTGCACGCGCTGCCGCCCCGCTGATTCCGGTCTCGCGCGGGGCCGTGCCGCCGCGGTCCCGCTGGTCCCGGCGCCGCTGGCGCTCCGGCGCTGCTGGCGGTGCTGGCGCTGCTGGCAGTGCTTGCTCCCGCTCCGCGGGGCGCCGTTGGTGTCCCGGCGCTGCTGGCAGTGCTGGCTCCCGCTTCGCGGGGGACGTGCCGCTGCGGTCCCGCTGATTCCGGCGCTGCTGGTCCCCGGCGCTGCTGACAGTACGAGCCCCCGCTCCGCGGGGCGGTGCCGCCGCGGTCCCGGCGTCGCTGGCATTGCTGGCTCCCGCTTCGCGGGGGCGATGCCGTCGGCTGGGCCGCCGCATCCGGTAACCCCGCCGGCCCTGGCACCCCGCGGGGCTTGCACCCGCTTCGCGGGGTGCCGCGGGCCGGACCGCGGCAACTGGCAGCCGCGGCGCTGGGCCCGCAGCCACGGGGCGGGTCGTGGTCAGTCGCGGCTCGCGGCCGAGTCCGCCCCGTCTGCCGGTTCGCGGCTCGCCGAACGCGCCTCCGGCACCTTCACCTCCGCCGGCTGCGCCAGCAGCCGCACGATCGAGGTGAACGAATCCACCCCGATGCCGGGGTCCACCGAGCGCAGCAGGCCCAGCCCGAGCGTGATGCTGAACAGTGCGTAAGCCGCCTGCCGGGCGTCCATCGGCAGCCGCACGCCCAGGCGCCGCGCGTTGGTGTTCAGCAGGCCGGTCACCAGGTCGGCGATCTCGGCGTTGCTCTTGGCCAGCCGCCCGAGGAGCTCCGGGTCGCGGCGGCAGTTGAGCAGGTACTCCGCCTCCAAGCGGATCCACTCCTGGTCGCCGCCGGTGCCCGCGGCCCACACGGCGAAAGCCGCCAGGAGTTCCTCGAGGCTGTCGGTGCCGGCCAGGGTCGCGTCCACCGACGCCGCCTTCTCCGCGCGCACCCCCTCCAGAACGGCCAGGCACAGCTCGTCCTTGTTGCGGAAGTTGGAGTAGACGGCGCCCTTCGAGTACCCCGCCTCCTCGGCCACCCGCTCCAGCGACGTGCCGGTGTAGCCCTCGCGCAGGAACAGCTCCGTGGCCGTGTCCAGGAGGCGGCGGCGCGTGTGCGCCTGACTTTCAGCGCGCGTCAGTCGAGCCATGCGATCACTGTAAGGCTCGGCTTGAACTGTGTTTAAGCCTGGTCGGGGTTTCGGTTTTGGGTATCCCCCGTCCGGGTGGTTCAGGACGGCAGCGTCCGGAACGCCAGCCCCGCGTTCTTCAGCCGCGTCAGCAGCGCGTCGCCCATCGCGGCGGCCGGGGAGAGCTGCCCGGCGCGGGGCGGCAGGTCGTCGTGCGCCAGGCAGAGCGCGGACTCGGCCAGCATCTTCGCCGTCTCGTCGTAGCCGGGGTCGCCGCCGGAGACCTCGGTGACCACGCGCTTGCCACCGCCGTCGGCGACGAACCGGACCTTGAACCAGGACTTCGCGCGGCGCTGCTCGCTCGGGCCCTGACCGGGCTTGCGCAGGTTGCCCAGCGCCTTGCGCACCGGCGGCAGTTGCACGAGCGCGACCGCCGCGCCCAGCCCGGCGAGCCCGCCCGCCAGCACCGGCAGGTGCTTGACCGCGGCGTAGTGGCTGTAGGTGAAGTCCGGCCCGTACTCGGGCAGCTCCCGCGCCGAGCCGACGACGATCTGCGGGTCGATGGTCGGCAGCGGCACCAGCCAGTGGCCGGTCTCGCCGTCGCGCCGCGGGGTGCCGGTCACCGCGCGCACGCGGCGGCCCTCGGGGCGGTGCTGCACCTTCTTGCGTTCCCGCGCGGCCTGGGCCATCGGCAGCAGCCGGGACGCGGCGCCGAGCGCGGAGGCGTAGGTGCCGCCGGAGAACGTCGCCCCGACGCGGACCTGGCCGCGCACCCGGATCGGCACGTCGTCCGGCAGCTGCTTGACCGTGTAGTAGACGCCCAGGTCGTGCGGGATCGAGTCGAAGCCGCACGCGTGCACGATTCGCGCCCCCGTTTCGGCGGCGCGGGCGTGGTGGCGGACGTACATCAGGTCGGTGAACTCGGGCTCGCCGCACAGGTCCACGTAGTCGGTACCGGCTTCGGCGCACGCGGCCACCAGCGGCTCGCCGTACTCCACGTAGGGGCCCACCGTGGTGATCACGACCGTCGCCGATTCGGCAACCGCTTTCAGCGAGGCGGGGTCGGTGACGTCGGCGTAGAGGAGCGGCAGCTGGGCGAACTTCGGCCCGAGGCCGTCGCGCACGGCCTCCAGCTTGGCGCGGCTGCGACCGGCGAGGGCCCACCGGCAGTCGTCGGGGGCGTGCCGGGCCAGGTACTCCGCGGTGAGCCGGCCGGTGAAGCCGGTCGCGCCGAACAGGACCACGTCGTAAGCCATGCGGGCCACCCTAACGGCTGCCTAGGCTCGATGGATGATCAATGGCGCTCACGTGATCCTGTACAGCCACGACGCGGAAGCCGACCGCGCCTTCCTGCGTGACGTGCTCGGACAGCCGCACGTCGACGCGGGCGGCGGCTGGCTCATCGTGAAACTGTCCCCCCGCCGAGCTCCGCCTGCCCGGCGGGGAGGTCGACCTGTACGAGGCCCGCCACCAGCGGGCCGCCGATCTCTGAAATCCGCTGGACGGTCCCGCCACGATGGACCCGTGTGGACGATCAACCCGGTCCCCGTGACCGACGCCGCCGCGCAAGCCGTTCTGCGCGCCTACTTCGACGACGTCGCCAGCCGCTACTACGGCCGCCCCGCGACGGTGGCCGAACTGGACGCCGCGATGGCCGACGACCCCAGCGACGACCTCGTCCCGCCGACGGGCCTGTTCCTGCTCGCGCGGTCGCACGATGAGGTGACCGGCTGCGTCGGCATCCGCGTGCTCGACGTCACGACCGCGGAGCTGACCCGGATGTTCGTCCTTCCCGCAGCGCGTGGCCGGGGAGGTGGTGACCAACTGCTCCGCGCGGCCGAAACCGCAGCTCAGGCACTGGGTTGCGAGCGGATGAGGCTGGACACGCGGCACGATCTGGTGGAGGCTCGTGGGCTCTACGCCAAACACGGCTACCGCGAGATCGAAGCTCCTGAACAACGCTTGTACGCCGATCACTGGTTCGAGAAGCGGCTGGCGCTCGGCCGACAGGTGTAGTGGCCGAAAAACCGGGGTAGTCCTGCGCGCAACTGAGATGGTCGCGGAGGTGAGGTCGAGATGGCGGACACGTCACGGCTCCCGGTGCCTGTTGCCGAAACGTGGGAGTGGCAGAGGCACGGCAACTGCCGGAACTTGGACAGCTCGGTGTTCTTCCACCCGGACGGCGAACGGGGTTTCGCGCGGGCGGACCGGGTCGCGCGGGCGAAGCAGATCTGCATGTCCTGCCCGGTGATCGTCGAATGCCGGCACCACGCGCTCACCGCCGAAGAGCCCTTCGGCGTCTGGGGTGGGCTCGACGAGACCGAGCGGCGAGCGATGATCTCGCGGCGCAAGCAGCTGCTGGCCGGCGCTGAGAAGGAGCAGGAGTGCGTTTCGGTTACACCCTGATGACCGAACAGGCCGGGCCGAGGGAGCTGGTCCGGCACGCGGCGGCCGCCGAGCAGGCGGGGTTCGCGTTCGAGGTGTGCAGTGACCACTACTCGCCCTGGCTCGACGAACAAGGGCACGCCCCGTACGCGTGGAGCGTGCTGGGCGCGGTCACCCAGGTGACCGAACGCGTCGAGCTGCTGAGCTTCGTGACCTGTCCGCTCATGCGGTACCACCCGGCGGTGGTGGCGCAGAAGGCGGCGACCATCTCCCTGCTGTCGGGCGACCGGTTCACGCTCGGGCTGGGCGCGGGCGAGAACCTGAACGAGCACGTCGTCGGCCGCGGGTGGCCGCCGGTGAACGTGCGGCACGAGATGCTGAGCGAGGCGCTCGCGATCATCGGCGACCTGTTCGACGGCGGGTACGTCAACTACTCGGGTCAGCACTATCGGGTCGACTCGGCGAAGTTGTGGGACCTGCCGGAGCGGCGCACGCCGATCGGCGTCGCGGTGTCCGGCAAGCAGTCGGTGACGCGCTTCGCTCCGGTGGCCGACGCGCTGATCGCCACCGAGCCGAAGCCCGAGCTGGTGCACGCCTGGGACGAGGAGCGCGCCCAGCTGGGACAGGACTCTTCGCGCAAGTACGCGCAGCTGCCGGTGTGCTGGGACGCCGACCCGGAGGCGGCCAAGCAGCGGGCGCACGAGCAGTTCCGCTGGTTCGGCGGCGGCTGGAAGGTCAACGCCGAGCTGCCCGGCACGTCCGGGTTCGCCGGTGCGACCCAGTTCATCACCCCCGACGAGGTCGCACAGGCCATCCCGTGCGGCCCGGACGCCGAGCCGATCGTGAAGAGCGCCCAGGCCTTCGCCGACGCCGGCTTCACGGATCTGGCGCTGGTCCAGATCGGCGGCGACCACCAGGACGGGTTCTTCGAGTTCGCGTCGCGCGAACTCCTGCCCGCCCTGAACGAGGCCTACGGCACGGCCTAGTTCGTCTTGACGCGGCGGTGCCGCCTCACCACCCGTGCAGCTCGCATCGCCGCGGGTTTCCAAGACGGCTCCAGCCACGCGCAGCGTGCCCGTTGAGGGTGGTGGTGGGCTGGCGGGAGGGGTCGCTACCCGCACCGCCAGGCCAGCCGGTTGTCGATTGGTTCAGTCGAGCAGGTCGCCGTCGCGGGTGATCATGGCTCGCAGCTTGCCCAGGGCGCGGTGCTGCGTGACGCGGACGTTGCCTGCCGAGATGCCCAGCGCCTCGGCCGTCTCGTTCGCCGACAGGCCGACCGCGATCCGCAGCGTCAGGATCTCCTGCTGCAGCTGCGGGAGGGTGGCCAGCAGCTTGGTCATCCGGTCGCCGAGGTCGACGTCGAGCGCGTGCTTCTCCGGCTCGTTGTCGGCCAGCGGGCGTTCCGGCAGCTCGGCGACCGGGTCCGACCGGTCTCGCGAGACCAGGCGGTAGGCGTCGGCGACCTTGTTGGACGCGATGGCGTGCACCAGGTAGAGGAACGATCCGCCTCGGTCCTGGTACTGCGGCAGCGCGTGCAGGACGGCCAGGCAGACCTCCTGCGCGACGTCGTCCGCCGAGAGGTAGGACAGGTCGCGTCCGCCCAGCCGCGCCCGGCAGTACCGGACGGCGACCGGGGTGATCATCTGGATCAAGCGGTCCACGGCTCCGCGTTCACCGGTGGCGGCTTCGCGGACGACCGGGTCGAGCTCTTCTTTCGTGAGCCGCTGTGATGCCCGAGGAAAGGCCTGGGGCGTCAGCCCCGGCGCCTCGGGCTCGGCTCTTCCGGCAGTGACAGGCGGGACACTCGTTCGCATGGTCGGCTCCCCAACGACAACAACGATGACCCGTCGACCGGTCGCCGTCGGGGGCCCGCGTTTCTTGTTACTCTCGGTGAACGGGTACTCCCTCTAGGTCCCTGCCGACCCGTTCCCGATGAAACTGTGCGTAATCGTATGTGGTGGTCGCCCGGCAGTCCAGATTTCAACTAGACATACCCCATTCGCAGCAACAGCCCGCTCGATGGAGTTCTCCAGGTGCGCGAACCGAGCACCCATGAACAATCAAGCGCAAAAGTGACACACTTCTTGGCTATGTGACAACACGCAGGTCATCAGCGTGCGAAGACCCACCAACGCAGTACCGCGAACCGGACGATCCCGCCCAGACCGCTCGCCACCGCGAGTGCGACCGCCTGGAGGGTGGCCGACGGATTGGTGGTGAACAGGTGTAGCGAAAGCAGCACGAGTGATCCGTAGCCCGCGTAGAAGGCGAATGTCCCCGCCGACTGCAGGTGCAATCGAACGGGTGACGCGGAATGGCCGGCGAACGTTACGCGGCGCTGGAACTCGGTGTTGGCGAGCGTGGTCAGCGCGATGGCGAGCACGTTCGCGGTCACGGCGCCCAGCAGCGGGCGGCCGCCGAGGAAGAGGAGTTCCTGCAGGCCGGTCGTCAGCACTCCGGCGACGACGTACCAGGCGACCGGGTGGTGTTCGGCCGGACGGTGCGCGGCGGGAGCCTCCCGTGCCACCGGCCCGCTGATCCACGTTGCGGTCATACCCAAAACTTACCTACGCTCAGCAATTATTTGTACTGTACAACCACGTGAGCTTGATCTCGGGTTTGCCCGTTCCGCCGCTCGGGTATCGCCACCGCTAGGACAGCAGGTGAGGAGGACCGATGAGTGAGGCTCATGGCCATCCCGTGCCGGACGCGGTGGAGACCGATCCGGCCGCGTTGAACAGCGCGGAGGACCTCGACGAGGACCGGTTGCGCGTCGACCCGCTCGAGGAGGGCGTCGAGCCGCCGGAGCGGTACATGGCCTCCGACCGGTTCGGCACGACCCCGAACGAGGTGCGCGAGGGCGAGAGCCTCGACGGGCGGCTGGCGCAGGAGCGTCCGGACGTCCAGCCGGAGGACGTGCCCGCCGACGAGACCGAAACCCGCGACGGCCTGGACGTCGCCGACGCCGGGCAGAACCTCGGCGACGCGGTCGACCAGAAGGCGGACAACCCGCCCGGCTCGGTGCCGGACGCCATCCGGACACCGCCGGACGAAGACCCTGTGTGAAATCGGTCACATCGGCGCTGACCTGGCGAAACCCAGGGTGAACGGCGATGACGGCCGGTGCAGGACAGCGCTCGCGCGGGGGTGCCCCTACGGTCAGAGGTACGAGTGCACGTGACGCGAAGGGACTGACACGATGCTCGCTTTGACCGATGCCGCCGCCGAGGCCATCAGCGCCCTGACGGCACAGGAGGGCCAGACCGACAGTGGTGGCCTGCGCTTCGCCGTGCAGGCCCAGCAGGACAGCGGCGCGCAGCTGGCGCTGTCCGTGGCACCGGCTCCGGAGGACGGGGACCAGGTCGTTGGCGCGGACGGGGGCGCGAAGGTGTTCCTGGAGCCGCAGGCCGCGATCTTCCTGGACGACAAGGTGCTGGACGTCCAGCAGGACGAGCAGGGACAGCTGAACTTCGCCGTCCTGCCGCAGCCGGACGCGCAGCAGCCGGGCCTGTAGAACAAGGGACTTCCGCTGAGGGAGGGCGCCCGTGCGGCGTCCTCCCTCAGTGCGTTCCGGGGCCGAACCACCTCGTGAGCGCCTCGTGCAGGCCGTCGCCGTCGGAGCCGGTCCAGGCGATGAAGCAGTCCGGCCGCAGCAGGTACGCGGTCTCCAGCCCGGGCGCCTCGACGACGTCGACGGAGTTCCGCCACGGCCCGGCGTCCAGCGTCCCGGTCGGATCGAACAACAACGCCCGCCCGCCGCGGGCGAGCGCGGGCAGGTCCGGCAGGTCCGGTGCGAACCGCCCGGCCGGTTCACCGGGGCCGCCGACGTCGTAGCGGATGTCCGCGCCGGCCATCAGGTCGGCGATGTGCTGCCGGGTGCCGCGCAGTGCGAGCAGTTCCCCGAACAGCTCCCGCAGCGCGGTCACGTCGCCACCCGGCCGGATGAGCAGCGACTGCGCCTGCGTGTGCATCGCGACCCGTTGCGCGACCGGGCGCCGCTCGGACTCGTAGGTGTCCAGCACGTCCACCTCGCCGCGGGCCGCCGCCGCGAGCTTCCAGCCCAGGTTGACCGCGTCCTGCAGGCCGAGGTTGAGGCCGGGGCCGCCGATCGCGGAGTGCACGTGCGCCGCGTCGCCGAGCAGGAACACGCGGCGGTCCCGGTAGCGCTCGGCGATCCGGGTGTTCCCGCCGAACAGGCGGCGCACCAGGTGCGGCCCCGCGCCGGGTGGCGGCCCGAGCGGCAGGTCCGCGCCGAGCACGCGGGCGGCGCTGGCGCGCACTTCCGCCAGTGACGCTTCGCCGTCCGCGGGCAGGCCCCACTCCACGGTGCTGACCATCGGGTTCCGGTCGGGGAACGGCGCCCAGGTGATCAGCCCGCGTGCGGTCCGCAGGTGCTGGAACGGCGGCACGGCGCCGAACCCCGGGACCTCCAGCTCGCCGCCAGGGCCGATGAGCCCGGGTGGGACGCTGACCTCCGCCGAGTACGACACGGACTCGTCGGAGGTCACGCCGGGGAACCCGATCCCGGCCAGCTTGCGGACCACGCTGTGCCCGCCGTCCGCGCCGACGAGGAACCGCGCGCGGACCGGCTCGTGTCCGTCGACCTCGACGGTCACCGCGTCCGCGTCCTGGGTCAGACCGGTGACCTCGTGCCCGCGACGGACCTCGACGCCGAGTTCGGCCGCGCGTTCGGCGAGCACCTCCTCGATGCGCCGCTGGGGCACCATCAGCGTGTAGAGGTGGTGGGTGAGGTCGGCCAGCGGCAACGGGAAGGCGCCGAACACGAACCCGCGCGCGGGTTCGGGAGCGCCGGGCGCGCCGGTCAGCCGTTCGTACAGGCCGCGCCGGTCCAGCATCCGCACGACCTCGCCGACCAGGCCGTTGGCGCGGGGTTCGGTGCGGGGTCCGTCGAGACGTTCCAGGACGACCGCGCGGGTGCCGGACAGTGCGAGTTCGCAGGCGAGCATGAGGCCGTTCGGCCCGCCGCCCGCGATGACGACGTCGATCATGGAAAATCCTTCCGGGCAGGGGGAATCGGCCCGGGCACCCGCCCGGGCTGTCCACAGTGGAGTTACCGGCCCGTGGAGAGCAGGCCGAATGCTTCGGTGAGCAGGTCCGCCACCGGGCGATCGGTCCGGAGGTGGTGGCCGATCGCGGTGTGCACGGCGGCCACGACCGCGGCCGCCACCAGGTGCGGGTGCAGGTCCCGCTCGAGCGAGGCGCCGGTGCGCTCGGCGACCGCCGCGGCGATCTCGGCTTCCGCCACCGCGCCCGCCTTGAGCAGATCGCCCTGCAGGGCGGGGTCGGCGAGCATCAAGCGCACGCCGGCCGTCCAGGTCACCGGGTCGGGCACCGGGTGCTCGGCCGCGGCGAGGTCCGGGGTGAACTGGGCCGCGGCGGAGGCGCTGATCGCGTCCCACAACGGCTCGTCGGCCGGCCGCTCGCGGAGCACGACGGCGAGGTTGCGGAGGCGGTCGGTGTGGCGAGCCACGATCGCCTCGCCTTTGCTGGAGAAGTAGTTGTTGAACGTGCGCGGGGAGACCCCGGCCGCCTCGGCGATGTCCTCGACCTTGACGTTGCCGAACCCGCGCTCAACGGCCAGCCGGATGGCCGCCCAGCTGATCGCCGAGCGCGTCTCGGCTTTCTTCCGCTCCCGCAGGCCCATGGCTCCACGGTAGCAGAACTTGCGTGCCGCGCAAACATGCGTGACACGCAAGATTCAGAAGTGGCGCACGAGCTCCCGGAACGAACCCAGCGTCAGCACCCGATCGTCGGTCTCGTCCAGCTCGTCGTGCTCCAGCACCCAGGTGTTCGCGTTGGGGATGAACACCGCGTTCATGCCGGCCGCGCGGGCGGGGCGGATGTCCGACTTCGGCGAGTTGCCGATCATCCACGTCGACTCCGGCGCGAGCATCCGCGCCGACGCCAGGCCGCGGTACACCTCGACGTGCTTCTCCGGCACGATGTGCACCTCGCGGAAGTGGTGGGCCACCCCGGACGCGTCGATCTTGCGTTGCTGCTCCTCGCGGTCGCCCTTGGTCAGCAGCATCAGCTCGTGCCGCGAGCCCAGCTCGACGAGCGTCTCGGCGACGCCGGGGATCAGCTCGACCTCGTGGTTGATCAGCGCCGCCGCCAGCTCCTCGATGCGGGCACGCTCCGCCGCGGTCGCGGGACGCTCACGCAACTTCTCGAAGCACTCGCCGAGGCTGTGCAGGAACACCTTGGTCCCGTAGCCGTGTGACACCGCGTTCGCCCGCTCGATGTCGTCGAGGATCTCCCGCACCGCGGCGCGCTCCAGTGTGGGATGCGCGATCCAGTCCAGGTAGTCGTCGATGACCCGCTCGAAGATCACGTTGTTCTCCCACAACGTGTCGTCGGCGTCGAGGATCAGGACCTGCCCGTTCAGTCGCACGCTGCGCAGACTAGGAGCGGCCGCCGTCCGGGCGCACCTCATTAACGGCGCCATCGCCCGCCAGCACGGCAGCGACGTTGCGCGCCGCGAGCAGGGCCATCTCGGTCCGGGTTTCGACCGTGGCGGAGCCGAGGTGCGGTGTCACGACCACGTTGTCCATCTCCAGCAGCCGCGGCTCGACCTCGGGCTCCTTTTCGAACACGTCCAGCCCGGCGCCGGCGATCTCCCGCCGCAGCAGCGCGTCGGCCAGCGCGGCCTCGTCCACGACCGGTCCGCGCGTGGTGTTGATCAGGAACGCGCTGTGCTTCATCACGCCCAGCGCCTCGGCGTCGATCAGGTGCCGCGTCTCCGGCGTCAGCGGGCAGTGCAGCGACACCACGTCGGCGGTGCGCAGCAGCTCCAGGAACGACAGGTGCTCCGCGTGCAGCGCCGACTCCACCTCCGGCTTCGCGCGGGACCGTCCGCTGTAGACGATCCGCATGCCGAACGCGCGGGCCCGGTGGGCCACCGCCTGCCCGATCTGGCCGAGGCCGACGATGCCGAGGGTCTTGCCCTGCAGGCCGGAGCCGAGCATGAACCCGAGGTGGAACGACCAGGGTGTGCGGGACCGCAGCAGTCGTTCGCCCTCGCCGATGCGCCGCGTCACCGCGAGCAGCAGGCCGAACGCGAGGTCCGCGGTGGCGTCGGTCAGCACGCCGGGCGTGTTGGTGACCGTCACGCCCCGCGCGGCCAGCGCGGGCACGTCGATGTTGTCGTAGCCGACCGCGACGTTGGCCACGACCTTCAGCTGCGACCCGGCCGCGTCGGCCACCGCGCCGTCGACGCGGTCGTGCAGCATGCACACCACCGCGTCCGCGCCGCGCACCGCTTCGCGCAGCTCGTCGGGGCCGAGTGGCCGGTCCTCGCCGGACACCCAGACCTCGCCCGCCTCGCGGAGCACCACCATCGCTGCTTCCGGAACCCGCCGCGTCACCACGATTCGCATGGGCTCCAGCTTCGCAGGATCGGCGGCCGCTCGCGCTATTCGGGGTCCATGCCCCCGGGGCCGCCCTCGCCCTCCGGCTCGGCCTCGTCGGTGCCGACCTCGGGGTCCTGGTCGCGGTAGGTGGGCTCGGTGTGCTCGCCGCCGATGTCGGCGTCCTGCTGCTCACTCTCGGCCGTCACCGGATCGATTTCGGGTCCGCTCATGCGTCCACCCTTCCTTGCGTGGCTCCGGACGGCCAGCTATGTTCATATGTAGAACTTGTGTGCGGAATGCGAACGGAAGCAGCTCAATGGCCGAGATAACGTCGCTCCGTGACGCCGTCGCCCAGCTGGTGCGCGACGGGGACACGGTCGCCCTCGAAGGATTCACCCACCTGATCCCGCACGCGGCGGGGCAGGAGATCATCCGCCAGCGGCGCAGGGACCTCACGCTGGTCCGGATGACCCCGGACATCGTCTACGACCAGCTCATCGGCGCCGGGTGCGCGAAGAAGCTGATCTTCTCCTGGGGCGGCAACCCGGGCGTCGGGTCGCTGCACCGCTTCCGGGACGCCGTGCAGAACTCGTGGCCGGTGCCGCTGGAGATCGAGGAGCACAGCCACGCCGGCATGGCCAACCGCTACGTCGCCGGCGCGTCCGGGCTGCCGTTCGCGGTGCTGCGCGGCTACCGCGGCACGGACCTGCCCAAGCACACGGACACGATCAAGACGATCACCTGCCCGTTCACCGGCGAGGAACTGGCCGCGGTGCCGGCCATCAACCCGGACGTGTCGATCATCCACGCGCAGCGGGCCGACCGGGCGGGCAACGTCCAGATGTGGGGCCTGGTCGGGGTGCAGAGGGAGGCCGTGCTGGCCGCCAAGCGCAGCCTGGTCACGGTCGAGGAGGTCGTCGACGAGCTGACCCCGGTGCCCGGCCAGGTCATCCTGCCGACCTGGGCCGTCACGGCGGTCGCCGAAGTGCCCAACGGCGCGCACCCGTCCTACGCGGCTGGGTACTCCGAGCGCGACAACGAGTATTACGCGTATTGGGATTCCATTGGGCGGGAGAGGGACTCGTTCCAGCGCTGGCTGGACGAGAAGGTGTTCGGCGTGGAGGTGGCTCAGTGACGACGGTCGAACGGACGTACACGTCCGACGAGATGATGTCGATCGCCGCGGCCCGCGCGCTGACCGGTGGTCAGCGGGTGTTCGTCGGCATCGGCCTGCCCTCCACCGCGGCCAACCTCGCCCGCCGCACCCACGCCGAAGACCTGGTGCTCATCTACGAGTCCGGCACGCTCGGCTCGAAGCCCACCCGGCTGCCCGCGTCGATCGGTGACGGCATCCTCGCCGACACCGCCGACGCCGTGATCAGCGTGCCGGAGGTGTTCAACTACTGGCTGCAGCCCGGCCGGATCGACGTCGGCTTCCTCGGCGCGGCGCAGCTGGACAAGTTCGGCAACATCAACACCACGGTCATCGGCGCCGACTACGCCGACCCGAAGGTCCGCCTGCCGGGCGCCGGTGGCGCGCCGGAGATCGCCGCGAACTGCCACGAGGTCTACGTCGTGGTGCGGCAGAGCAAGCGCAGCTTCGTCGAGCAGGTCGACTTCATCACCTCCTTCGGCCACGGCCGCGGCAAGGGCGAGCGGGAGAAGCTGGGCCTGCCCGGCGCCGGCCCGACCCTGGTGATCACCGACCTCGGCGTGATGCGCCCCGACCCGGAGACCGCGGAGCTGGTGCTGACCCAGATCCACGAGGGCGTCACGGTGGAGCAGGTCAAGGAGGCGACCGGCTGGGACCTGAAGGTCGCGCCGGAGCTGGAGACCACGCCGCCGCCGACCGAGGCCGAGCTGAAGGCCCTGCGGGAGTTGAAGGCCGCCAAATGAGTGACGCATACGTTCTCGACGCCATCCGGACCCCGTTCGGCCGCTACGGCGGCGCCCTGGCGGGAGTCCGCCCCGACGACCTCGCCGCGCACGTGCTGCGTGAGCTGGCCTCCCGCAACGACCTCGACCCGGGCACGGTCGACGAGGTCGTGCTGGGCGACGCCAACCAGGCGGGGGAGGACAACCGCAACGTGGCGCGCATGGCCGCGCTGCTCGCGGGCTGGCCGACCTCGGTGCCCGGCACCACCGTGAACCGGCTGTGCGGCTCCGGCCTGGACGCGGTCATGCAGGCCAGCCGCACCATCGCGACCGGCGACGCGTCGCTGGTCGTCGCGGGCGGCGTGGAGTCGATGACCCGCGCGCCGATGATCCTGCTCAAGCCGGAGAAGGCGTACTCCCCGGCGACGCAGACCCTGCATTCGAGCACGCTCGGCTGGCGCATGGTCAACCCGGAGATGCCCGAGCAGTGGACGATCTCACTGGGCGAGAGCACCGAGCGGCTGGCCGAGCAGTACGGCATCACCCGCGAGGCACAGGACGAGTTCGCGCTGCGCAGCCACCTCAACGCGGCGAAGGCGTGGGACGCCGGCTTCTACGACGACCACGTCGTGCCCGTCCCTGGCACCGACCTGACCCGCGACGAGGGCATCCGCGCCGACTCGACCCTGGAGAAGCTGGGCAAGCTCAAGCCCGCGTTCCGCAAGAACGGCACCATCACCGCGGGCAACGCCTCGCCGCTCAACGACGGCGCGTCCGCCGTCCTGCTGGGCGACCAGGCCGCGGCTGACCGGCTCGGCACGACACCGCTGGCACGCATCGCGGGTCGCGGCGCGGCGGGTGTCGATCCGGACGTGTTCGGCATCGGCCCGGTGCGGGCCGCGGAGATCGCGCTGGAGCGCGCCGGGATCGGCTGGGAGCAGCTGGCCGCGGTCGAGCTGAACGAGGCGTTCGCCGCGCAGTGCCTGTCCTGCTTCGCCGACTGGCCCAAGCTCGACCCGTCGATCGTGAACGTCAACGGCGGCGCGATCGCGATCGGGCACCCGCTGGGCGCCTCCGGTGGCCGCATTCTCGCGTCGCTGGCCTACGAGCTGCGCCGCCGCGGCGGTGGCTACGGGCTGGCCGCGATCTGCATCGGCGTGGGCCAGGGGCTCGCGGTCGTGCTGGAAGCGTGAGGAGAAAGGAAACCGTGCTATGGCAGCACCGACGAGTAACAAGCTGATCCTGCCGCGCTACCGGCGGGACCCGGAGGGCACGCACCCGCCGCTGGACTCACCGGGCTACCGGTCGACGGCCCTGCGGCACCCGAAGCAGCCGCTCGTTCTGCTGCCGCAGATGCTCACCGAGGTGACCGGCCCACTGCTCGGCCCCGGCCGCCTCGGTGAGTTCGACAACGACCTGACCCGCCAGCACGCGGAAGAGCCGCAGGGGCAGCGCATCCTGGTGCACGGCCGCCTGCTCGACGGCGACGGCCGGGGCATCCCGAACTCGCTGATCGAGATCTGGCAGGCCAACGCGGGCGGCCGCTACCGGCACATCGGTGACAACTGGCCCGCGCCCCTGGACCCGAACTTCGACGGCGTCGGCCGCACCATCACCGACTCGGAAGGCCGCTACGAGTTCACCACCATCAAGCCGGGCGCGTACCCGTGGAAGAACCACGACAACGCCTGGCGGCCCGCGCACATCCACTTCTCGGTGTTCGGGCAGGCGTTCACGCAGCGCCTGGTGACGCAGATGTACTTCCCGGACGACCCGCTGTTCTTCCAGGACCCGATCTTCAACTCGATCCCGGACGAGAAGGCGCGGCAGCGGATGATCTCGCGGTTCGACTACAGCCGAACCACCGATCACTGGGCGCTGGCGTTCGAGTTCGACATCGTGGTGCGCGGGCGCGAGCAGTCGGTTTTCGAGAACGAGGAGGAGGAGGACGAGTGAGCGACACTTGGCCCTTTTCGCGCTTGCTCGTCCGACCGGGTGCGGGTGTCCCGCAGAACACAGAGGAAGACGAATGACGACCCCTTCGCAGACCGTCGGCCCCTACCTCGCGATCGGCCTGCCCTGGGAGGACGGCCCGACCGTGGTGCCCGAGGGCACCGAGGGCGCGGTGTGGATCCGCGGCACCGTCACCGACGGCGAGGGCAACCCGGTCCCGGACGCGATGATCGAGACCTGGCAGGCCGATCCGCAGGGCCGCTTCGACCACCCGGACGACCCGCGCGGCCGCGTTCCCGGGTTCCGCGGGTTCGGCCGTTGCCCGACCAAGCCGGACGGCAGCTACGAGATCCTCACCCTGCTGCCGGGCGCGATCCCGGGCGAGAACGGCGCGACGCAGGCCCCGCACATCGACGTGTCGGTGTTCGCGCGCGGGCTGCTGCACCGGGTCGTCACGCGCATCTACTTCCCGGAGAACACCGAGGCCAACGCCGCCGACGCGGTGCTGAACTCGGTGCCGGAAGACCGGCGCGGCACGCTGATCGCGGCCAAGACCGACGACGGGTACCGCTTCGACGTGCGTCTCCAGGGTGAGGCTGAGACAGTGTTCTTCGATGTCTGACCTGTTCGACCCGATTCTCGCCGCCGGGCCGGTCCGCGACGAGGTCTCCGACGCCGCCTGGCTGCGGGGACTGCTCGACGCGGAAGCGGCGCTGGCGGAGGCGGAGGCGGACGCGGGCGTGATCCCGCGCGAGCACGCCGACCGGATCGCCGCCGTGGCTCGTGACGGGAAGTTCGACCCCGCCGCGATCGGTGCGAAGTCCGTCGGCGTCGGCAACCCCGCCGCGCCGCTCGTGCGGGAGCTGACCGCGCAGGTCGGCGGCGAGGCGGGCCGCGTCGTGCACCTCGGCGCGACCAGCCAGGACATCGTGGACACCGCGGCGATGCTGGTGTCCACGCGTGCGGTGGACGTGCTGCTCGGCGAGGTCGAGGCGTGCGCGGACCGGCTCGCCGAGCTGGCGCGGGAGCACGCCGGCACTGTCCAAGCGGGACGGACGTTGCTGCAGCAGGCGCTGCCGGTGACGTTCGGGTTCCAGCTCGCAGGCTGGCTCTCCGGGCTGGACGCGGCCGCGGACCGGTTGCGGGCACAGCGGTTCGCGGTGCAGCTCGGCGGGGCGACCGGCACGCTGGCGTCGCTGGGCGAGCAGGGGCCGGCGGTGCTGGCGGCCTTCGCGCGCAGGCTCGGGCTGGCGGAACCCGCGATGCCGTGGCACACCGAGCGGACGCGCATCGCGGAACTCGCCGGGGCGCTCGGTTCGTTGGCGGGTGTGGTCGCCGGTGCGTCGCGGTCGCTGGTGCTGCTCGCGCAGACCGAGGTCGGGGAGATCGCCGAGGTCGCCGAGGGCAGCGGCGGCTCGTCCACCATGCCGCACAAGCGGAACCCGGTCGCCGCGGTGGCGGCCGGGGCGGCCGCGCAGCAGGCGCCCGGACTGGTCGCGACCCTGCTCGGCGCGATGGCGCAGGAGCACCAGCGCGCCGCCGGGTCCTGGCACGCCGAGTGGCGCCCGCTGACGGAACTGTTCCGCAGCACCGGATCCGCCGTGCACTGGCTGCGCACGAGCCTGGACCGGCTCCAGGTCGACGCGGACCGGATGCGCGCGAACTTGGACATCACGCGCGGTGCGCTGCTGTCCGAACGGATCACGACCGCGTTGGCGGCCGAGACCGGGCGGCTCGAAGCACACGACGCGGTGAGCGCGTGCACTCGCCGCGCTTTGGCCGGCGAGGGCGAGCTGGCCGATCTGCTGGCCGAGGACGCCTTGGTGGGCAAGCACCTGTCGCGCGAGCGCATCGGCGAACTGCTGGACCCGGCCGGTTACCTGGGGAGCGCGCGGGTCTTCGTCGAACGGGTGCTGGAGAAGCGAAAGGGGACTTCGTGAAGGTCCACTACGAGACCGCGGGCGACGGCGAACTCGTCGTCCTGAGCAACTCCATCGGCAGCAACCTGCGCATGTGGGAGCCGCAGGTGAAGCCGTTGGTGGACAACGGTTTCCGCGTCGTCCGCTACGACACGCGGGGTCACGGGCAGTCGCCGGTGCCGCCAGGGCCGTACTCGATCGCCGACCTCGGGCGTGACGTCGTCGAGCTGCTGGACACGCTCGGCGTCGAGTCCGCGCACTTCGTCGGCCTGTCGCTGGGCGGGATGACCGGCGCCTGGCTCGGGCAGCACGCGCCGTCGCGGATCCGGTCGCTGGCCCTGACGTTCACCTCGGTCAAGCCCGGCAACGTCGACATGTGGACCGGGCGCGCGAAGCAGGTGCGTGCCGAGGGCATGGCGACGATCGCCGAGGGCAGCATCGGCCGGTGGTTCACGCGGGACTGGATCGACGCGAACCCCGAACTGGCCGAGGAGCTGCGGCAGATGACGGCCACGACCCCGGCCGAGGGCTACGCGTCGTGCTGCGAGGCCATCGCCGGGCTCGACCTGACCGCCGGGCTGGGCACGATCACCGCGCCGACCCTGGTGATCTCGGGAGCCGACGACGCCGCGCTGCCGCCCGCGCACGGGCAGGTCATCGCCGACGGCATCCCGGGCGCGAAGTTCGAGTTGATCGACCACGCCGCCCACCTGGGCAGCTACCAGCAGCCAGGCAAGTTCACCGAACTGCTCCTGGAGCACCTGAAGGGGGCGCGATGAGCGACGAGCTGTACGACGCGGGCATGAAGGTCCGGCGCGAGGTGCTGGGCGACGCGCACGTCGACCGTGCCACCGCCAACGCGACCGAGTTCACGCAGAAGTTCCAGGACTACATCACCCGCGCCGCGTGGGGCTCGATCTGGACCCGCGAGGGCCTGGACCGCAAGACCCGCAGCTGCATCACGCTGGCCGTGCTCACCGCGCTGCACTGCCACGGCGAGATCGCGATGCACGTCCGCGCCGCCGTCGGCAACGGGCTGACCGCCGACGAGATCGGCGAGGTGCTGCTGCACGCCGGCGTGTACGCGGGGGTGCCGGCGGCCAACGAGGCGTTCGCCATCGCGCAGAAGACACTGGCCGAGATGGGAGAGCCCACCGCCCAGCCGCGCGCCCACTAATCCCGCCCGTCGCCCGCCACCACCCTCAACGGAGGCGCTTCGCGCCGCAGTTAGATTGGGAATATGGAACCGACCGAGCGCGGCGCGCACCACGTCCAGTCGCTGGAACGCGGCCTGGCCGTGATCCGCGCGTTCGGCGCCGGGGCGCCCGAGCTGACGCTGTCCGACGTGGCGCGCTCGACCGGCCTGACCCGCGCCGCGGCCCGGCGGTTCCTGCTGACGCTCGTCGACCTCGGGTACGTGCGCACGGACGGGAAGTACTTCTCGCTGACCGCGCGTGTGCTGGAGCTCGGCTACGCGTTCCTGTCCAGCATGACGCTGCCCGAGGTCGCGCAGCCGCACCTGGAGCGGCTGTCCGCGGAGGTGCGCGAGTCGAGTTCGGTGTCCGTGCTGGAGGGCGCCGACATCGTCTACGTCGCGCGTGTCGCGGTGTCCCGGATCATGACGGTGAGCATCAACGTCGGCACCCGGTTCCCCGCCTACGCCACCTCGATGGGGCACGTGCTGCTCGCCGGGCTCGACGACGAGGGGTTCGCCCGGTACCTGGAGCAGGCCGAGTTGCAGCGGCTGACCTCGCACACGCTCACCTCGCCCGCCGCGTTGCGGGCCGAGCTGGCGGCGGTGCGGCAGCAGGGCTGGGCGCTGGTGGACCAGGAGCTGGAGGAAGGGCTGCGGTCGGTCGCGGCGCCGATCCGGGACCGGCAGGGCCGCGTCGTGGCGGCGGTGAACGTGTCCACCCATGCCAGCCGCACGCCGCGGGAGACGGTGATCGAGGAGATGGTGCCGCCGCTGCTGGCCGCCGCGAAGCGCATCGAGGACGACCTGGCCGTCGCACCCGCGCAGGCGCGCCGTGGGTGAGTGCGCCGGGCTGCTGCTGGCGGCCGGCGCCGGGCGGCGGATGGGGCGTCCGAAGGCGCTGGTCGAACTGGACGGGGAACCGTTGCTGCGCCGGGCTTTGCGCGCGCTGACCGACGGTGGCTGTGCGCCGGTGCGGGTGGTGGTTGGCGCGCAGGCTTCGGATGTGCGGGCGTTGCTGCCGGATCCGTCGTGGTCGGTCGAGTCGCCGGACTGGGCCAGCGGAATGGGCGCGTCGCTGCGGGCCGGGCTGCGGGCACTGCCGGACGCGTCGGCCGTGCTGGTGCACCTGGTCGACCTGCCGGGGGTGGACGCCCGCATCGTGGCGCGGCTGCGGGCGCTGGCCTCGCCGGACGTGGTCGCGCGCGCCGCCTACGACGGGGTGCCGGGGCATCCGGTGCTGTTCGGCCACCGCTGGTGGGACGAGGTCGCGGAGAGCGCCTCGGGGGACCGCGGAGCCCGCGACTGGCTCCGCGGCCGCACCGATCTGCGGCTGGTGGAGTGCGCCGACCTGGGCGGCGGCCAGGACGTGGACACCCCAGCGGACCTGCGGCGCTGAGCGGCGCCGGCGCCGCGCAGGCTGGTCCGCCAGCAGGTGCACTTGGCCGGGATTCCGGCCCCGGACCGGCCGCGCTGACCGGCGACCACCCCGCCGACCCGGTTCGCCCGGCGGGTGTCCCGTGGAGTTCGGTGGTCACCCATGGCCGGACGTGGATACCCCTGCGGACCTGCCCCGCCAGGCGGCGACAACCCCGGGCCACGCCGGTTCACCGGCAGGCGCCCTTCGCCGGGATTCCGGCCCGCAGAT
>NZ_AFWY03000047.1:0-63229 GCF_000231075.2 Amycolatopsis sp. ATCC 39116 | reverse complement strand
TGGAAGTGAGCTGCTCCTTAGAAAGGAGGTGATCCAGCCGCACCTTCCGGTACGGCTACCTTGTTACGACTTCGTCCCAATCGCCAGTCCCACCTTCGACCACTCCCTCCCCGCAAGCGGGGTTGGGCCATGGGCTTCGGGTGTTACCGACTTTCATGACGTGACGGGCGGTGTGTACAAGGCCCGGGAACGTATTCACCGCAGCGTTGCTGATCTGCGATTACTAGCGACTCCGACTTCACGCAGTCGAGTTGCAGACTGCGATCCGAACTGAGACCGGCTTTAAGGGATTCGCTCCACCTCACGGTATCGCAGCCCTCTGTACCAGCCATTGTAGCATGTGTGAAGCCCTGGACATAAGGGGCATGATGACTTGACGTCATCCCCACCTTCCTCCGAGTTGACCCCGGCAGTCTCCCGCGAGTCCCCGCCATTACGCGCTGGCAACACAGGACAAGGGTTGCGCTCGTTGCGGGACTTAACCCAACATCTCACGACACGAGCTGACGACAGCCATGCACCACCTGCACACCGGCCACAAGGGGGCCGACATCTCTGCCGGTTTCCAGTGCATGTCAAGCCCAGGTAAGGTTCTTCGCGTTGCATCGAATTAATCCACATGCTCCGCCGCTTGTGCGGGCCCCCGTCAATTCCTTTGAGTTTTAGCCTTGCGGCCGTACTCCCCAGGCGGGGCGCTTAATGCGTTAGCTACGGCACGGACAACGTGGAAGTCGCCCACACCTAGCGCCCAACGTTTACAGCGTGGACTACCAGGGTATCTAATCCTGTTCGCTCCCCACGCTTTCGCTCCTCAGCGTCAGTATCGGCCCAGAGACCCGCCTTCGCCACCGGTGTTCCTCCTGATATCTGCGCATTTCACCGCTACACCAGGAATTCCAGTCTCCCCTACCGAACTCAAGCCTGCCCGTATCCACTGCAGGTCCGGAGTTAAGCCCCGGATTTTCACAGCAGACGCGACAAGCCGCCTACGAGCTCTTTACGCCCAATAATTCCGGACAACGCTTGCACCCTACGTATTACCGCGGCTGCTGGCACGTAGTTAGCCGGTGCTTCTTCTCCAGGTACCGTCACTTGCGCTTCGTCCCTGGCGAAAGAGGTTTACAACCCGAAGGCCGTCATCCCTCACGCGGCGTCGCTGCATCAGGCTTCCGCCCATTGTGCAATATTCCCCACTGCTGCCTCCCGTAGGAGTCTGGGCCGTGTCTCAGTCCCAGTGTGGCCGGTCACCCTCTCAGGCCGGCTACCCGTCGTCGCCTTGGTAGGCCACTACCCCACCAACAAGCTGATAGGCCGCGGGCCCATCCTGTACCGCCGAAACTTTCCACCCACCAAGATGCCTTAGCGAGTCATATTCGGTATTAGACCCCGTTTCCAGGGCTTATCCCAAAGTACAGGGCAGGTTACCCACGTGTTACTCACCCGTTCGCCACTCATCCACACCCGAAGGTGCTTCAGCGTTCGACTTGCATGTGTTAAGCACGCCGCCAGCGTTCGTCCTGAGCCAGGATCAAACTCTCCAACAATGCTAGAAAATCGATCCGGCTATACATGATAGCCTCAAAGGAACCCACAAAGGGTTCTAGCTAATCAACTGGCTTTAGCTCATCAATACACTGTTGAGTTCTCAAACAACACGTTTTGTTGTGTCACCCGACGACCCCTCCAGCGCGCGAAGTCTCGCGACTCCAATTTCGCTGTGGTTTCGTCCGGCGGCGGTCACCCACTCTACCACCATCGGTGGGAGCTTGGTTCGTGACCCCCCGCCCGGATCCCGTTCCCTTGGGGCTTTTCTTCCCCGCCGGCCCGGTCTCCCTGGCGACGAAGAGAAGATTACATGCCCCGAAATGGGGCTCGAACAGGGGGGTCCCTTAACGGTAAAAGCGCTGATCAAGTGCCCTTTCGGCCCGGAAAGGCGCCGCGACGGCCCGCCCACGGCGCGATCGGGCGGTTCCCCGGAGGCCGCTCGACCAAGATCCGGACACTGGGGACATGCGAGAACTCGCGGCATTCCTGCGGACCCGGCGCGACCGGTTGCGGCCCGCCGACGTCGGGCTGCCGGCCGGACCGCGAAGGCGCGCGCCCGGCCTGCGACGGGAGGAGGTCGCGAACCTCGCCGGGATCTCGACCGACTACTACACGCGCCTGGAACAGGCCCGCAGTCCGCAGCCACCGCGGGACGTCCTCTCCGGTGTCGCGCGGGCGCTGCGGCTCTCCGACGAAGAACGCGCGCACCTGTTCCACCTCGCCGGCGAGCAGCCCGACCCGGCCGGCCCCTCCGCGGACGTGCCGTCCGGGGTCCGGCACCTCCTGGACCACCTGGACGAGGCGGCAGCGCTGGTCGTCGACGTGAAGTACGAGGTGCTGGCGTGGAACCCCCTGGCCGCCGTCGTCTTCGGCGACCTCGCCGAGTTGTCACCCCGCGAGCGCAACCTCGCGCGCGACCGGTTCCTCCACTCCGGCGGGAGCCGTTACCCGGACCCGGGCGAGCACTTCGCCGTCGAACTCCGCGCGGCCGCCGCTAAGTACCCGGACGACCCGGGGATCCACGAGCTGATCGAGGACCTGCGGGAGGGCAGCGCCGAGTTCCGCGAGCTGTGGTCCCGGCACGACGTGATCGTGCGGCGCAGCCGGACGAAGGTCCTGCGGCACCCGCGGACCGGCGAGTTCGAGGTCGAGTGCGAGGTGCTGCTCGTCCCCGACCGCGACCAGCGGGTCATCCTCTACACCGCCGCGCCCGGCAGCGCCGGCCAGGAGGCGTTGCGGCTGCTCGGCACCCCCGGCGCGCTTGCACCGGCGCACCGGCCACGGCACGCTCCTCAGGCGTGCCCACCTTGCTGATCGTGCACCACACGCCCTCGCCGAACCTCCAGGCCATGTTCGAAGCCGTCGTCGCAGGCGCGACCACCGACGAGATCGAGGGGGTCACCGTCGTGCGGCGGGCGGCTCTCGCGGCCACCGCCACCGACGTGCTCGGCGCGGACGGCTACCTGCTCGGCACCACGGCCAACCTCGGGTACATGTCGGGCGCGCTCAAGCACTTCTTCGACCAGGTCTACTACCCGTGCCTGGACTCGACGCGCGGCCGCCCGTTCGGGTGTTACGTGCACGGCGGCAGTGACGTCTCCGGGACGGTCCGCGGCATCGAGTCCATCACCACCGGTCTCGGGTGGGAGAAGGCGGCGGAGATCGTCACCGTCACCGGTGAACCGTCGAAGGCGGACCTCGAACGGTGCTGGGAGCTGGGCGCGACGGTCGCTGCCGGACTGATGGAATAACCGCGTTACATAACACTGTTACGATAATCGTGGAACGCTCCGGAGGAGGTAGCTCGCGATGATCGTCCTGTCCGGTCCCACCCAGCTGTTCACCGTGATCGCGCTGGTCTCGCTGCCAACGGTGATGTTCGGCGGCTACTCGCTGCTCGGCCTGCTGCGCAAGCGCAAGCTCACCGACGAGCAGCGGGCGTACTTCCGCGCCGGGCACGCGCACGCCGGTGTGCTGCTCGTGCTGGCGCTGATCACCCTGCAACTCGTCGCCGCAGGCGGGCTCGGCTCGGCCGGCCAGTGGGTGGTCTCCGTCCTGCTGCTGATCGGCATCCTCGCGCAGTCCGGCGGGATGTTCCTCAACCTGCTGCCGGACCGGAAGCCGCTCGCACACGGCGTCACCGTCAGCGGCGCCGTGCTGCTCGCCGCCGCGATGATCACGACCGCGGTCGGTGTGGCGGTGGCCTGATCAGGCCACCGGCCTCACTTGCCGACGTTGCGGGCCAGGGCCGCCGGGTAGCGCTCCCCCGCCACGGCCTCCGCGGGAACGGCCGCCTCGATGCTCCGGATGTCCGCTTCGGACAGTTCGAGCGTGGCCGCGGCCACGTTCTCCTCCAGGTACTTGCGGCGCTTGGTGCCCGGGATGGGGACGACGTCCGCGCCCCGGTTCTGCACCCAGGCCAGCGCCAGCTGGCCGGCGGTCACGCCCTTCTCCGCCGCCAGCTTCCGCAGCGCCTCGACGATGCGCAGGTTCCGGTCCAGGTTGCCCTCCGCGAAGCGCGGCAGGTTGCGCCGCATGTCGTCGGACGGCAGTTCGTCCACCTTGGTGATGCTGCCGGTCAGGAACCCGCGGCCGAGCGGCGAGAACGGCACGATCCCGATGCCCAGCTCGCGGCACGTCGGCACCACCTCGTCCTCGATCCCGCGGGTCCACAGGCTCCATTCGCTCTGCAGCGCGGTCACCGGGTGGACGGCGTGCGCCCTGCGGATCGTGTCCGCGGACGCCTCGGAGATGCCGAGGTGGCGGACCTTGCCCTCGGCGACCAGCTCGGACAGCGCGCCCCAGGTCTCCTCGACCGGGACGGCCGGGTCGACCCGATGCTGGTAGTAGAGGTCGATGTGGTCGACGCCGAGGCGGCGCAGCGAATCCTCGGCGCACTGGCGGACGTAGGCGGCGTCACCGCGCACCTGCTGCCCCTCCGCGCCCAGCACGATGCCGAACTTGGTGGCCAGCACGACCTGGTCCCGCTTGCCCGCGATCGCACGGCCGACCAGCTCCTCGTTGGCGCCCGCGCCGTACACGTCCGCGGTGTCCAGCAGCGTCACGCCCAGCTCGAGCGCGCGGTGGATCGTCGCGATGGACTCCGCGTCGTCGTCGCGCACCCCGTAGGCCTGGCTCATGCCCATGCAGCCGAGGCCCTGTGCGCCGACCTCCAGTTCGCCCAGCTTCCTGGTGCCGATCACGCGGAAATCTCCTCCCGGACCACGCCGCCCGGGATGCGGGCGCAGATGCGATCGTAGTTCTCGATCTTGTAGTTCAGGACGTCCATGCAGGCCTGGAGTTCGGCGATCCGCTCGGCGACCGAGCGGCGCTGTTCGAGCAGGATCGCGCGGCGGCGGCCGGCGCTGGCGTCACCGGCGCCGCGCAGCTGGGCGTACTCCCGCATCATCTTGATCGGCATGCCGGTGGTGCGGAGCTTGGTGAGGAACTCCAGCCACGCGAGGTCGTCGTCGGAGTAGGCCCGCCTGCCCGCGGCGTCCCTGGCGGGCGGTTCGAGGAGCTTGATGCGCTCGTAGTAGCGGAGGGTGTCGATCGACAGCCCGCTGCGACGTGCGGCTTCCGCTATCGAGTAGCTCATGCTGCCGACACTACGACCTGGAGTGCACTCCAGGTCAACTCCGAAAGCAGGGGAACGATAACGCTGTCGCGATAACCTGGGGGCATGCCGCGACCCCGGACCCACGACGAAGCACTCCGGCTGAAACTGCTCGACCGGGCCGGCGAACTGCTGTCGGCGGACGGGCCGAAGGCGCTCAGCCTGCGCAAGCTCGCCGCGGACGTGGGCACCTCGACCACCGCGGTGTACTCGCTGTTCGGCGGCAAGCCCGAGCTGGTCAACGCCGTCTACCTGGAGGGGTTCCGGCGGTTCGGGGCGCGGTTGCGGGGCGTCTCGCGCTCCGGCGACCCGGTGGAGGACTTCGTGCGGCTGGGGCTGGCCTACCGGGAGAGCGCGCTGGCCGACCCGCACCTGTACTCGATCATGTTCACCAAGGCCCTGCCCGGGTTCGAGCCCGGCGCGGAGGCGGCGCGGACCGCGCGGGATTCGCTCGCGCCGCTGGTCGACACCGTGCGCGCGGCGATCTCCGCCGGCGCGTTCCGCGCGGTCGCGCCCGAGGTGATCGCGGTCAGCGCGTGGGGCATCGTGCACGGGCTGGTGTCGCTGGAGCTGAACGGGAACCTGCCGCGGGACTTCGACGTGGCGGCCTCCTACGAGACGGCGCTGCGCGCTCACGCGGACGGGTGGCGCTTGACCCAGGTCAGCGAGTAGCGGCGGAGCACGTGGCGCCGGTAGCGCACGCCGGGCAGGAGCCGCCGGGCGGCGTCCCGGACCTCGCGGTAGCTCATCGCCGGTCCGACGGTCGGCATGCCCGCCGGGACGCTCGCGCGGCGCAACACCTTGTTGATCCGCACGACCGGGGTGGCCGCGGTCCAGAGCGCCCAGTCCGCCAAGGTCGCCTCGCGCGCCAGGCCGACGACGACGAGCGTGCCGCCCGGGCGCAGCAGGTCCCGCATGCGGGTCAGCGCCGGCTCGAACTCCATGTGGTGGATGGCGGTGACCGAACAGACGAAGTCGTAGTGCCCGGCGGGGAGGTCCGCGGCGAGGAAGTCGCCCTCGACGAACCGCGGACCGCCGGCCTGTTCGCGGGCGCGGGCGATCATCTCCGGCGAGCTGTCGATCCCGGTGACCCGCTTCGCCCTGCTCATCAGCTTCCGCGCGAGCAGCCCCTCGCCGCAGCCGACGTCCAGCGCCTCCACGCAGCCGTCCGGCACGGCGCGCAGGACCTCCGGATGCCGGGCGACGTTGCTGTTCCAGTACGGGTCAGCGGGCACCGTACTGACGATCACCCGCGTCGCCGAGGCCGGGGACGATGAAGCCGGAGTCGTTGAGCCGTTCGTCGACGCTCGCGGTGACCACGCGGACCGGCAGGCCGCTGTCCTCCAGGTGCTTGATCCCCTCCGGCGCGGCGAGGGCGCAGATCGCGGTGACGTCGGTGGCGCCGCGGCCGGTCAGCAGCCGGATCGTGTACTCCATCGAGCCGCCGGTGGCGAGCATCGGGTCGAGGACGAACACCGGGCGGTCGGACAGGTCGTCGGGCAGCGACTCCATGTACGGGGTCGGCTGGAGGGTCTCCTCGTCGCGCGCCAGGCCGACGAAACCCATCTGCGCCTCGGGGATCAGCTTGTGCGCCTGGTCGGCCATGCCCAGCCCGGCGCGCAGGACGGGCACCAGCAGCGGCGGGTTCGCGAGGCGGTACGCGTCGGTGCGGGCGACTGGCGTGTGGATGCGCTCGGTGCGCACCGGCGCCTCGCGGGTGGCCTCGTAGATCAGCATGACGGTCAGCTCGTGCAGGGCCGCCCGGAAGGCCGCGCTGTCCGTGCGGGCGTCACGCATGGTCGACAGCCTGGCCTTGGCCAGCGGATGATCGACGACAAGCACGTCCATGGAGCGTCACGGTAGCCGACAACGGGGGTGGTCCGGATGCGCACCGTGGTCGCGGTGCTGGGAATCGGCAGCGCGCTGGCCGCGTGCGCCCCGGTCGCGTGTCCCGCGATCGGTTACGCCGCGCCGTCCCGCGTGGTGCTGCCCGCGGTGCCGGACGTGGCGTCGGTGGAACTGCGGTTGTGCCAGTCCGGCACGTGCTCGACGGCGCGGGCGACGCCGGCCGGCGGGGTCGCGGCGCCGGACCTCGGCAGCACGCGCGCGGAGCGGTTCGAGGCCGGCCACGGCGACGTCACCGTCCGGCTGCTGACCGCCGACGGCCGCGAAGCGCTGGGCGCGGGCGGGAGCGTTCCGGTGTACGTCTCGAGCTTCGGTTCCGGGCCGTGCACGCAGCACGTCGCGCACGTGGACGTGATCGTCGGCGCGGACGGAACAGTCTCCGGAAGGTGACCCGGAAACCGCGTGGACCCCGGTAGGCTCGCGCGGTGGAACAGCCTGGGACCCCCGAGCGCCCGCCGATGCGGGCCTCCGACGCGGACCGGGAACGGGTCGCGCAGATCCTGCACAACGCGCTCGCCGAGGGGCGGATCACCGTGCAGGAACTGGAAGAGCGGCTCGACACCGTGTACGCCGCCAAGACGCTCGCCGAACTGGAGCCGCCGGTCGCGGACCTGCCGGGGGTCTCGCCGGCCGCCGTGCAGCCCGCCGCGCCGCGGGCGCTCACCCCGGACAACCGCATCGGCGGGGTGCCCGGCTCGAAGACCTCCGTCGCCGTCATGTCCGGCGTCACCCGCAAGGGCCCGTGGACCGTGCCGCCGGACCACACCAGCGTCGCGTTCTGGGGCGGCGTCGAGATGGACCTGCGCAGCGCCCGGTTCAGCGAACGGCACACCACCATCACCGCCGTCGCGATCATGGGCGGCATCGACATCGTGGTGCCCGACGACATCATCGTCGAGGTCACCGGCGTCGGTTTCATGGGCGCGTTCGAGAGCCAGGACCGCGGCGGCGCGTCCACCGAGCCCCCGCCGCCGGGCGCGCCGGTCGTCAAGGTCACCGGGCTCGCGTTCTGGGGCGCGGTCACGGTCGTGCGCAAACCGCGGAAGGGTCAGGGGCAGATCGAGGGCTGACCACCGGCGGACCGGGGCGCGGAGGATGTGCGGCCACTCCCGCGGTAGCCCAGCTAGCCTGGGCGGGTGAGCGCACCCACCCTGCCGGCCGCTCTCGCCGACGCCATCCGCGACGACGCGAGCCTCCGGCGCTTCCTGCACGGCCTGCCCGGTGTGGACCAGGTCGGGGTCGAAGCCAGGGCCACCGCCCTGGCCACCCGCAGCATCAAGAAGTCCAGCAAGCTCTGGGCCATCGACACCGCGATCTCGATGGTCGACCTGACCACGCTCGAGGGCGCCGACACGCACGGCAAGGTCCGCGCGCTGACCGCGAAGGCCCGCCGCCCTGACCCGGAGCGGCCGGACACGCCGCAGGTCGCCGCGGTGTGCGTGTACCCGGACCTCGTCGCGACGGCCGTCGACGGGCTCAAGGGCACCGGCATCGGCGTCGCGAGCGTCGCCACGGCCTTCCCGTCGGGACGGTCGTCCCGGCAGGTGAAGCTCGCCGACGTGGCGCTGGCCGTGGAGTCCGGCGCCACCGAGGTCGACATGGTGATCGACCGGGGCGCGTTCCTCGAAGGCCGCTACGGCGAGGTGTTCGAGGAGATCCAGGCGATCAAGGCCGCCTGCGGGAACGCGCATCTGAAGGTCATCCTGGAGACCGGCGAGCTGGTCACCTACGACAACGTGCGCCGCGCCTCCTGGCTGGCGCTGCTGGCGGGCGGCGACTTCATCAAGACCTCCACCGGCAAGGTCTCCCCCGCCGCGACGCTGCCCATCACGCACGTGATGCTGCAGGCCGTCCGGGACTGGTTCACCACCACCGGCGAGCTGCGCGGCGTCAAGCCGGCTGGCGGCATCCGCACCACGAAGGACGCGATCAAGTACCTCGTCGCCGTGCACGAGGTCGCGGGCGAGCAGTGGCTCACCCCGGAGCTGTTCCGCTTCGGCGCGTCCAGCCTGCTCAACGACCTGCTGCTGCAGCGGCGCACCCAGCACGACGGCCACTACAGCGGCCCCGACTACGTGGCGGTGGACTGATGCCTGCCTTCGAGTACGCGCCCGCGCCCGAGTCGCGCGAGCTGGCGAACCTCAAGCCGAGCTACCGGCCGTTCATCGACGGCGAGTTCGTCGACGGCGGCGGCGAACCGCTCAAGACCGTCAACCCGGCGACCGAGGAGGTCCTGGCCGAGGTCTCCACGGCGAGCGCCGCCGACATCGACACCGCGGTGAAGGCCGCGCGCAAGGCGTTCGAGAAGACCTGGGGCCCGATGCCGGGCAGCGAGCGCGCGAAGTACCTGTTCCGCATCGCGCGGCTGATCCAGGAACGCTCGCGTGAGCTGGCGGTGCTGGAGACGCTGGACAACGGCAAGCCGATCAAGGAGTCGCGCGACTCGGACCTGCCGCTGGTCGCCGCGCACTTCTTCTACCACGCGGGCTGGGCCGACAAGCTCGACTACGCGGGATACGGGCCGGACCCGAAGCCGCTGGGCGTCGCCGGGCAGATCATCCCGTGGAACTTCCCGCTGCTGATGCTGGCGTGGAAGATCGCGCCCGCGCTGGCCACCGGCAACACCGTGGTGCTCAAGCCGGCCGAGACGACGCCGCTCACCGCGCTGGTGTTCGGCGAGATCTGCCAGCAGGCCGGGCTGCCGCCGGGGGTGGTGAACATCCTGCCGGGCGCCGGCGACGTCGGCGCGCGGCTGGTCGGGCACCCGGGCATCGACAAGATCGCGTTCACCGGGTCGACCGAGGTCGGCAAGCAGATCCAGCGCCAGGTCGCGGGCACGCCCAAGCGGCTCACGCTGGAGCTGGGCGGGAAGGCGGCGAACGTGGTCTTCGACGACGCGCCGCTGGACCAGGCCGTCGAGGGCATCGTCAACGGCATCTTCTTCAACCAGGGCCACGTGTGCTGCGCCGGTTCGCGCCTGCTCGCGCAGGAGTCGGTCGCCGAGGAGCTGCTGGACAAGCTGCGGCACCGCATCACGACGCTGCGGCTGGGCGACCCGCTGGACAAGAACACCGACGTCGGCGCGATCAACTCCGCCGAGCAGCTGACCAAGATCCGCGAGCTTGCCGACTCCGGCGAGGCCGAGGGCGCGCAGCGGTGGACCAGCCCGTGCCCGGTGCCCGACCGCGGGTTCTTCTTCGCGCCCACCGTGTTCTCCGGCGTGCACCAGTCGATGCGGATCGCGCGCGAGGAGATCTTCGGGCCGGTGCTGTCGGTGCTCACCTTCCGCACGCCGGACGAGGCGGTCGCGAAGGCCAACAACACGCCCTACGGGCTGTCCGCCGGGATCTGGAGCGAGAAGGGCTCGCGGATCCTGTGGACGGCGAACCGGCTGCGCGCCGGCGTGGTCTGGGCCAACACGTTCAACCGCTTCGACCCGGCGGCGCCGTTCGGCGGCTACCAGGAGTCGGGCTTCGGCCGCGAGGGTGGCCGCACCGGTCTGGAGGGATACCTGGATGTCTGAGCGGGTGACCGTCGCGAAGACGTACAAGCTGTTCATCGGCGGCAAGTTCCCGCGCTCGGAGTCCGGCCGGGTGTACCCGGTGACCGACAGCAAGGGCAACTTCCTCGCCAACGCCGCGCACGCCTCGCGCAAGGACGTGCGGGACGCGGTGGTGGCCGCGCGCAAGGCGTTCCCCGGCTGGTCGGGCGCGACCGCCTACAACCGCGGGCAGGTGCTGTACCGGGTCGCGGAGGTGCTGGAGGGGCGCCGCGGCCAGTTCGTCGCCGAGGTCGGGGCCGCCGAGGGGCTGTCCGGGCGGCGCGCCGAGGCGGTCGTGGACGCCGCGATCGACCGCTGGGTCTGGTACGCGGGGTGGACGGACAAGGTGGCGAGCGTGCTGGGCGCGGCGAACCCGGTCGCCGGGCCGTACTTCTCGTTCACCGTGCCGGAGCCGACCGGGGTGGTCGGGATCCTCGCGCCGCAGAAGTCGTCGCTGCTCGGGCTGGTGAGCGTGCTGGCGCCGGCGCTGGCGACCGGCTGCACGGCGGTCGTGGTGAGCAGCGCGGAGCGGCCGCTGCCCGCGATCACGCTGTCCGAGGTGCTGGCGACGTCCGACCTGCCCGGCGGGGTGGCGAACATCCTCACGGGGCGCGCCGCGGAGCTCGGCCCGTGGCTGGCCTCGCACGGCGACGTGAACGCGCTGGACCCGACGGGCGCCGAGGACCGCGCGGAACTGGCCCGCGAGGCGGCCGGGACGGTGAAGCGCGTGCTGGCCGTGCCCGCGGAGGAGCCGGACTGGACGCAGCGCCCGGACATCGCCCGGCTGCGGCGCTACCTGGAGGCGAAGACCGTCTGGCACCCGATGGGTGTCTAGGGGCGCGGCCGCGTGGCTGCCGGGCGGTCACGCGGCCGGACTAGCGGTCGCGGTGCCGTCCGCGGGGGCGCCAGTGGCGTCCCCGCGGGCTGGTGGCCGGGAAGTCCGGGTGGATCTCCGCGAACTCGGTGTCCGTGATGCCCATCAGCACCAGGTACTTCACGCCGTCGCGGGACAGCTCGGTGTCGCGGACGCGGCCCTCCTCGCGGAAGCCGAGCCCGGCGTGCATCGACAGCGACGCCACGTTGCCGCCGTAGATGCTGACCTCGCACTTCCGGTAGCCGCGCTCGCCGAACATGAAGCGCAGCAACGTGATCACCGCGTCGCCCGCGTAACCGCACCGCCGGTGCTGCGGCCCGATCCCGATGCCGTAGCTGAACCGGTCCGGCGAATCCGCCTCGGTCGCCGACAGCGAGCCCACCACGAGGCCGCCGCGCAGGGTCTCGATCGCGAAGTGGAAGTCGGCTTCGGCGCGGTGCGCCGCCCAGTGCCGGTACTCCCCGACGCGGCGGGTGTCCGCGGCCTCCCGGTCGAAACCGGCCAGCCTGCGCTGATCGGCAGGCGTGATCACCCGCAGCCGCACCTTCCGCCCGGCGCGCGCAGGCACGCCGGCCCAGACCGTGGCGCGGTAGCGCGCCAGGTCGAGACGGGGCGGAGGCATCACCATCGCGAGCACCATACCGGTACCCGTCAAGAAATCCGGAGGTCCTCACCGGTGATCGGGCGGCCCGGCAACGGGCTGGCGGAACTCGACCGCAGCCCGTCGAGCATGAGGGCCGCGGCACGTTCGAAGGCCAGCAGCGCGGGGTCGTCCACCGCCGGCGGCTGTCGCAGCACCAGCGAAAACAGGATGGCGACGTCGCCGGTCCCGACGTCGGCGCGGACCGATCCCTCGGCCTGCGCCGCCTGCACGATGGCGTCCAGCTCGGCCAGCAGCGCGTCGCGGGAGGCGGCGGTTTCCGGGTCGCGCTTGAGGATTTCCCTCGCCCGCTCGGAAACCAGCGCCAGCTGGACGCTGGCCTGCAGCTGGTGCGACCGCCCGATGACCCGCACCAGCGCGTCGAACGCCGTCGGCTCCTCGGCCGCTGCTTCCCGTGCGTCGGCGAGTACCTGCGCGAAGCTCTCCCGCGCGACGGCCCGGATGAGGGCCTCCCGGTCGGGGAAGCGCCGGTAGAGCGTGCCGACGCCGACTCCGGCGGCGCGCGCGATCTCCTCCATCGGCACGTCCGGGCCCGCTGCGGCGAACACCTGGCGGGCGGCGGCGACGATCTGGTCGCGGTTGCGCTGGGCGTCCGCGCGCAGCCGCGTTTCCGAAGCCGTCATGTCGTTCCTCTCCGTCACCCCCGCGAGATTCTCTCACCCGAACGTAGGTGGACGAAAAACTTCCACATCAGTACGTTGGCGGTAAGTGGACGACATCCTTCCACATTTTGTCCGGATTGGGGTGCAACACCGTGACCGCTCAGCTTCCCGCCACACTGCCCATCACCCGCGGCTGCCCGTACGCGCCGCCGGATGAGCACCGCCGACTGCGGGACGAGGCGCCGATCCAGCGGGTGACGCTGCCCAGCGGTGAGACGGCCTGGGCGATCACCCGGCACGAGGACATCCGGGCGATGCTGACCGACCCGCGGTTCAGCTCCGACCGGCGCAACCCGAACTTCCCGCTGCTGATCAAGGGACAGCGGATCAACACCGGCTTCCGCGCGTCGCTGATCGGGATGGACCCGCCGGAACACGGCCCGGCGCGGCGCAAGGTGGTCGGCGAGTTCACGGTGCGGCGGATGGAGGCGCTGCGCCCGCGCATCCAGGAGATCGTCGACCAGCACATCGACGCGATGCTCGCCGGCCCCAAGCCGGCCGACCTGGTGAAAGCGCTCTCCCTGCCGGTGCCGTCACTGGTCATCTGCGAGCAGCTCGGCGTCCCGTACGCCGACCACGAGTTCTTCCAGCTGCACTCGTCCCGCCTGCTCAGCCGGGTCACGCCGCCTGAGGAGCGCAAAGCGTCGATCGACGCGCTGCGCGACTACCTGGGCGAGCTGATCGAGCGGAAGGCGCAGGAACCGGCCGACGACCTGCTGAGCCGCCAGCTCGACAAGCAGGACGACCGCGAAGAGCTGGTCAGTCTGGCGTTCCTGCTGCTCGTCGCCGGGCACGAGACCACGGCGAACATGATCTCGCTGGGCACCATGGCGTTCCTGGAGCGCCCGGAGGACATCCGGAAGATCCAGGAGGACCCGTCGAAGACGCTGCCCGCGGTCGAGGAACTGCTGCGGTACTTCACGATCGCGGAGTTCGCGGTGTCCCGTGTGGCGGTGGAGGACGTCGAGCTCGGCGGGGTGCTCATCAAGGCAGGCGAGGGCGTGGTGCCGCTGAGCAACCTCGCGAACCGCGACCCAGACGCGTTCGACCACCCCGAGGAGCTGGACATCGAGCGCGGCGCGCGACACCACCTCGCGTTCGGTTTCGGCGCGCACCAGTGCCTCGGCCAGAACCTCGCGCGGATGGAGCTGCAGATCGTGTTCGACACGCTGTTCCGGCGGATCCCCGGCCTGCGGCCCGCCGTGCCGCTGGACTCCCTGCCGTTCAAGGACGACGCGAGCGTCTACGGTATTCACGAGTTCCCGGTGACCTGGTAGGAGGAGCCATGCGCATCGTCGCGGACACCGATCTCTGCATCGGCGCGGGCCAGTGCGTGCTGACCGAACCGGAGGTGTTCGACCAGGACGACGACGGCACGGTCGTGGTACTGGTCGAAAACCCCGAGGGCGGGCAGGTGGACAGCGCCCGCGAGGCGGTCAAGCTGTGCCCCGCCATGGCGCTGTCCCTGCAGGAGTAGCTACTTCACCGCGCCCATCGACAGACCGCGGACCAGGTGGTTCTGCGCGATCCACCCGACGATCATCACCGGCAGCGAGGCCAGCAGCGCGGCCGCGGACAGCTGCGCCCAGTACAGGCCCTCGCTGGTGATGAAGCCGACGAGGAACACCGGCACCGTGCCGGCCCGCGCCGCCGTCAGGTTGACCGCGTAGAAGAACTCGGTCCACGAGAAGATGACGCAGATCAACGCGGTCGCCGCGATGCCGGGCGCGACCACGGGCAGGATCACCCGGTACAGCAGTGTCGGGAGGTTCGCCCCGTCGACGCGCCCGGCCTCGATCATCTCGGTGGGCACCTCGAGGAAGAACGAGCGCATCATCCAGATCGCCAGCGGCAGGTTCATCGCCGTGTAGAGGATGACCAGCGCCCACACGTTGTCCAGCAGCTGCGTGCGCTGCGAGATCACGTACAGCGGGATGATCGCGGCCACGACCGGCAGCATCTTCGTGGACAGGAAGAACCCGAGCACGTTGCTGGTCTTGGGCACCGGGGCGAGCGACAGCGCGTACGCCGCCGGGACGCCCAGGAGCAGCACGATCAGCGTGGACAGGATCGTCACGAACGCCGAGTTGCCGAGGTAGGGCAGGAACCCGCGCTCGAAGATGCTGGCGAACTGGTCCAGTGTCGGGGTGAACGCGATCCGCGGCGGATCGGTGTAGGCGTCGGCCTCCTGCTTGAAGGCGGTCAGCACCATCCAGATCAGCGGGAACACGAAGAGGATCGCGACCACCCAGGTGGCGGTGGTCAGTGAGGCGGGACCGAGCCGCCTGCGCAGGGTGCTCACTTCACGACCCCCTTGCTCACGTCGAACGCGCGGAACATCAGGCGCAGCGCGAAGGTCGCGACGATCAGCGTCAGTACCACCACGACGACGCCCATCGCCGAGGACTGGCCGATGTCGAAGCCCTGGAACGCGCGCTGGTAGATGTAGTACGGCAGGTTCGTGCTCGCGGTGCCCGGACCGCCCTGGGTCATCAGGAAGATCGCGTCGAAGCTGTTCACGATGTAGATCGCGCCCAGCAGCACCGACAGCTGCAGGTACCGGGACAGGTGCGGCAGCGTGATCGACGCGAACGTCCGCCACCGGCCCGCGCCGTCGACCTGCGCGGCCTCCAGCACGTCCTTCGGCTGGCTCTGCAGGCCGGCCAGGACCAGCAGCATCATGAACGGCGTCCACTGCCACACGACCTGCGCCATGACCGAGGCGAGCGGGAACTCCGACAGCCAGTCGGTTTCGCCGCCGAAGACGAAGTTGAGCAGCCCGTAGGTCGGGTCGAACATCGTCGTCTTCCACAGCAGCGCGCCCGCCGCGGGCAGGATGAGGAACGGCGTGATCAGCAGCGTCCGCACCACGCCGCGGCCGAGGAACTTGCGGTCCAGCAACAGCGCCAGGCCGAGCCCGAGCAGCAGCGCGACGAACACGCACACCACGGTCAGGACGACCGTGTTGAGCATCGCGCCGCGGAACTGCGAGTCGGCGAACACGTCGGCGTAGTTCTGGAACCCCACGAAGTGCTGCGAGCCGGGCCGCACGAGGTTCCACGACTGGAACGAGTAGACCACCGTCAGGATGAACGGGATCTGGGTCACCACGATGGTGAACAACAGCGCGGGCAGCAGGGGCGCCCGGCGGGCCCAGGCTCCGGTGCCCTTGCGCTTCTCCGGTTTCGCTTCGACTCTCTGTCCACTTGCGACTGTGGGCGCAACGGCGGTCATTTCGTCTCCCGGTAGGAATCGCCGACGGTCTGCGCGTACTCCTGCGACTGCTCGATGGCCTCGTCGACGGTGATCTGACCGGCGATCGCGGCCGAGAGCTCCTGGCTGACCCGGGTGCCCAGGTCCTGGAACTCGGGGATGCCCACGAACTGGATGCCAGGGTAGGGCACCGGCTTCGTCATCACCTTGCGCTGATCGGCCGCGTCGATGCCGTCCAGCGTGGGCTGGGCGTAGGCCTTCGCGGCCTCGGCGTACTCGGGGATCCGGTAGGTGGAGAACCGGCAGCCCGGCGGGACCCGGTTCCAGCCGTAGGTCTTGCCGACGGTCTGCACGAACTCCTTGTTCGTCATCCACTGCAGGAACTTCCAGGCGTCCTGCTTGTTCTTGCCGACCTTCGGGATCGCCAGCGCCCACGTGTAGAGCCAGCCGCTCGCCTCGGTCTTCACCACCGGCGCGGCGACGTAGCCGGACTTGCCGACGACCTTGCTCGACTCCGGGTCCTCGTTCGTCCCGGCCATCACGGTCGCGTCGTACCACATCGCGGCCTGGCCCTGGCCGTAGCGCGTGCCGCACTCGGAGAACCCGGCGCTGGAGGCGCCGACCTCGCCGTGCTCGCGGACCAGGTTCACGTAGAAGTTCGCGGCCTCGCGGAACTCCGGCGTGTCCAGCTTCGCGTTCCAGTCCTGGTCGAACCACTGCGCGCCGAAGGTGTTGGCGACGGTGGTGAACGGCGCGAGGCTTTCGCCCCAGCCGGGCTTGCCGCGCAGGCAGATGCCGGCGACACCGGCTTGCGGGTTGTCCAGCTTCGCGGCGAAGTCGGCGATCTGCTGCCACGTCGGGTGCTCCGGCATGGTCAGCCCGGCCTGCTCGAACAGGTCCTTGCGGTAGGCCAGGAACGACGACTCGCCGTAGAACGGCACCGCGTACATCGAGCCCTGGTAGGACAGCGAGTCGCGGATGCTCGGGATGAAGTCGGCCGGGTCGTAGCCGGGGCTGGCGTCGATGTAGGGCTGCAGGTTCTCCAGCCAGCCGTTGGCCGCCCACTGCGGGGTCTCGTAGTTGCTGATCATCACCGCGTCGAACTCGCCGCCCTGGGTCGCGGTCGAGGCGGTGATCTTCGCGCGCGCCTGGTTCTCCGGCAGCGACACGAACTTGAGCTTGACGCCCGGGTTCGCCGCCTCGAACTCGTGCGACAGCGAAATGGCGTCGTTCATCTGCGGGTTCGCCACGATCGCGATGACCAGGGTGTTGCCGCCCGCGCCGAGCGCGCCGGCGCCCGCGCAGCCGGTCAGGGTCAGCAGCGCGGTGACCGCGAGGAGTGCCAGCCGCTTACGCATCCGTGGCCCCCGGCAGCACCTGCACCTTCAGACCCGCACCACTGCGCATCAGGTCCAGCGCGTCCGGGAACCGCTCCAGCGGCAACGCGTCGGTCAGCAGGGCTTTCGTGTCGATCGCGCCGGAGGCCACCAGGTCCAGCGCGGCGCCGTAGGAGTGCAGAACAGCCATCGATCCCACCACCGTGATCTCGTCGTTGTAGATCCGGAACGGCGAAAGCGCGACACGTGCCTCCGCCGGGGCGACGCCGAAGACGAGCAGACGCCCGCCGCGGCGCAGCGCGTCGAACGCGGCCTCGATCGCCGGGGCCGCACCGGTGCAGTCCGCCGCCGCGTCGAACCGCTCACCGTCCAGTTCGGACACATCGGTGGCGACGGCGTGCGCACCGAGGTCCTTCGCCCGCGGCAGGCGGGACGCGTTGCGGTCGACGACCGTGACGCGCGCGCCGGCCCGCTGCAGGAGCATCTGCATGACCAGGCCCATCGTCCCGGCGCCGACGACCAGGAAGTGCTCGCCCGCCTCGACCCCGATGCGCCGGACGCCGTGCACCGCGCAGGACACCGGCTCGACGAGGGCGCCCTCCTGCCAGGACAGGTGGTCGGGCAGGCGGTAGCAGGTGCTCGCCGGGACTGCGACGTACTCGGCGAAGGCGCCGTTGACGGTGTCGCCGGTGGCGCCCCAGTTCTCGCAGAGGTTGCCGTGGCCGGCGCGGCACGGGTCGCAGTAGCCGCAGAACAGGGACGGGTCGACGGCCACGCGGTCGCCGACCTGCCAGCCGCCGGGGACGTTCTCGCCGATCTCGACGATCTCGCCGGCGAACTCGTGGCCGGGGACGATCGGGTAGGGCGTCGGGGGGAAGTGGCCGTCGGCGATGTGCAGGTCCGTGCCGCAGATGCCGCACGCGCCGACCTTGATCACGACGTCGCGCTCCCCCGGCGTGGGATCGGGAACCTCGCCGACCCTGATGGAACCCGGCTGATCGACGATGGCGGCCCGCATGCCGTCTCACCTCTTCCTGCGCTCATCTGAGCGCCTCACGACTTTGTGGTCACATGTCTGGTCATGCATTAGAGGGGTTTTGGTGGTTTCTCGTCAACGGAGCTGGCGCTATAGTGCTCAGATGAGCGAGACTGGCATGCTGGACGGGCTCACCGCGACGCTGGTGGCGCACCGGTTCTACGTGCTGGGGCATTCCAAGATCGAAATCGCCGCCGACTTCGGGATCAGCAGGTTCAAGGTGGCGCGGCTGATCGACGCGGCGTTGTCGCAGGGCCTGGTGCGAGTGGAGTTCGCTCCCCCGGCGCCGGTCGACGTGCGGCTGTCCGACGAGCTGCGGTCCGCGTATGGGCTGCGGCAGGCGTTCGTGCTCAATCGAGCGGCGAGCACGGGGCCGCGTCCGCAGGTGCGGCGGCAGATCGGGGCGTTCGCGGCGCAGCTGCTGTCGGAGACGGTCACCGAGGACGACGTGGTCGGGTTGTCGTGGGCGCGGTCGGTGAACGCGATGGCGGCGGCGGTGCGGCGGCTGCCGAAGTGCCCGATCGTGCAGTTGTGCGGGGTGCAGGCCGGGATGGACATGCGGGACCGGTCGGTGGAGACGGTGCGGCACGTGGCGGAGGTGTCAGGCGGGGACGCGTACCCGATCTACGGGCCGCTGGTGCTGCCGGACCGCCGGACGACGGAGATCCTGCGGCGGCAGCCGGGGATCGCGGAGACGTTCGCGCAGTTCCCGCGCCTGACGAAGGCCGTGGTGAGCATCGGCGCGTGGCTGCCCGGCGAGTCGACGGTGTACGACGCGGTGTCCCCGGCCGAACGCGAGGCGATCACCGCGCGGGGCGCTCGCGCGGAGGTCGCGGCGCGGCTGTTCGACGGCGAGGGGAAGCCGCTGTCGACGGGGCTGGCGCACCACGTGCTGGCGATCGACACGGCGGAGCTGCTGAAGGTGCCCGAGGTGATCGCCCTCGGCTACACGGCGCCGAAAGCGGAGGCCATCGACGCCGTGCTGCGGTCGGGGTTGGTGTCGACGCTGATCACGGACACGCCTGCCGCGGAAGGCGCGCTACGCCTCCGCCAGGGCTGACCGGCTACTTCACCCACTCTGGGGTGCCGGGTCCGCCACGCCCGGGCACTGTGTTGGCCGGCACCATGGCGGCTACTCGCGGCACCGCGTTGCCGTTCCATGCCCGGTCTGGACCGCTCCCGGCGGCGTCTTGGCACTCCCGGCGCCGCGCCGGCCCTGCGCCGTGGTGGGCATTCCCGACAGCGTGTTGCCCTTCCGCGCGGAGATTTCACCGACTACGGCGCCCAGTTGTCACGGCCGGCTTCGCTCCCGGCACTGATCAAGCCGCCGGCGGGGGCCGCACGTGTCGGCCATCCCGGCCGTGTTCGCCCCTCCGGGCAGCGAGTTGGCGCTCCCCCGGCATGTTCGCCACTCGCGGCGGCGAATCTGCCTCGCAGGACCGCTACTTCACCCGCACCGGCAGCGTGTCCACGCCGTAGACGATCGACGTCCGCCGGTAGCTCAACTGCTCCAGCTCGACGTCCAGCCGCAGGTCCGGGAAGCGCCGCACCAGCGCCGGGTACGCGGCACGCAGCTCCATGCGCGCCAGCTCCGCCCCGATGCACCGGTGCGCGCCCCAGCCGAAGGCCAGGTGCTGCGTCGCCGGGCGGGCGGGGTCGAAGGACTCCATGCCGTCGCCGAGGGCGGCGTCCCGGTTGGCCCCGCTCAGCGACACGAACACGATGTCGCCCTTGGCGATCTCCTGCCCGCCGACCGTGACGTCCTCGCGCGCGAACCGCGGGAACGCCACCTGCACCACCGTCAGGTACCGCAACAGCTCCTCGACGAAATCACGCGCGGCGTCGTCGGAGTCGCGCACCAGTTCGAACGCCCGCCGGTCGCGCAGCAGCACGATCGCGCCCAGCGCCAGCATGCTCGCCGTCGTCTCCAGGCCGCCGGTCAGCACACCGTCGGCGAGACCGGCCAGCTCCTGGTCGGAGATGTTGTCGCCGTGCTCCTTGACCAGCATGCCGAGCAGACCGTCACCGGGCTCGACGCGCTGCTTCTTCACGATTTCGAGCAAATAGGACAGTGACTCCGAGATCGCCCCGAACGAGGCGCCCGCACCGGCGAACAGGTCGAACCGGACCGTGCTCAGCCGCTGGAAGTCGTCACGGTCCTCATAGGAGACGCCGAGCAGTTCGCAGATCGTCAGCGACGGGATCGGCAGCGCGAACGACTGCATCAGGTCGACGGTGCCGCCGTCCTTCTCCATCGCGTCCAGCTGCTCGGCGATGATCTCGTCGATGCGCGGCGTGAGGCGGTTCAGCCGCCGCATCGTGAACTCCGGCGTCAGCATCTTGCGCAGGCGCGTGTGGTCCGGCGGGTCCGCGAACCCGAGCCCGCCGGGGTTCTGCTCGGCGGAAAGCCCCGCCTTGCCGACGAGGTTGGTGTAGTCGTTGCTGAACTTGTCCGTGGCGGCGAGCACTTCCTTCGCCTCGCCGTACCCGGTGACCAGCCACGCGGTGATGCCGAAGGGCAGCGGCAACTTGCTGACCGGCGCCTCCGCCCTGGTGGCGCCCAGTTCGGGCACGGGGTCCAGGCCGTCACGGCGCAACGGCATGAGCGCGGAATCAGGCAGGACCGAGAGGTCGAAGCCCTTTTTCTGCGCTCTGGCGAGGTAACGGCGGCCCACCCAGGAAACCACACGTGCGCGAAGCCCCATGGCCGCAGATTACACGCGGAGTCCGACGATTCCGGCGTCGCAAGAGAAGTCACTCGCGCAGGTGGTGCAGGTCACCCACTAGGTCGGTGTCTGGTCTGGACCCGGGTGGGGCGGGTACATCGTGGCGTCACGACAACCAGGGGAGTGAGCCGTAATGCCTGACAGGGCCCGCCTCGGGACGGTCGCCGCCGCGGTGTGCGTCCTCCTGCCGTTCGGCCCGGCGGTGGCGAACGCCGCGCCGGCCGAAACCGTGCTCGCGCAGGAGCAGCTCAGGAACATGCCGCAGGGGCTGTGGGGGCTGCTGGGGTTGCTGGGACTGTTCGGCCTCGTGGGGCTGGCCCGCCGCGGGCCGAAGCGCAACGCCAAGAACCCGCTGGCCGGCTACTCCGGCGAGGACGAGGTGGCCCAGGGACGTCACCAGGCGCCCGCGCCGCGCGGTGGGTCGCCGATGGACATCCTGCCCGGGCAGAACCCGCAGGTCGAGCGCCCACCGGCGGTCGCGATGGACGCGGCGGGTCAGCGGCCGGAGGCAGCCGCGCCGATGCCCGACCCGCGCCGGCCGGTGAGCAAGACGCCGGCCGACGTGCCGATGCCGTCGTACATGTCCTCGCCGTATTCCGCGGAGAGCCAGCCGGCGCACAGCTCGGCGGGAGCGGCTTACGGTTCCGCCGAGATGCCCGGCGGGGCTCAGTACGGCGATGGCAGGTCGGCGATGTTCGCCTCCGGTGACATGCCCGCCGCGGCTCAGTCCAGCTACGCCTCCGGGGAGATGCCCGCCGCGGCGCAGACCGGCGATGGCAGGTCGGCGGCGTTCGCCTCCGGGGAGATGCCCGCCGCGGCGCACTCCGCCGATGGCAGGTCGACGGCGTTCGCCTCCGGCGAGATGCCCTCCGGAGCGCAATCCGGTTACGCCTCTGGCGACAGCAGGTCGACGGCGTTCGCCTCCGGCGAGATGCCCGCCGCGGCGCAATCCGGCTACGCCTCCGGCGACAGCAGGTCAGCGGCGTTCGCCTCCGGCGAGATGCCCTCCGGAGCACAGCCCGGCTACGCCTCCGGTGACAGCAGGCCGGCGGCCGTCACCTCTGGGGAGATGCCCGCCGAGGCGCAGCCCAGCTACGCCTCGGGCGAGATGGCCTCCGGCGAGAGCAGGCCGGTGCCGTCCGGCTACGCGGCCGCGGATGGGACCCGGCCGGCCTACGGCTCCGCGGACGTCCAGCCCGCAGGCCAATCACCCGCCTCCGGGGAGATGCCCTCGGCGGCACAGGCGTGGGCGAGCACGGACACGCCGTCCGGGGCGCAGCCCGCCCCCGAGATCCCGTCCCCGGCGCAGCCCTACGCGCCCGGGCGGCAGCCCGCGTACGCCGCCGCGGAGGCGCAGGTCGCCTCGCCGATGGACGTCGCGCCCACGGCCCCGACGCCGGCGCTGTACCGCCGCAACCCGGAGCCGTTCCCGCAGACCGACCAGGACCCGCCGCCGCAACAGCCCGCGGTCCCGCAGCAGCAGGGCACTTTCGCCGGCCTGCCGCGCTACCCGGAAACCGCCGCCCCCGAGCCCGGCCCGCCCGACACCGGCCCCCGGCACCGGCGTTGAGGAATGGCTCCTGGCCGCGGCCTACCGCGGCCAGGAGCCACCGGACCTACCGGCGGTAGCGCCCCGGATGGAAGTCCGGGTAGCTCCGCAGCAAGCTGGGCAAGACCGCCAGCCACGCGCCGCACATCCCGGCCGCGCGGCGGCAACACCTCCGCCGCACGCCGGACAGCACCACCATCCACGCGCTGGACACCCCAGCCGCACGCCGGACACCACCCCCAACCGCGCGCGGGACAGCACCGCCAGCCGCGCCGGTCCACGTCAGCCGCGAGGGGCCTCAGCCTCCGAGTTGGTCCACCGCCGTCACGCGGACCACCGCTGCGCCGGCCTCGTCGGAGGCTGCCAGGTCCACCTCGGCGCTGATGCCCCAGTCGTGGTCGCCCGCGGGGTCGTCGAAGATCTGCCTCACCCGCCAGACCTCGGGCTCCTTCTCGATGATCAGCATCGCCGGGCCGCGCGCGTCCGCCCCGGTTTCGATCCGGTCGTGCTGCTCGTAGTAGGCCTCGAGCGCGGCTTCCCACTCGATGTCGTTCCAGCCGGACGCCGCGTCCAGCTCCCCCAGCTCCGCGTACGACCGCCGGGCGGCCAACTCGACGCGCCGGAACATCTGGTTGCGCACCAGCACCCGGAACGCCCGCTCGTTGCCCGTGACCGGCGGCGGCTTCTCCGGCAGGCGCTCCGCGGGCACCGGCTCCTCCCCCGGGTGCCGCAGCGCCTCCCACTCGTCCAGCAGGCTCGAGTCGACCTGGCGCACCATCTCGCCGAGCCACGCGATCAGGTCCTCCAGCGGCTCGGTCTTCGCCTCGTCCGGCACCGTGCGCCGCAGCGCGTCGTAGGTGTCCGCCAGGTACCGCAGCACCAGGCCCTCCGACCGCGCGAGCGAATAGAAGTTGATGTACTCGACGAAGTTCATCGCCCGCTCGTACATGTCCCGCACGACCGACTTCGGCTTCAGCTCGTAGTCGGCGACCCACGGGTGCCCGCGCCGGTACGTCTCGTACGCCGCCTCCAGCAGCTCCTCCAGCGGCTTCGGGTACGTCACCTCGTCGAGCAGCGCCATCCGCTCCTCGTACTCGACGCCCTCCGCCTTCAACGCCGCGACCGCCTCGCCGCGCGCCTTGAACTGCTGCTGCGACAGCACCGGCCGCGGGTTCTCCACTGTGGACTCGATCACCGACACCACGTCCAGCGCGTACGTCGGCGACTCGGTGTCCAGCAGCTCGATCGCGGCCAGCGCGAACGGCGACAGCGGCTGGTTCAGGGCGAAGTCGAGCTGCAGGTCCATCGTCAGCCGCACGATCCGGCCCGTCGAATCCGGTTCGGACAACCGCTCGACGACGCCCGCGGCCACCAGCGCGCGGTAGATCGCGATCGCCCGGCGGATGTGCTTGCGCTGCGACGGCCGGTCCTCGTGGTTGTCCTCCAGCAGGTGCCGCATGTGCTCGAACGCGTTGCCCGGCCGCGAGATCACGTTCAGCAGCATCGCGTGGCTCACCTGGAAACTCGACGTCAGCGGCTCGGGCGGCGACGAGATCAGCCGCTCGAACGTGCTCTCCGTCCAGTTGACGAACCCCTCGGGCGCGCTCTTGCGGACGATCTTGCGCTTCTTCTTCGGGTCGTCTCCCGCCTTCTGCAGCGCCTTCGCGTTCTCGATCACGTGGTCCGGCGCCTGCACGACCACGTACCCGTCGGTGTCGTACCCGGCCCGGCCCGCGCGCCCGGCGATCTGGTGGAACTCGCGTGCCTTGAGGTGCCGCTGGCGCACCCCGTCGTACTTGGTCAGCGCCGAGAACACCACCGTGCGGATCGGCACGTTGATGCCGACGCCGAGCGTGTCCGTCCCGCAGATCACCTTCAGCAGCCCGGCCTGCGCGAGCTGCTCGACCAGCCGCCGGTACTTGGGCAGCATGCCGGCGTGGTGCACGCCGATGCCGTGCCGCACCAGCCGCGACAGCGTCTTGCCGAACCCGGCGGAGAACCGGAAGTCCCCGATGGCCTCGGCGAGCGCGTCCTTCTCGGCGCGGGTGGTGACGTTGATGCTCATCAGGGCCTGCGCCCGCTCGATCGCGGCGGCCTGCGAGAAGTGCACGACGTAGACCGGGGCCTGCCCGCCGGTGAGCAGTTCGGTCATCGTCTCGTGCAGCGGGGTGAGCGCGTACCGGTAGGTCAGCGGCACCGGCCGCTGCGCCGACGTGACCACCGCGGTGGTGCGCCCGGTGCGGCGGGTCAGGTCCTTCTCGAAGAAGGTGACGTCACCGAGAGTGGCCGACATCAGCACGAACTGCGCGTTCGGCAGCTCCAGCAGCGGCACCTGCCACGCCCAGCCGCGGTCCGGCTCGCTGTAGAAGTGGAACTCGTCGGCCACGACCTGGCCGACCGGGGCGTCGGCACCGAACCGCAACGCGATGTTCGCGAGGATTTCCGCCGTGCAGCAGATGATCGGGGCATCCGGGTTCACGGCGGAGTCGCCGGTCATCATCCCGACGTTGTCGGCGCCGAAGATCTCGATGAGCTGGAAGAACTTCTCCGAGACCAGCGCCTTGATGGGCGCGGTGTAGTAGCTGCGCAGGCCGTGGGCCATCGCGGTGAAGTGCGCACCCACCGCGACCAGGCTCTTTCCCGAGCCGGTCGGGGTGGACAGGATCAGGTTGGCGCCGGAGACGACCTCGATCAGCGCCTCTTCCTGCGCCGGGTACAGCTCGAGTCCGCGTTCGGCCGTCCAGGCCGAAAACGTCTCGAACAGCGTGTCGGGATCGGGATCCGCTGGTAGGAGGTCTGAGAGGCTCATCGTGGGTACCATCGTGCCACCCGCGGCCGGAGAGCAGATGGGGCCCATCGCGGCCGGTCCCGTCAAGCCGTAGGCTTCCCACACACAGGTGTAATCCGGAGGGCTTTCATGGCACAGGACATCGTCCCGATCGAACTCGGGCTGCCGCAGGGGGACCTGGTGACCCTCTGGGCCCCGCGCTGGCGGGAGGACGGCGAGGAGTGGGAGGCCTTCCTCGGTGACGAGGAGGATCTGTACGCCTTCCCCGACGCCGCGCACCTGGCCGCGTTCGTCCGCACCGCCGAGCAGCACGACCTGATCGACCACCCGGCGTGGAACGCGGTCCCGGCGCTGAACGTGCCGGAGCTGATCCCCGACGACGACCACTCCTACGACCTGGTCGGCGTGCCCGAGCTGGTCGCCGAGGACCCGGACTCGTGGACGATCAGCGAGCTGGCCGAGATCGTCGGCATCGTGCGCTCGCTGGCCGACGTGTGCGAGCTCGACGAGGTCCACGAGGTGCTGGACGCCACCGAGGGCTTCTCGCTGCTGGAGCAGGGCAGGCTGCCGTTCACCGGCCGCGAGGGCGAGCGCCTGTGGAACGACCTGTCCGAGGCCGTGTCCGAGAAGTGGGACACCGTGCTCGACGCGATCGACGGCCTGGTCAAGGTGCCGGACGTGGACGCCGGTGTGCTCGAGCAGACCGCCGAGGAGCTGGCCACCTTCCTGGAGGAGTCGGCCGAGGCCGAGGTCGAGTCCGAGCAGGCCGACGAGGACCTCGACACGGTCGAGAGCACCGACGCCGACGACGAGGAAGAAGAGGACGTCCCGGTCGGTTTCTGGGGCGAGGTCGGCATCGACCCGATCAAGATCATCACCGCCGGCGACGAGTACTACTCGCTGCGGTGCTACCTGGACGACGAGCCGATCTTCCTGGGCAGCGACGGCCGGATCGACGTGTTCAAGTCGGAGAAGGCGCTCGCGCGGGCGCTGGCCGACTCCGCCGCGTTCGCCGACTCCGACCTGGCCGAGGTGTCCACTTGGGACGAGGTGCTCGCCAAGGCCACCGCGGGTGAGCTGGAGGTCGAGGTCGACACCGAGAACACCTACGTGCTGGCCGGCCTGGACGAGGACCTGGCCGAAGGCCCGGACGCGATCGACCCGACGCAGCTGGACCTGGCGGTCGAGCTGCTCACCGACGCCGCGGACTGGGCGGGCGACGACACGGTGGCCGCCGCACTGTCCACTTCGGAGAGCCTGGGGTGGCTGGTGTCGTTCGTGCTGAAGCCGGACCCGGGCCGGCTCGCGCCGAGCGCGCCGTTCGACACCGAGCAGAGCGAGTGGCGCAAGCTGGTGGAGGCCTTCGAGAACCGGCTGCGGGTGCACTGACCCGTCACGGACCGAGCAGGCGCGCCGCGTTCCCACCGAGGACCGCGGCGCGCACTGTTTTCGACGGCGTGACGCGCTCGACCAGCGCGCGGGCCAGCGCCGGGTCGCCGTAGGGCGCGTCCGAGCCGAACAGCGTCCGGTCCGGCACCTCCGCGATCGCCAGCCGCACGGAGAACACCAGGCTCGCCGTCGACAGCTCGAGCCAGAGGTTCGGCGTCTCGCGGACGAGCTCGATCGCGTCGGTCCAATGCCGGCCGCCGAGCTGGCTGATCACCAGCGGCGTCCGCGGGTACTTCCGAGCGAGCGCGCCGATGGTCGCCAGGTCGGCGGCGGTGGTCGGGGCTGCGCCGTGGACCACCACCGGCAGGTCGCCGGCCGCGCGCAGCACCGGTTCGAGCAGATGGGCGCCGCCGGGCGGCGGGGTCAGCTCGCCGATGCCGCGCCACTTCCGGCCTGCCTCCTCGACCGCGGCCGCCACCTCCGCCCCGGGCCGCGTCAGGTCCACCGAGCCGAAACCGACGAACCGGTCCGGGTGCGCGGCGACCGCGTCGTCGAGTTCGCACAGGGCCGCGGCCAGGCCTTCGCCGCTGCCGGCCAGGCTCTGCGACAGGACGGCCATCTCCCCCTTCAGCTCGTCCAGCGTCGTCGCGCGTTCGGGGTGCGGACGGGTCGCGAACAAGATCGCTTTGTCGACACCGGCTTCGTCGAGCAGGGCGAGGTGCTTCTCGACCGGATTGTGGACGTGGCTGTGGGCGTCGATGATCAAGGTCTTCCTCCGGGAATCGTGGTACTCCCGGCAGTGTTGATCCCTGACATGGTGGGAAGGTCAAGTGATGCTGATCGGTGAGCTCGCCAGGCGCACCGGGACGACCGAGCGGCTCCTGCGGTACTACGAGCGCGTGGGGTTGCTGACCGCTCAGCGCCGCGACAACGGGTACCGCGAGTACGACCCCGGCGCGGTCGAGCGCGTCCGGCAGATCCGCGAACTGCTCACCGTCGGCCTGCCCACCCGGGAGATCCGCCGCATCATCGACTGCGCCCACCCGGACGGCACGCTGGACGCCTGCCCCGGCGTCCTCGACACCCTGCGCGCCCGGCTCACCGAGCTGGACGCCCGCGCCGCGGAACTGACCGCCGCGCGGGCCGCGCTCCGCCAGGCGATCACGACGACCGAGTCTCGGCTCGGACCGGCGTGAGGCCGATCGCCAGCACCGGGAACACCGCGGCGACGCAGAACGCCAGCGCGTAGCGGGAGTCGCCGATCACCAGGCCCAGCAGGGGTGGCGTGAGGGACGCCGCGATGTTCTGCGCCGTGTTCTGGGTTCCCATCGCGCGCCCCGCCCAGTCGATCCCGGCCAGCTCCGCCGACGCGGTGAACCCGAGCCCGTTGTCCGCCACCGTGATCACCGCGGCCAGGACCAGCGCGAACAACACCACCCACATCCAGCTCACGTCGCCGACGGCGACCAGCAGCATGACGGCCGCGCTCGCCACCGCCAGCTGCCGCATCGGGCGCAAGCGGCTGCCCACCCGGTCCGACCAGTACCCCGACACCAGACGGCCGACCGCGCCCAGTACCTGCACCGCCGCCAGGAACCACCCCGCCGCCAGCGCGCTCCAGCCGTGCGCCGACACCAGGTACACCGGCGCGAACGCGGACACCGCGAACTGCGGCACCACCAGCAGCGCGCTCGCCCCGTGCAGCCGCCACAGCGTCGGCGTCCGGTACGGCGACGCCGGCTTCGGCGCGTCCGGCTTCTTCTCCGGCCGCGGCGGGTCGATCACCAGCCACGCCACCAGCGCGGCGACCACCAGCCCGAACACCGCCGGGAACAGCACCGCGGACTGGAAGCCCCAGTGCCGCGCCAGCGGCGGCAGGGCCAACGCGGCCACGCCGACGCCGAGCGGCTGCGCGGTCTGCCGCACCCCCATCGCGGTGCCCCGCTCGTCCGGGCCGAACCAGCCCATCACCGCGCGCCCGCTGGCCGCGTTGACCGACGCGGTCAGCGCCCCGGCGAGCAGGAACAACGCGAACAGCACCCCGGTCGACGGCGTCACCAGCGAGGTGACCAGCAGCAGCGCCGACGACGTGCCGAGACCGATCGCCATGACCAGGCGCTCGCCGTAGCGGTCGGCCGCCGCGCCCCAGGCGATCAGCGTGAACAGCAGGCCGATGCTGGGCGCGGCGACGATCGTGCCCGCCTCCGCGAGCGTCAGCCCGGCCGCGCGCATCTCCGGCACCAGGAACGGGATGCCGTAGAGGAACGAGCAGCTCGCGGTCTGGGCCGCGAGGCCGAGCGCGAGGATGCCCCACCGGCGCCTACTCCTCGTGTCCAGCCCCGCTGCCCGGCTCATCGCGACCATCCCAAGATGTGAGAACTTGTTCTTACATCTTGGACTTTACTTGCCGACGCTAACGATCACAAGAGCTTTCAGACCAACTCGGCGTAGCCCGGTTTGATCACGTTGTTGATCAGGTCGAGCCGTTGATCGAAATCGAGGAACGCCGACTTCATCGCGTTGATCGTGAACCACTGGAAGTCGGACCACCCGTAGCCGAACGCGTCGGCGAGTGCGGCGAACTCGCTCGACATCGAGCAGCCGCTCATGAGCCGGTTGTCGGTGTTGACGGTCACCCGGAAGCGCAAGTCCGCGAGTAACCCGATCGGATGGTCGGCGATCGACGCGGCGGCGCCGGTCTGCACGTTGGAGGACGGGCAGATCTCCAGCGGGATGCGGCGGTCGCGGACGTAGCTCGCCAGCCGGCCGAGGTGGACCGTGCCGTCCGGATCGCGTTTGATGTCGTCCACGATCCGCACACCGTGCCCGAGTCGTTCGGCGCCACAATGCTGAATCGCCTCCCAAATGGAAGCGAGTCCGAACGCCTCACCGGCGTGAATGGTGAAATGCGCGTTATTGGTGCGCAGATATTCGAATGCGTCGAGGTTGCGGGTGGGCGGGAATCCGGCCTCGGGTCCCGCGATGTCGAACCCGGCCACTCCGGAGTCCCGGTAACGCACCGCGATCTCGGCGATCTCAGCCGCCCGGGCGTGCTGACGCATCGCACACAGCAAAGTACCCATTCGGATGACTTTTCCCTGCTGAGCGGCTCGACGCTCACCCTCCGCAAACCCCGCCTGGACGGCCTCGACGACCGCGTCCAGCGACAGGCCGCGCTCGACGAACAACTCCGGCGCGTAGCGCACCTCGGCGTAGACGACGCCGTCGTCGGCGAGGTCCTCCACGCACTCCGCGGCCACCCTGACCAGCGCTTCCTCGGTCTGCATCACGCCGCAGGTGTGGGCGAAGGTCTCCAGGTAGGACTCCAGGGAGCCGGAGTCGGCGGCGTCGCGGAACCAGCGGCTCAGCTCGGCCACGTCCGTCGTGGGCAGATCGCGGTACCCGAGGGCGTCGGCCAGTTCGATCACGGTCGCAGGACGGAGTCCTCCGTCGAGGTGATCATGGAGCAGTACCTTGGGCGCCCGCCGGATGTTTTCCATGGTCAGGGGCGCTCTGGTGGCGTTGTCGGACATGCTCCGACGGTACCCCCGCGGCGGTCACCTACATGGACGCGCGCGGTCGCGACTCTCAGCCTCCACTCAAGCTTCAGACCGCCGCCCGGCGGCTCGCATTCGGCCGGTCGGGGTGACCACGACGTTCCCGCCTTTACGGGGGCGATACCCAGAGCAATTCCGCAATGGTTAAGCTTCGCCCACGTCCCTCTTTCCCCGCCGACGAAGGACACCGAAGTGACCACTGATAACCACATTGGAGCTCCGTCCTTCGACCGGATGCGCAACATGCTGGTGCGCGCGGCCGAAGTCCGCGAGAGCGAGCAGCAGCAGATCTTCGACGCGCTCGACGACATCTACGCGCGGCTCGCTCCGGTCGACTCGCTGGGCGCCGTGCGCAAGCGGCTGTCGGAGCTGCCCGACCGCACCGAGGTCGGCGTGCTCGCCGAGCGCCTGGACGAGGCCATGTCGCGCCTGGAGGCGCAGGACAACGCGCTGGCGGACCTGGCGCGCGCGGTGGAGAGCATCGTCGACAAGCTGGCGAAGCCGTTCGCCCAGCTCGACGGCCGTCTCGACGGTGTGGCCGCCCGCTTCGAGGGTGTCGCGGGCCGGATGGACGGGCTCGAGGACAAGCTGGAGAACATCCACCGCCGCCTCGACGACCTGAACGGGCACCTGGACAAGCAGGACGCGAAGCTCGACGCGCTGCCGCAGGCCGTGCACGGGCCGGTGAAGGAGCGCATCGAGATGGCCGAGTCCATCCTGCGCGACCGGGTCGACTCGGGCATGAGCGAGCTGCGCGAGCGGGTGGACAACGGCGTCGGCGAGCTGCGTGAGCGCGTCGAGAACGGCCTGTCCGACCTGCGCGGCCGCGTGGACGAGGCGGACAACCAGCACCGCGAGCGCGTCGAGGCGGCCACGCAGGCCCTGCGCGGCGCGATCGACGAGACCGGCGAGATGCTGGACCCGACGGAGCGGCTGGAAGCGCTGTCCGCCCGGCTGGAGCAGATCACCGGGCGCCTGGACGACCTGGCCGGCCGGATCGACAAGGTCGACGAGGGTGTGGCCGCGCAGTTCGGCGACCTCGGCGGCGCGGTCAAGAGCGGCTTCTCGCGGGTCGAGGGCACGCTGTCCAGCCGCCCGGACACCGAGTCGGTGGGTTCCCTGGTGCGCCGCAGCAACGAGGAGTCGGAGCGGCGCATCGGCGGCCAGCTCGACGAGGCGATGGCGACGTTCGCGGAGCTGATGCTGGGTGGCGGCCCGTCGGTGCCGCAGATCGCCCCGCCGCCGCCCGCGCAGCGCCAGCCGCGCCGGGCCCGCAACGGCCGGGCGCCGAAGAACGCCGACGTGAAGCCCAAGTCCGAGGGCGACGACACCGAAGCCTGAGTTCTCGTGGATCGGCCCCGGGCGTGCCATGCCCGGGGCCTTTTCCGTGTCTAGGCTCGGGGCATGTTGCGGTTGGGAATCCCGGTGCTCGGTGTCGACGACCTCGCTCGGGCGGAGGCGTTCTGGACGGAGGCGCTCGGCCTGCGCGTGACGAGCGAGTGGGAGAACCCGAACTGGCGCACCCTCAGCGACGACGATGGTCCGGTGCTGGGGCTGATGCGCAGCGAGACCCCGGTGCAGCGCCACCCGCGGATCCACCTGGACCTGTTCGTGGAGTCGGCGGACGAGCAGGCCGCCGAGGTGGCCCGGTTGGTTGGCTTGGGGGCGGTGCAGGTGGACTGGGATCTGTATCCGGAGGACCCGGACTTCGTGGTGCTGGCCGACCCCGAGGGAAACGTGTTCTGCATCGTGGACCTGGGCCACGCAGCCGCGGAGACCTGAGGCGGCTCTGGGGGTGTTCGAACCGAAAGCCGGCAACGAAAGCAAGCCGACTACCCCAACCAGACCTCCCCCGCCCCCGATCCACAGCCGATCTTTAGTCGCCGACCAGCCGTGTCAAGGCACGCTTTCCCGCCTTGACACGGCTGCTCGGCGACTGAAACACACTCAAGGAGAGGGGGCGGGGGTGGTCGAAAGGTGACCGTCCGGCGCCGTGAGGCGCTTTTTCCGCCCGCAGGGCGGACTCCCCGCCGGGCGAAGGCGCGGCTTTAAAGATCAAAAGAGTCCTCGCCGGACGGGCAGGCTCCGGGATGACCAGGGGTTGGGTGCCTCGTCCCACCTCATGCAGTGGGCCGCTGGGTGGTCATCCCGTCGCCTTCCGGTTTGTGCATATCACCTTGAGCCAGGGCCGCAAGGTTGGCATGGTCGGCCGCCGGTTGGCGGCCTGGGTTGCGGCCCTGGCTCAAGGTGATCGTTGCGTGTCAGGCGACGGGATGACCACCCGGCTCGGGTTTTGTTCAAAGCCCTGGCTTCGCGCCGCTCAGTCGGTGCGGTGCAGGATCAGGTTGCCCGGTTCCGGGGGTGTGTCAGTGATCTGGACAGCCTCGCTCAACGCCTCCAGTGCGGCCGGCACCGCATCCGGAGTGTCGGTGTGCAGCTCCAGCAACGGCTCCCCCGCCACCACCCGATCACCGGGCTTGGCCAGGCACACGACGCCGGCCGCGTGCTGCACCGGGTCCTCCTTGCGCGCCCGGCCGGCACCCAGCCGCCAGGCAGCCACCCCGACGGCGTACGCGTCCAAAGCGGACAGATAACCCGACGACGGCGCAGCGAACACCGTGACGTGCCCCGGTTGCGGCAACGGCGCAGCAGGATCACCACCCTGAGCCGTGATCATCCGGCACCACGTCTCGTACGCCTCGCCCGAGGCCAGCACCCGAGCCGGGTCCACCGAGATGTCCGCGAGCGCCAGCATCTCCCGCGCCAGGGCCACGGTCAGCTCGACCACGTCCGCCGGTCCGCCGCCCTGCAGCACCTCGACGGCCTCGGCGACCTCCACCGCGTTCCCCACGGCGGACCCGAGCGGCGTGTTCATGTCCGTCAGCAAAGCGGTCGTCGCCACGCCGTGCGCCGAGCCGATCTCGACCAGCGTCCTGGCCAGCTCCAGCGCCTGCTCACGCGACTTCATGAACGCCCCGGACCCCGTCTTCACGTCCAGGACCAGGCCTGCCGAGCCCTCCGCGATCTTCTTGCTCATGATCGAGCTGGCGATCAACGGCACCGACTCGACCGTGCCCGTCACGTCCCGCAGCGCGTACAGCTTCCGGTCCGCCGGGGCCAACCCGGAGGTCGCCGCGCAGATCACCGCGCCTACCGAGTTCAGTTGCGCCGTGATCTCGTCGACCGACAGCGCGGCCCGCCAGCCGGGGATCGACTCCAGCTTGTCCAGCGTCCCGCCGGTGTGGCCGAGGCCGCGGCCGGAGAGCTGGGGCACCGCCGCGCCGCACGTGGCGACCAGCGGGGCCAGCGGCAAGGTGATCTTGTCGCCGACCCCGCCGGTCGAGTGCTTGTCCACCGTCGGCCGGTCCACGCGCAGCGACAGCCGGGTTCCCGAGTCGATCATCGCGCCGGTCCAGGTCGCCGTCTCCCGCGCGTCCATCCCGCGCAGGAACACCGCCATCGCCAGCGCGGCCATCTGCTCCTCGGCCACCTCGCCACGCGTGTAGGCGTCCACGACCCAGCGGATCTGCTCGTCGCTCAGCGCGCCGCCGTCCCGCTTGGCCCGGATGACGTCGACCGCCGCAAACGCTTTCACGGCAGGTCCGCGGGACCGAACGCGTCCGGCAGCACCGAGGTCATCGGCAGGACCCCGGACGGGGTGTCCACCAGGCACGAACCGCCGCCCAGCTCGAACAGGATCTGCCTGCACCGGCCGCACGGCATCAGCAGATCACCGCTGCCGGACCGGCACGCCACCGCCACCAGGCGACCACCGCCGCTCAACCGCAACTGCCCGGCCATGGTGCACTCCGCGCACAACCCGAGCCCGTAGGAAGCGTTTTCCACGTTGCAGCCGACGACCACCCGGCCGTCGTCCACGAGCCCGGCCACGCCGACGTGCAGGCCCGAGTAGGGCGCGTACGCGCTCTTCGCCGCCTCGACGGCTTGAGCGCGCAACGCCTCCCAGTCGATCTCGCTCACTAGTCCCCCTCGCCACGCCGGTACCGGGCACCGCCGGCCTTCGGCGGCCGCAGCCGTTGCGACGCCACCGCCAGCACGATCAACGTCACCACGTGCGCGGTGTACGGGGTCAGCTCGCTCGGCAGCGTGTCGTTCGACCAGTAGATCCAGTACAGGACACCGGCGCCGACCACGCCGAGCGCGGCCGCGATCCACTGGCGGCGGATCAGCTGCACCACGACGATCACGAACAGCAGCAGCACCACGCCGTACAGCAGCGCGAGCACCGCCCGGCCACCGCCGGAGAGCTGCAGACCGTCCGCGTACCCGAACAGCGCCGCGCCGCCGAGCAGGCCACCCGGCCGCCAGTTGCCGAAGATCATCGCGGCCAGACCGATGTACCCGCGGCCGTTCGTCTGGTTCTCCAGGTAACCGCCGCCGCCCTGCAGCAGCACCAGCGACGCGCCGCCCATACCGGCCAGGCCACCGGAGACCAGCACGCCCAGGTACTTGTGCGCGTACACGTTGATGCCCAGCGACTCGGCCGCCACCGGGTTCTCCCCGCACGACCGCAGCCGCAGCCCGAGCCGCGTCCGCCACAGCACCAGGTAGCTCACCGGCACCAGCAGGATCGCGATCATCGTCAGCGGCGCCACCCCGGTGACGAGCCCGTTGAGCAGGCCGGCCGCGTCCGAGATGAACACCCGCTGCTGGTCCTCCAGGTCGGTGAGCCAGTTCGACAGGAACGTCGCCGAGTAGGTGTCGAACGTCGGCACCGTCGGCGACTGCCGCGGGTTGCCGGACAACGGCTCGAAGATCAGCGTCGCCAGGTACTTGGCGACGCCGAGCCCGAGCAGGTTGATCGCGACACCGGAGACGATGTGGTTGACGTTGAACGTCACCGTCGCGATCGCGTGCAGCAGGCCGCCGAGCGCGCCGAACACGATCGCCGCGCCGAGGCCGGCCCACGGGCCGCCGTAGTAGGCGCCCCACGCCGCACCCCAGGTGCCGAGGATCATCATGCCCTCGAGCCCGATGTTGACCACGCCGCCGCGCTCGGACCACAGACCGCCGAGCGCGCACAGCAGGATCGGCAGCGCGAGCCGCAGCGCGGTCTGCGCGGTGTTCGTCGAGGTCAGCGTGTTGACCCCGGTCAGGTACGACGCGGTGGACAGCACCGCGACGATCCCGATCGCCCAGATGATCCCCCGCGCCCAGCCGGGGATCCGGCGCTTGCGCGGAGCGGGCGGCACGGTCAGCGGCGCCGCGGTTTCCGTCGCGAGACTCACACCGCACCCCCTTCACTCACCGAAGCGGGACGCCCGCCCGACAGCGCGCGGCCGACGCGGCGCTGCGCGGCGGCCAGGTCGGCCCGCTTCACGATCTCGTACGCCACGACGACCGACAGCACGATCGCGCCCTGCATGATCGTCGCGATCTCCTTCGGCACGTCGACCTGTTCCAGCGACACCGCCGACTTGTCCAGGAACGCCCACAGCAGCGCGCCGAGCGCGATGCCGCCGGGGTGGTTGCGGCCCAGCAGCGCGACCGCGATGCCGGTGAAGCCGTAGCCCTGGGTGGAGGTGATGGCGTAGGTGAAGTCGCGGCCGACCAGCTCGGGGACGGCGACCAGGCCGGCCACCGCGCCGGACAGCAGCATCGCGATCAACGTCATCTTCTTCGCGTTGACGCCACCCGCGGCCGCCGCCGTGGTCGACTCGCCGCTGGCCCGCAGCTCAAAGCCGAACCGGGTGCGGTTGAGCATGAACCAGTAGGCGAACCCGATGACCGCGGCGATGATCACGAACCCGAACAGCTCGCCGCCGCCGATCGGGATGTTCGGCACCCGGCCGGACGGGGCGATCTCCTCGGTCTTGAGGTTGTTCCCGGTCAGCACGCCGAACTGGTCAGGGTTGATCAGGAACGCCACGATGCCGCCGACGATCGCGTTGAGCATGATCGTCGAGATGACCTCGCTGACGCCGCGGGTCACCTTGAGGATCGCCGGCACCGCCGCGTAGATCGCGCCGGCCAGCGCCGCGACTCCGATGATGAAGACGACGTGGATCACCGGCGGCAGCACGAACGCCCCGCCGACGATCGCGGCGACGACGGCCGCGAAGCGGTACTGGCCCTCGACACCGATGTTGAACAGGTTCATCTGAAAGCCGATGGCCACCGCGAGCCCGGACAGGTAGTAGACCGTCGCCAGGTTCACCGTGTCCACGGCGGTGGTGCCCTTGAACAGCTGACCGATCATGGTGCCGTAGGCCTGCAGCGGATCGGCTCCGGAGATCAGCAGTGCGATCGAGCAGATCAGCACCGAGAAGACGATCGCCAGCAGGGGCGGCAGCACCTTGGTGCGCCAGGAGGTCACGCGGCTTCCTCCGCTCCGGTCATGGCAGAGCCCAGTTCCTGAGGTGTGACGGTGGCCGGGTCGGCCTCGCTCACCAGACGTCCGCGCAGCATGACGCGGATGGTGTCGGACAGGCCGATCAGCTCGTCGAGGTCGGCCGAGATCAGCAGCACCGCGAGGCCGTCGTGCCGGGCCTGGCGGATCTGCTCCCAGATCAGCGCCTGCGCGCCGACGTCGACGCCGCGGGTCGGGTGCGAGGCGATCAGCAGCACCGGGTTGCCGGACAGCTCGCGGCCGACCACCAGCTTCTGCTGGTTGCCGCCGGACAGGGCCGCCGCGGGCACCTCGATGCCGGGCGTGCGGACGTCGTACTCGGCGACGATCCGCTCGGTGTCCTTGCGGGCGCCGGGGATGTCGAGCAGCTGGCCCTTGGAGACCGGCCGCCGGGTCTGGTAGCCGAGGATCCGGTTGGCCCACAACGGTTGCGTCAGCAGCAGGCCGTGCCGGGTGCGGTCCTCGGGCACGTAGCCGATGCCGGCCTCCCGCCGGGCGAGCGTGCCGAGCCCGGTCAGGTCGCGTGCCGTGCCGTCGGCGTCGACCAGCTCGATCGACCCGCCGCTGGCCTTGCGCATGCCCATGATCGTCTCGACCAGTTCGGTCTGGCCGTTGCCCTCGACACCGGCGATGCCGAGCACCTCGCCCGCGTGCACGGTGAAGGTGATGTCGTCGAGCACCGCGCGCTCGGAGCCTTCGACGGTCAGCCGCAAGCCGGACACGCGCAGCACGTCCCGGTCGGTGACCGTCGACTCGCGGGTCTCCGGGCTGGGCAGCTCGGACCCGACCATCATCTCCGCCAGCTCGCGCGAAGAGATCTTCTTCGGGTCGGCGGTGCCGACGGTGGTGCCGCGCCGGATCACGGTGACCGTGTCGGCGATCGCGCGGACCTCGTCGAGCTTGTGCGAGATGAAGATGAAGGTGAAGCCCTGCGCCTGCATGCCGCGCACCGTCTCGAACAGCGCGTCGACCTCCTGCGGCACGAGCACCGCGGTCGGCTCGTCGAGGATGACGATCCGCGCGCCGCGGTAGAGCACCTTCATGATCTCCACGCGCTGCCGGTCGGCGACGCCCAGCGTCTCGACCAGCGCGTCCAGCGGCGCGGACAGCCCGACCTGCTTCTCCAGCTCGGCCAGCTTCGCGCGCGCCGCGCGGCCGATGCCGTGCAGGTTCTCCGCGCCGAGCAGGACGTTCTCCCGCACGGTCAGGTTGTCGGCGAGCATGAAGTGCTGGTGCACCATGCCGATGCCGGCGCGGATCGCGTCCTGCGGGTTGCGCAGCCGGATCTGCTCGCCGTTGATCGCGATGGTGCCCTCGTCCGGCGGCTGCATGCCGTAGAGGATCTTCATCAGGGTGGACTTGCCGGCCCCGTTCTCGCCGCAGATGGCGTGGACCTCGCCCGACGCCACCGTCAGGTTGACGTCGGAGTTGGCGACCACGCCGGGAAAGCGCTTCGTGATGCCGCGCAGCTCGACGGCCGGTGGAGAGTTGGTCATGAGACCCCCGGAAACGGCGCACGGGGCCCGGGAAGGGATCACCCTCCCGAGCCCCGGACGCGGCTGGAAAAGATCTACTTCTGCGGCGTGGTCGGGACGCTGATGCTGCCCGAGATGATCGCCTGCTTGTAACCCTCGAGCTGCGGCTTGATGTCGTCGACCTTGCCACCGGAGGTGGAGTAGCCGACGCCGTCCACCGACAGGTCGAACCGCTTGGGCAGCGAGCTCAGCGTGTTGCTCGCCAGCGCCCGGATGTAGTCGTACACGGCCACGTCGACCCGCTTGAGCATGGAGGTCATGATGACGTCCTTGTACTCGGCGACGGTCGACTGGTTGTACTGGTCGGAGTCGACACCGATGGCGAGGCCCTTGGCCGCGCTCGCGGCCTGGAAGACGCCCTTGCCGGAGGCGCCGGCGGCCTGGTAGACCACGTCGGCGCCGGCGGAGAACTCGGCGGCGGCCTTGATGTTGCCCTTCGCCGGGTCCTGGAAACCGGTGTTGTCACCGGCCGGGGTCAGGTAGTCGCTGGTGATCTGCACCTTGTTCGACGCGGCCTTCGCGCCCGCGATGAAGCCGGCCTCGAACTTCTGGATCAGCGGGGTGTTCACGCCGCCGACGAAGCCGACGTGGCAGTTCTTGCTCTTGTAGACCGCCGCGACGCCCACCAGGAAGGAGCCCTGCTCCTCGGAGAACACCAGCGGGGTGACGTTCGGCGCGGTCACCGAGTCGTCGTCCACGATGGCGAACTGGGTGTTCGGGAACTTCGGCGCGACGGCCTGCACGGCGCTGGCGTAGGCGAAGCCGATCGCCAGGATCGGGCTGTAGCCGTCCGCGGCCAGCTGGGTCAGGCGCTGCTCCTTGGCGGCCTCGTCCTCGGTCGGCGACGCGGTGCTCTCCCGGACGTCGGTGACGCCCATGTCGGCCTTGGCCTTGTCCACGCCCGCGGCGGCGGCGTCGTTGAACGACGCGTCACCACGGCCCCCGATGTCGAACGCGAGCGCGACCCGCAGCTTGCTGGCGTCGACCCGCTCGCCCGCGGCGCTCGAAGTCGTCGACGCCGCGGTGGCCGCCGGCGCCTGTGCCGTGACGCAGGAACCGGCCGCGGCGTTGTCGTTGTTGCTGCTCCCGCTGGTGCCGGAGTCCTTCGCACACCCCGCCAGCGCGAGCGCCGCCGCCATGGCGGTGGCAGCCAGTGTGGTGGCACGCGTCTTACGCACCCTGTCTCTCCCTCCCCGCTGGTGTTCCAGCGGACCCGAGAACGACCCGGCTCATTGCCGGGCTCGACGGGCGAACGGTACCCGCCTGTGAGCAAATGGCCATGCCAGAGCCACAGCACGTAACCTAAATGTTTGCTTGTTCTCCGGCACGGCGACAGTTCAATCACATTGAGTCACGCCCACCCGACCGAGTGAGCGAGATTCACCTCACTTCGCGAAGTTTGGGCGACGTGCTAACGGGGATGAGACCTGCGACACGCAGAGGGTGTCTGGTCGATCACACACACCAACCACAGGTTGAGTGCGGTATGGCGAGCAGGTCTAGCATCCCCTTTATCCAAGCTCGATGGCCTTGAACACCCCGCCGGGGCGCCTGCGAAGTCCCAGGTGGACGCTCCCGCGGCCCGGTGGATTCGCAGGTCAGCCGGGCACAGTCCAACCACGACGTTGGAGGCCGTACACCGATGTCCACCACGGCGAGCACCGCCGCCGACCAGACGGCGGCGGAGGCGAGCGATCGGGCGGGTGCCTCACGCCGGAGCGGGACCTTCTACCGGGGCGACCCGGGCATGTGGTCCTGGGTCCTGCACCGGATCACGGGCGTGCTCACCTTCTTCTTCCTGTTCGTCCACGTCCTCGACACCGCGCTGGTCCGGGTTTCCCCCGACACGTACAACGAGGTCATCGAGACCTACAAGACCCCGCTGGTCAACCTCATGGAGGTCGGCCTGGTCGGCGCCGTGCTGTTCCACGCGCTGAACGGCATCCGGGTCATGCTGGTCGACTTCTGGTCGAAGGGCACCAAGTACCAGAAGCACATGCTGTGGACGGTCGCCGTCATCTGGGTGCTCGTCATGATCCCCGGTGCCATCGCGATGATGTGGCGCACGGTGTCGGAAATGTTCGGAGGCTGAGCGAGAGATGGCAACCGAGACCCTCGCACTCGACAAGCCGCGCTCGCCGCGGCGCCCCGCCGCCCGCCGCAGCAACTTCGAGCTCTACAGCTGGCTGTTCATGCGGATCTCCGGCCTCGCGCTGGTCGTACTGGTGCTCGGCCACCTGTTCATCATGAACATCCTCGACGGCGGCGTGCACCGGATCAACTGGGGCTTCGTCGCAGGCCGCTGGTCCTCGCCGTTCTGGCAGTTCTGGGACCTGGCGATGCTGTGGCTGGCCCAGCTGCACGGCGGCAACGGCCTCCGGACGGTCATCGACGACTACGCACGCAAGGACAGCACGCGCTTCTGGCTGAAGATCGTGCTCTACGTGTCGATGGTCATCATCCTGTTCGTGGGCACCCTGGTGATCTTCACCTTCGACCCCGACATGGCCGGCAGCTGACCCACCACCACCCGAGGAAGAAGCGGACATGCAGTTCCACAAGTACGACGTGGTGATCGTGGGCGCCGGTGGCGCCGGGATGCGCGCCGCCATCGAGGCGGGCCAGCGGGCCCGCACCGCGGTCCTCACCAAGCTCTACCCGACCCGCTCCCACACCGGCGCGGCTCAGGGCGGCATGTGCGCCGCGCTGGCCAACGTCGAGGAGGACAACTGGGAGTGGCACACCTTCGACACGGTCAAGGGCGGCGACTACCTGACCGACCAGGACGCGGCGGAGATCATGGCCAAGGAGGCCATCGACGCCGTGCTCGACCTGGAGAAGATGGGCCTGCCGTTCAACCGGACGCCGGAAGGCAAGATCGACCAGCGCCGGTTCGGCGGGCACACCCGTGACCACGGCAAGGCCGCGGTGCGCCGGGCCTGCTACGCGGCCGACCGCACCGGTCACATGATCCTGCAGACGCTGTACCAGAACTGCGTCAAGCACGGGATCGAGTTCTTCAACGAGTTCTACGTGCTCGACATGATCACGACCGAGACCGAGAACGGGCCCGTCGCCACCGGCGCGGTCGCCTACGAGCTCGCGACCGGCGAGATCCACGTCTTCCAGGCGAAGGCGGTCGTGTTCGCCACCGGTGGCTTCGGCAAGGTCTTCAAGACCACGTCGAACGCGCACACCCTCACCGGCGACGGCATGGGCATCTACTACCGCAAGGGCCTGCCGCTGGAGGACATCGAGTTCTACCAGTTCCACCCGACCGGCCTGGCCGGCCTCGGCATCCTGCTCACGGAGGGCGCCCGCGGTGAGGGCGCGATCCTGCGCAACGCCTCGGGTGAGCGGTTCATGGAGCGCTACGCCCCCACCATCAAGGACCTCGCGCCGCGCGACATCGTCGCCCGGTCGATGGTCCTGGAGGTCCTCGAAGGCCGCGGCGCCGGCCCGCACAAGGACTACGTGCTCCTCGACTGCACGCACCTGGGCGCCGAGGTCCTGGAGACGAAGCTGCCGGACATCACCGAGTTCGCCCGCACCTACCTGGGTGTGGACCCGGTGAAGGAGCCGGTGCCGGTGTACCCGACCGCGCACTACGCGATGGGCGGCATTCCGACGAACGTGCACGGCGAGGCCCTGCTCGACAACGACACCGTCCTGCCCGGCGCCTACGCCGCCGGCGAGGTCGCGTGCGTGTCGGTGCACGGCGCGAACCGGCTGGGCACCAACTCGCTGCTGGACATCAACGTGTTCGGCCGCCGCGCCGGCATCGCCGCCGCCGAGTACGCCAACAACCACGACTTCGTCGAGCTGCCGGAGAACCCGGCCAAGATGGTCGAGGGCATGGTCGACCACCTGCGCACCGCGCACGGTGGCGAGCGGGTCGCGGACATCCGCACCGAGCTGCAGCAGACCATGGACACCAACGCGGCCGTGTACCGCACCGAGGACACGCTGAAGACCGCGCTGACCGACGTGCAGCGGCTCAAGGAGCGCTACGGCCGGATCTCGATCCAGGACAAGGGCAAGCGGTACAACACCGACCTGCTCGAGGCGATCGAGCTGGGCTTCCTGCTCGACCTGGCCGAGGCGCTGGTCAACGCGGCGCTGGCGCGCAAGGAGTCCCGCGGCGGGCACGCCCGCGAGGACTACCCGAACCGCGACGACGTCAACTTCATGCGGCACTCGATGTCGTACAAGATGCTGCCGGAAACGCCCGACCCGGACGCCCCGCTGGGCATCAACGGGTTCATGGCCGACATCCGGCTGGACTACAAGCCGGTGACCTTCACCCGGTACGAGCCGATGGAGCGGAAGTACTGACATGACCGCGGTAGCCGAACAGAAGACCGTGAACGGCATTCCCGCGCCCGAGGGCTCGGTCACCATCACGGTGAAGATCCAGCGGTTCAACCCGGAGATCGACGACGCGCCGCACTGGGAGTCCTACGAGGTCCCGGCGCTGCCGACCGACCGGGTGCTGAACCTGCTGTTCAACATCAAGAACTACGTGGACGGCACGCTGTCGTTCCGCCGGTCGTGCGCGCACGGCATCTGCGGTTCGGACGCGATGCAGATCAACGGCATCAACCGGCTGGCCTGCAAGGTGCTCGTCAAGGACCTGCTGGCGAAGGACGGCAAGGAGACCACCGTCACCGTGGCCCCCATCAAGGGCCTGCCGACGCTGAAGGACCTCTACGTCGACATGGAGCCGTTCTTCGAGGCGTACCGGGCGGTGAAGCCGTACCTGATCACCTACGGCAACGAGCCCACGCGCGAGCGGATCCAGTCGGCGGCGGACCGCGAGCGGTTCGACGACACCACCAAGTGCATCCTGTGCGCGGCGTGCACCTCGTCGTGCCCGGTGTACTGGAACGACGGGTCGTACTTCGGCCCGGCGGCGATCGTCAACGCCCACCGGTTCATCTTCGACAGCCGTGACGAGGGCTCCGAGGAGCGGCTGGACATCCTGAACGACGCCGAGGGCGTGTGGCGCTGCCGCACGACCTTCAACTGCACCGACGCGTGCCCGCGTGGCATCCAGGTGACGAAGGCGATCCAGGAGGTAAAGCGCGCGCTGCTGTTCAAGCGCGTCTGAGGTTCCTGTGGAAGAGGCCCCCTCGCCCTGGTGGCGAGGGGGCCTCTCTCGTTGGTGGTGCGTCGGTCAGGTGCGGCGGCCGCGGACGGCGAGCACGATGATCGCGGCCACGACCACGACGGCCGCGCCGCCGAGCCAGAACGGCCAGACGGGCGTGCCTTCGCCGGTGGCCTCGGCGAGGGGCGTGGCCTCAGCGGTTTCGGTGGGCTGGTCGTCGCCGAAGACGCCCCCGCTCGGGCCGGTGTAGGCCGGGCCGGGTTCCGGCGTGCCTGCCACCGTGAGGTCCAGCGTGACCGGGGCCGGGACGTTGTCGCCCTCGTCGAAGGTCGCGCCCAGTTTGACCGCGATGTAGTACCAGCCCGCGACGGCCTGCGTGCGCACCGTCGAGTCGTCGGCCTCGCGGTTGTGGTAGCGCACGGGCGCGGTGGCGATCGCGTCTTGGGTCGGCAGCACGCCGCCGGAGCCGGTGAAGACCGTGGTGTCGGAGTCGATCTCGGCGCGGTACGGGTTGTAGGCGGTGGTGGCGATGTTCGAGACGTTGTCGACGCCGCTGCCGCCCGCCTGTCCGAAGTGGACGCGGTAGGCCAGGCCCTGGCCCCAGCCCAGCTTGACGCGGTAGAACACGTACTCGCCGCGCTGGAGAGTGTCGGTGTAGCGGCCGCTGCCCGTCAGCGGGGCGGCGACGTTGAACGAGCCGCCGCCGACCACGGGCGTGCCGGCGCCGGTGGGTTCGGTGAACGCGGTGGTGGGCAGGACTGCCTCGGGGCCACCGTCGGCGACCGCGGGCTCGACGCCGACGAGCAGTTCGACCGGCAGCCGCTCGGGCACCTCGGCCGACACGCGGTCCCAGGTCAAGGCGAAGTAGTACCGCCCGCCGCCGCGGCAGTTGTCGGTGCTGCCGCTGCCCTTCTTCGGCTCGGTGGCGCCGTCCCAGGCCTTGGCGATCGTGAGGGCGACGCCGTCGCTGGACATGGTCGCCTGCTCGGACAGGAAGGCGTGGCAGTCCTCGCCGCCCGCGCCGTAGACGCGCAGCTGGAGCGAGTTGATGTCGTCGAGCCGGTCGACGCCGGGCAGGCGGGGGAAGGAGATCGTGCCGCTGAAGTAGGCGGTGGCGCCCTGCGGGACGTCGACCGCGTAGTAGCGGGTTTCCTTCTGGCCGAGGGTGTCCAGGTGCTGGCCGGAGGCGGCGACCGGCGCGGTGTCCCAGCTCGCGGCGCCGGCGATCGGGGTGCCCGCGGGCTCGTAGGTGCGCAGCGCGGTGGCGGAGACGCGCGGCAGGATGCGCTCCAGGGTCTTGCCGTCGGGCGCGTCGCTGTAGGTGCCGCCGGTGACCTGGGCGATGCAGGTGAGCTGCTCGCGGGACTTGGCGTCGACGTCGAAGCCGACCGCGTGCACGACGACCTTGGCGCCCTGGGCGGTCAGTTCCCTGGCGACCTCGCACGGGTCGGGCGGGGCGCAGGTGTCCTCGCCGTCGGAGACGAGGACGATCGCGCGCGGACCGGTCTGCGGGAGCGCGGCGGCGGCGGTGCGCAGGGCGGTGCCGATCGGGGTGTAGCCGCTGGGCTGGATGCCGTCGACGGCCGCGGTGAGGGCGGGTTTGTCGATGGTCTTCGGGGGGCTGAGGACCTGGACGTCCTGGCAGCCCTGGGCCTTCTCGGCGTCGGACGAGCCGGTGCGGGTGCCGTAGACGGTGAGGCCCACTTCAGCCTCCGCGGGAGCCGACCCGATGAACCGGCGGAGGGCGCTCTTCGCGGCGTCCATCTTGGTGCCGGTGGCGTCCGCCTGTTTCATCGAGCCGGACCCGTCGAGGACGAGCATGGTCGGGGCGTAGGCGGGTTGCTGCGCTTCGGGCTGCGCCTGTGCCTGTGCGTGGGCTGGGGCGAGCCCGACGGCCAGCAGACCAGCGACGGCCGCCGGGAGGAGCCTGGAAAGTCGGAACATGATCCCCCATCCGTGTGATCGATGCCGCTTGGATGCGATCGCAAACGGATGGGTTCCGCCTACTTCCGGAAGACGGTGGGCAACGGCCCGCGCGCGACGGCGGGTTCCAAGGTGAAGCCGAGCGCACGGGCAAGCGTGGCCAGGGTGCCGACGAATTCGGCCCGCCGGTCGTTCGACAGCGGGGGCGGGATCAAGCCTGGCGGCGCTTAGCCATGTCGCGACAGCGCCGCGCCGGGCCGGCTCTACGGGACGCCCTTCTCCAGGAGAGCTATCCACTCACCGCAAGCGGCTACCCCGCACGTTCGGCGGCGCGATGCTCCAGCACCCACTGCCAGCCGGTCAGGCGTCGACCTTTTCGGGGCGCTTCGTGCGCAGCCCGCGCCATCCGATGATCCCGATGATCGTTCCCAGCGTGAAGCTCACGATCGCCAGGATGAGGTGCACCACGAAGAACCCGGTGGCCGACCCGTCCGGCCCCCACGAGTTCTCGCTGGCCCACAGGTTCTTCACGAACGTGATCCAGATGACCCAGGACCAGATCCCGAAAGCCAGCAGGAACCACGCCACACGTCGAGACATGCTCCGAGTATCCCCCGATCGGATCAGGGCGCCGCGCCGGGGAACCGGTACGCGCGTCCTCTAGCCTGCTTTGGTGCGACGCGGTTTTCTGCTCTCCCTCGTTCTGGTTGTGTTGTCCGGTCTCGTGCCGTTCGCCGGCACCGCGGCGGCCGCTCCCGCCGTCTGCCCTGACGCGGTCGTGCCACCCCCGCCGGTGGACACCTCCGAACAGCCACCGCCCGGCGTCGCCTCGCCCGCTCCCCTTCCGGTGCCCAAGGCGGCCGTCGGCGGGGCTCGGATGGGCGAGTGCGGTGTCGTCTACCCGTCCGGCGCCGCCGTTCCGCCCGACACCACCGCCGCGTCCTGGGTGGTGCAGGACCTCGAAACCGGCGAGGTGCTCGCCGCGAAGAACCCGCACGCCCGGCAGCGCCCGGCGTCGCTGATCAAGACGCTGCTGGCGCTCGTGGTGATCCGCGACCTCAAGCCGGACCAGGTGATCGTCCCGACGGTCGAGGACGCCAGCCAGGAGTGCACCTGCGTCGGCCTCGTCGCGGGCGGGCGCTACACCGTCGACCTGCTGCTGCACGGCCTGCTGATGCACTCCGGCAACGACGTCGCCCACGCCTTCGCGACCGCGCTGGGCGGGGTGCCTGCGACCGTGCGGAAGATGAACGAGCTGGCCGCGGAACTCGGCGCGACGGACACCCGCGCCGCGACGCCGTCCGGCCTCGACGGCCCGGGCATGTCGGCGTCGGCCTACGACATGAGCCTGATCTTCAACTACGCCATGAAGCAGCCCGAGTTCGCCGACTCGATCGCGACCCGCGCGGTCCAGATCCCGGCGCAGCCCGGCAAACCGGCGTTCTCGATCGTCAACGACAACAAGCTGCTCGGCACCTACAACGGGTTCCTCGGCGGCAAGACCGGCTTCACCGACGACGCCCGCCACACCTACGTCGGCGGCGCCGAGCAGAACGGCCGTCGCGTCGCAGTGGTCCTGATGCGCGCCGAGAACCGCCCGACCCCGGTGGTGAACCAGGCCAAGGCGCTGCTGGACTACGGCTTCGCGCTGGCCCGGTCCAACGCCTCGCCCGTCGGGCACCTGGTGTCGCCCGTCGTGTCGGAGGAGACCGCGGGCAGCACCTCGGACGTCGCCGGTGTCTCCGACGCCGGGGCCGCCGCCGGGGAGAAGGATCCGTTCGGAGTGACGGGGTGGATCCTGACGCTGGTGGTGGCGGTGATCATCGTGGCCGGGTTCGTGATCGGGCACCACCGCAAGAAGGGGCAGGGGCCGCAGGCCTACTGACGGCCTTCGGACCGGCCGGCGCTGTTGTGCGGGAGCCGCGCTGCTACCGCCGGCGCCGGCCGAGCCAGGCCAGCATCGCACCGGCGCTGAACGCTCCTGCCACGGCGCCCGCGCCGGGGCCGCGCCGCACCTCCACCGTCGGGCGGATGACCGCCGGTGGCGGGGGCTCGACCGTCGTCACGAGGTTCTCCCGCGCGGTCGCCGTCCAGGCCGTCACGAACAGCAGGAACCGGGACACCAGGTTGGCGAACACCAGCAGACCGATGATCGGCCCGAACAGGGCCCCGCTCGGCGAACTGGTCACGCTCGCCAGGTAGATCGAACCGACCTGCTTCAGCACCTCGAAACCCACCGAGGCGATCGCGGCGCCCTTGATCGCGCTGCGCGCCGACACCTTCTCCCGCGGCAGCCGCGACAGCACCCACAGGAACACCAGCATGTTCGCCAGCAGCGACAACAGGATCGTCGCCAGGCGGAGGATGAACACCGCCCACCCCTGGTCGTCCAGGCCGACCCACCGCAGGATCAGGTTGCCGACCCCACCGCCGATCGCGGTCAGGCCGAACGACACCACCAGCGCCAGCCCGAGCCCGGCCAGCGCGAGCAGGTCCTTGATCGTCGTCGAGACGATCGGGCGGCTCTTCTTCTCCTGTCCCCACTGGGCGGTCAGCGCGTCCCGCAGGTTGCTCATCCAGCCGATCCCCGAGTACAGGGCCAGCAGCAGACCGAACACCCCCGTGCCGCCGCGCGACTTCAACGCCGTGTCCACGATGTTCGCGACGAAGTCCCCGATGCCCGCCGGCGTCGACGACACGATCCCGTCACGCAGCTCGTTCAGGGCGGCCTCGTTGTTCGCCAGCACGAACCCGGCGATCGAGAACCCGACCATGAGCAGCGGGAACAACGACAGCACGCTGAAATACGTGATCGCCGCCGCGTAGTGGTTGCCGTAGCGCTCACCGAACGCGTCGTTGGCCCGCACCAGGTGATCGAGCCACGGGTACTTCCGGCGCAGCCGCGGGACCAGCTTTTCCTTCTCTTCCGCCACGGGAAAACGCTAACGACCCCGCCCCGACCTCGCAATTCGGGGCCGGGGCGAGTCCACTGTGGACGTCAGGACGCGGGCGGCAGGAATCCGACGCGGTCGAACACCCGGGCCAGCGTCCGCGACGACACCTCGCGCGCCTTCTCCGCGCCGCGGGCCAGGACCTTGTCCAGTTCGGCCACATCGTCCAGATAGGACTGGACGCGCTCCTGGATCGGGGTGACCCACTCGACCAGGACCTCGGCCAGGTCCTTCTTCAGGTCGCCGTACCCCTTGCCCTCGTAGGCCGCCTCCAGGTCCGCGATCGTGCGGTCGGTCAGCGCCGAGTAGATCGACAGCAGGTTCGACACGCCGGCCTTGTTCTCCCGGTCGAACTTGACCTCGCGGCCGGTGTCGGTGACCGCCGAGCGGATCTTCTTAGCCGAGCGCTTCGGGTCCTCCAGCAGCTCGATGATGCCGTTCGGCGAGGACGCCGACTTGCTCATCTTCACCGCCGGGTCCTGCAGGTCGTAGATCTTCGCCGTGCCCTGCACGATGTGCGGCTCCGGCACGGTGAACGTCTTGCCGAAGCGCTGGTTGAACCGCTGCGCCAGGTTGCGGGTCAGCTCCAGGTGCTGGCGCTGGTCCTCGCCCACCGGCACCGCGTCCGCCTGGTAGATCAGGATGTCCGCGGCCATCAGCACCGGGTAGGTGAACAGGCCGACGCTCGCGTGGTCGGTGCCCTGCTTGGCGGCCTTGTCCTTGAACTGCGTCATCCGGCTGGCCTCGCCGAACCCGGTCAGGCACTCCAGCACCCAGGACAGCTGCGCGTGCTCGGGCACCTGACTCTGCACGAACAACGCGCTGCGCTCCGGGTCCACACCCAGCGCGAGCAGCTGCGCGGCCGAGACGCGGGTGCGCTGCCGCAGCACCTTCGGGTCCTGCTCGACCGTGATCGCGTGCAGGTCGACGACCATGTAGAAGGTCTCGTGCGTGTCCTGCATGCGCACCCACTGCCGGAGGGCGCCGAGGTAGTTGCCGAGGTGGAACGAGTCGGCGGTCGGCTGGATCCCGGAGAGCACGCGCGGGCGGGCGGTGGTTTCTGGCGCTTCGGACACGACCCTGATTGTCTCAGGCCCCGCGGACGGCGATCGCAGCGAGGTCCGCCGCCGGGCCGCGCAGCCGCGACCCAGCGCGCCAGACCAGCCGGAGCTCGCGGTGCAGGTCGAGTCCGCCGACGTCGACGGCGACGAGCGTGCCCGCCGTGATTTCCGCGGCGACGGTGTGCGCGCCCAGCACGGCCGGGCCGATGCCCTCCATGACCGCCGACTTGATCGCGGTCGTCGACGAAAGTTCCAGCAGCGGCTCGGCCAGCTCCGCGGGCGCCAGCGCGACTTCCAGCGCGCGGCGGGTGCCGGAGCCGCGTTCCCGGCTGATCAGCGGCGTAGCGGCCAGCTCGTCCGCCCGCGTCGGCCGCCGTCGCCGGGCCCACGGGTGGCCGGGAGCGACGACGAGCCGGAGTTCGTCGACGGCCACCGTCTCGGCCTCGAGTCCCGCCGGCAGGTCCGGCCCTTCGACGAACCCGAGGTCGACCTCGCGGGCCAGCACCTGCGCGGCGACCTCCCCCGAGTTGCCCGAGGTGAGCGCCACCGCGGTGCCCGGGTCGAGGCGGCGCAGCGCGGCGAGCCACCGGGGCAGCAGGTACTCGGCGACGGTCAGGCTGGCCGCCACGCGCAGGTGCTCGTCCCGGCGGGCGCGCAGCGCGGCGATCCCGGCTTCCAGGTCGGTGGCGGCCTCCACGACCGGCCGGGCCCAGTCGGCCACCAGCGCGCCGGAGTCGGTGAGCCGGGAGCCGCGCGGCGACCGGTCGACGAGCGCGACGCCGATCTGCGCCTCCAGCTGGCGGATCCGGGCGCTGGCCGCGGGCTGCGAGATCCCGTGGGCACGCGCGGCCGCCCCGATGCTGCCGAGCTGCGCGACGGACAGCAGCAGCTCGAAGCCGGCGAGGTCGGTGACACGCAGGGGCATAGACACAGGTTATGAGCTCATCGGCCGGTGATCCCTACCGGATGCGGCGTGGTGGACCGAACGTGGAGGCATGCTCGAACGCGCGCCGCGCCTGTCCCGCCCCGGCACCACCCCGAACTGGTTCGCTTCCGTGATGGGCAGCGGCATCGTCGCGACTGCCCTCCCGGCGCCGCTGTCGGTGCTGCGGCCGGTGGTCACGGTCGTGTGGGCGCTGGCCGCGGTGTGGCTGGTGGTGCTGGTCTGGCAGCTGGTCGCGGACCGGCGGCGGCAGCACCGGCACCTGCGCGACCCGGTGCTGGTGCACTTCTGGGGCGCGCCGCCGATGGCGCTGCTGACGATCGGCGCGGGCGCGGTGGCCCTTGGCCGGGACTGGATCGGCACCGGCCCGGCGCTGGTGGCCGGCGCGGTGCTGTGGACCGCGGGCACGGCGCTGGGGCTGGTGACCGCGGTGGGCGTGCCGTACCGGATGATCACCGGCCGCATCCCGGCCGCGGAGCCGTTCGCGGGCTGGCTGATGCCGGTCGTGCCGCCGATGGTCTCGGCGGCCACCGGCGCCGCGCTCGTGCCGCACCTGCCGGCCGGGCAGCCACGGCTGGCGCTGCTGCTGGCGTGCTACGCGATGTTCGGGATCAGCCTGTTCGCCACGGTCGTGCTGCTGCCGCAGATCTGGCACCGGCTGGTGACCGCGGGGACGGAGGCCGCCCGGGTGCCCGCGCTGTGGATCGTGCTGGGGCCGCTGGGCCAGTCGATCACCGCGGCGAACCTGCTGGGCGCTGCCGCGCCGGGGGTGCTGCCGTTCGGGGCCGCGGCGGAGGCGTTCGGGTTGTTCTACGGCCTCGCCGCGTGGGGGTTCGCGATGCTGTGGCTGGCGATCGCGGCGGCGGTCACGTTGCGGACCGTGCGCGCCGGGATGCCGTTCTCACTCACCTGGTGGAGCTTCACGTTCCCCGTCGGCACCTGCGTCACCGGCACGAGCGCGCTGGCCGCGGTGACCGGTTCGGCGTTGTTCGGCGGGGCCGCGGTGGCGCTCTACGTTTTGCTCGTGGGCGCCTGGGTAACCGTCGTACTGCGGACGGGTCAGACCTGGGGACGCCGGTAGGGGGTCAGGGCCGGGCGCGTGGGCTCTTCGGGGGCCTCGACGACGACGGGGACGACGGCCTCCGCCTGGGCCTTGCGGCGCTGGCGCACGATGCCCAGTGCCATGCCGATGATGCCGAGCAGGACCGCGGCGAGGCCGACGGGGCCGAGCAGGCCGAACGAGACGCCGGTCGGTTCGGCCTGGGTGGCCGGCGACGCCGCGGCGACGCCGGTGGTGGTCGCGGTCGCGAAGACCGCCAGGACCAGGCCGGCCCGCAGTACGTGCACTGTTCGGTTGCGCACCGGTGTGCCTCCTGAGACGAGACTGCCGTTCCAAGGTGTGCGTCACCCTAATGGGCGACGGTTACCAGCGTGAAAACTACCGACCGTGTCAAGGCCGATCGTTTTTGATCACGTGCGGGGCAGAGAGTAGCGCCCAACGGAGTGCCGGGGACACGGGGGCCACACCCGAACCAGCACCAAGCACGACGTGCCAGCTCAGACGGCTCGCGCTAGTCGGTCTGCTTCGGGTGCCCGACGCCCGCGTGCTGAACCCAGACCGTCCGCCGCGGCTCGTCGAGGAGGTACCAGACCCGGGCCGCGCCGGTCACCTCCAACTGCCACCGCGGGAGGCTGCGCCCCTGGTGCGTCCCGTGCGCGAGTCCGCCCTTGAGCTGGTGGTGGCGGCTGGTCGGCTTCCCGGGGCCCGGACCGGGGTCCGTCCGCATGGTCTCCCAGGCCTTCCGCAGGTTCCCCCGGGCCGCCGCTTCGAGTTCGTGCCGGCCCTTGACGGCTTCCGTGGTGCTGAACCGGATCTCCCACTCGCCGCCGACGGCAGGCGGAGCGACCGGGTCACCACGCTTGGGGCTCACGCGTCCGCTGCCCCCGGAGCTGGGACCGGGCCGAAGTCGTCTCCGTCCCGCTGCAGCACGGCGAGCAGCTCGGGATCGGCGTAGACCTCCGCCGTGTGCCGCCACGAGGTGATGACCTGAGCCACGGGAGCCGGATTGCGCAAGGCCTCCGCACCTTCGAGCGCGTCGACGAGTTCGACGACGAAGGCCTGCACGTCCTCGCGCGGCAGGAAGCGCACCCACGGGAAGGCGTCTGGCACGACCTCGGTGACCAGGGACCGGATCTGGTCGTCGTGCTTCATCAGCGCCAGGAACAGCCGGGTGGTGGCGGACGCGGCTTCGTCCGCCTGCTCGGCCCGGCTCGACGTGGTCAGGACGAGGTCTTCCTCGTCCGCCGCGCGGCGGTGCACCCGCAGCGTCCGGGCACGCCGCAGCTTGCTCAAGGTGTCCTTGGGCTTGTTGAGCAGGTCGGAGAGGTTGACCTCCGGTGCGGTCATAGTTTCAAACTACTTGCGAACTACTGCGACGGCGAGTCAGGACTTGCTCTGGTCGTTGCTCAGCCACTTCTCCGGGCGCACGCGGACCAGCAGCGACTTCTCCCCCAGCGCGTCGTCCACGTAGGCGCGCGCGTCGGGCTCCGGGAGGTACCTGGCGGTGATCGCGAGGGCCTCCTCGCGCGTCGGCGGGTCGTCGTTGGCCACGACGGGTCCCTCGATCGTCACGTACTTGTACGGCCAGTTCTCGTTCTGCACGGTCAGGCTGAGCCGGCCCGCCTTGCGCGCCAGCTTCTCCTTCACCGTCCCGCGTTCCATCCACAGCAGAACGTCGCCACCGGGCCGGTAGTCGTACCAGATCGGCACGGCCAGCGGCGCCCTTCCGTCCCGCTCGACGGCCAGCACGCCGATGTGCACGCCGGCCAGGAAATCCTCACGCTCGGAAGCGGTCATCACGAATGACACGAGCTGCCCCCAATCAGTCGGTGTGCCAGGGACAACACCCGTGTTCATCCGGACATTCCGGCTATTCCGGAGAAAAGTCGAACGTCGCCGTCACCGGGGCGTGGTCGGACCACCGCAGCTCGTAGCTCGGCGCCCGCTCCACCACCACCGACGTGCACTTCTCGGCCAGGCCGGGCGTCGTGACCAGGTAGTCGATGCGCCAGCCGGCGTCGTTGTCGAAGGCCTTGCCGCGGTAGGACCACCACGTGTACGGGCCGGGCCCCTCCGGGTCGAGCTTGCGCTGCACGTCCACGTACCCGGCTTCGCCGAACACGCGGCTCATCCAGGCCCGCTCCTCGGGCAGGAAGCCGGAGTTCTTCTGGTTGCCCTTCCAGTTCTTCAGGTCGATCTCGGCGTGCGCGATGTTCCAGTCACCGCCGACGACGACCTCGCAGCCCGCCGCCTCGGCCTTGCCCCGCAGCTCGACCAGGTACGGCAGGAACGCGGCCATGAAGCGTTCCTTCTCGTCCTGGCGCGGCGTCCCCACGTCGCCGCTCGGCAGGTACAGGCTGGCCACGACCACGCCGGGCAGGTGCACCTCGAGGTAGCGCCCGCTGTCCTCGAACTCGGCCTCGCCGAAGCCGACGCGGACCTCCGACGGCTCGGCCCGGCTGTAGACGGAGACGCCGTTGCGGCCCTTCACCGCGGACGGCGCGTGGTGCGCGTGCCACCCCGCCGGCGCGACGACGTCCTTGGGGAGCTGCCCGGCCTCGGCGCGCACCTCCTGGCAGAGGATGACGTCGGACCCGCTGGCGGCGAGCCACTCGACGAACCCCTTCTTGGCGGCGGCGCGCATGCCGTTGACGTTGACTGTGGAGACGGTGAACACGCCCAGCACGCTACCGGCCGCCACCGACGTTCCCGGACACTGCTGCCATGAGCGAGCTCATCGTCCTCGGCAGCTGCGGCGCGTGGCCGGAGCCGGGCCGCGCGTGCGCCGGCTTCCTCCTCACGCACGAGGACTTCCGCGTCGTACTGGATCTGGGCTACGGCACCGTCGGCGCCCTGCTGGAGCACTGCCCGCACGGCGAGGTCGACGCCGTGATCGTCACCCACCGCCACCCGGACCACTGCGTGGACCTCAGCGCACTGGCCCGCGTCCGGCACTACGAGGCCCCGGACGCGCCCAAGATCCCCCTCTACTGCGAGCCGGGTGTGCTGGACGTCCTACGCGCCCTGGAGCCCCGGCCGGACCCCGCGACCGTGTTCGAGGTGCACGACCTCGGCCGTCCGGCGCGGGTCGGGCCGTTCTCCCTGACCCCGTTCCCGCTGCCGCACCACGTGCCGGACTACGGCGTGCGCCTCGCGGCGCCCGGCCTCACCGTCGCCTACACCGGCGACTGCGGACCGACGGAGGCCCTGCGTGAACTGGCGCGCGACACCGGCCTCTTCATCGCCGACGCGACACTGCAGGAAGAACCCCCGCCGGGCAGCCCGCGCGGCGTCATGACCGCCACGGAGGCGGCGACCTGGGCGGCTGCCGCGGGCGCGCGCCGGTTGCTGTTGACCCACTTCTGGCCGGGCAGCGATCGGGCGATCTCCGCGGCGCAGGCGCGCGCCGTGTTCGGCGGCGAGGTGATCGTCGCCGAGGAGGGTCTGGTCGTGGCGCTCTGAGGTCAGCAGTTCCCGCTGACCGGCTGCAGGTACTCCGTCTTCGCCCACTTGTTCTCGGCGATCTTGCGGAACCCGTTCTGGACCTCGGCCTGGGCGTCGGTCTCGGCGTTCTGGTTGAACTTGCCCACGATGTCCGCACCGGTGTCCGGCGCCGCCCGCACGTTGAGCACGTCCGCGGTGACGGTCACGCGGCAGCCGCCAGAGCCGCCGCCGGTGGCGCCCTCCGAGACCTGCTTGTCGCTGCCCATCACGTAGATCAGCCCGACGCCGGCCAGGATCGCGACGATGATCAGTGCCCGCTTGGGGATGCCCAGGAACACGGGTGCTCCTCACCAGCTGAAAGTGCGCGTTCCGGGTAAGGGTAGCCACACTTCAGCACCCCCGACAGGCCCGCGCGGGCGAACCACCCGAGAGGCGTCACGACGCGGGCACGCTCGGTGACGAAACGGTCTGCCAGACGCTGTCGTGGCGCACCACGTGAGTGCCGGCGCGGGCCAGGAGGGCGACGACGACCGGATCCCGGTACGGATCGAACGGGCGCTGGGCCTGCCACAGGTGACCGGACAGGGCCTTCGCCAGCTGTTCGGCCGCCCCGGCCCCGCGGACGGTCAGGACGGTGAGCGAGACGATCCGGTCCCCAGGGACGCGGCAGACCACGTCCAGGCGGCTGCGCGCGGCGCCGATCAGCCGCAACGCGCCGAGCACCAGCCCGCACAGCAGCTGCGCGAGCATCTCCAGCAGCGCGAACGGCACGAGCACGAGCCAGACGAGGAGCTGCACGCCGGCCACGACCGCTTCCAGCGCCTGCCCGGCGAGCCCGGCGACCAGCAGCAGCGGCGCGAGGTAGAGCCACTCCCAGCCGCGGATCTCCCGGTCCTTGGCCTTGCGCTGCTCCCGGCGCTCCTGGCGCCACTCCGACGGTGTGCGCCGCGGATCGGTCCGCACGGCGCGGTAGCGGTCGTACTCGCCGGACGCGATGTTCATCGGCTGGATCACGCGCTTCCACGGCGCGAAGCGGCGCGTCAGCGTCCAGACGTGGTCGTCGGGGTGGATCACCTGCACCCGCGCAGTCATACCCGAGACCGCGGGCGGACGAAGAAGAGGCCCGGTCACCGTGCGGTGACCGGGCCTCTCGCAGTGGCCGGAAAAACGCGGACTCAGCCCTGTGCGATCTTCGCCGCCAGGTTCTCGTCCAGGGTCGCCAGGAACTCCTCCGTCGTCTGGAACGGCTGGTCCTTGCCGACGAGCAGCGCCAGATCCTTGGTCATCTTGCCGCTCTCGACGGTCTCGATGACGACCTGCTCGAGCTTGTTGGCGAAGCCGACCAGCTCGGAGTTGCCGTCCAGCTTGCCGCGGTGCTCGAGACCCCGGGTCCACGCGAAGATCGACGCGATCGGGTTCGTCGAGGTCGGCTTGCCCTGCTGGTGCTGGCGGTAGTGCCGGGTGACCGTGCCGTGCGCGGCCTCGGCCTCCACGGTCTTGCCGTCCGGCGTGCGCAGCACCGAGGTCATCAGGCCCAGCGAGCCGAAGCCCTGCGCCACAGTGTCGGACTGCACGTCACCGTCGTAGTTCTTGCACGCCCAGACGTAGCCGCCCTCCCACTTCAGCGAGGCGGCGACCATGTCGTCGATCAGGCGGTGCTCGTAGGTCAGGCCCTTGGCGTCGAAGTCGGCCTTGAACTCGGCCTCGAAGATCTCCTGGAAGGTGTCCTTGAACATGCCGTCGTAGGCCTTCAGGATGGTGTTCTTCGTCGACATGTAGACCGGCATGCCGCGGTCCAGGCCGTACTGCAGCGAGGCGCGCGCGAAGTCCTCGATCGACTTCCGGTAGTTGTACATGCCCATCGCGACGCCGCCACCCTCCGGGTAACGGGCGACCTCGAACTCGATCGGCTCGGAGCCGTCCTCGGGCACGTACGTCATGGTCACCGTGCCGGGGCCGGGAACCTTGAAGTCGGTGGCCTTGTACTGGTCACCGTGCGCGTGGCGGCCGATGATGATCGGCTTCGTCCAGCCCGGGACCAGCCGCGGGATGTTCTGGATGATGATCGGCTCACGGAAGACGACACCGCCGAGGATGTTGCGGATGGTCCCGTTCGGGCTCCGCCACATCTTCTTCAGGCCGAACTCCTCGACCCGGGCCTCGTCCGGCGTGATGGTGGCGCACTTGACGCCGACGCCGTGCTTCTTGATGGCGTTCGCGGAGTCGACGGTGATCTGGTCGTCGGTCCGGTCGCGCTCTTCGATACCCAGGTCGTAGTACTCGAGGTTGATGTCGAGGTACGGGTGGATCAGCTTGTCCTTGATGAACTTCCAGATGATGCGAGTCATCTCGTCGCCGTCGAGTTCTACGACGGTGCCCTCGACCTTGATCTTGGCCATGAGCCGCGGTGCTCCTCTCGCGGATCTGCGCGTGTCTGTGCAGCACGTCTATGCGGTACAAGCGTACTGCTATTAGGAGACGAACGCCTTAAGTGGTGACGTACCTCAGTCTCGCAAAGGCCCGAAGTGGCAGAAGTCACGCCCCTGGCGGAGCAGGTTCCCCGCCATGCGGTTCACGGCGCGGAGGTGGGCCGGGGTCGACGTGGTCGTGCTGAACCTGCCGCACGCCGGGCCAGGCCTGCTGGAGCCGCTCGCCGAGGCGCTGATCAGGTCGGGAAGTGCGCGCTGACGGGCACGGGTGCGACCATGGGCCCATGCCGAAGAAGCTCCGTCTCACCGGTGACGCCGACGCGGACAAGCTCCTCTCCGAGGACCCGTTCGCCCTCCTCACCGGGATGCTCCTGGATCAGCAGATCGCGATGGAGACCGCGTTCATCGGGCCCAAGAAGATCGCCGACCGCATGGACGGCTTCGACGTGCGCAAGATCGCCGAGTCCGACCTCGACGAGTTCGTCGAGCTGTGCGTGACCCCGCCGGCGATCCACCGCTACGGCGGCTCGATGGCGCGCCGCGTGCACGCGCTCGCCAACCACATCGTCGAGCACTACGACGGCAAGACCGACCGGATCTGGAAGCAGGGCAAGCCGGACGGCAAGGAGGTCCTGCGCCGCCTCAAGGAGCTGCCCGGCTACGGCGACCAGAAGGCGCGGATCTTCCTCGCCCTGCTCGGCAAGCAGCGCGGGGTCCAGCCCGAGGGCTGGCGGGAGGCCTCCGGCGCGTACGGCGAAGAGGGCTCGCGCCGCTCCATCGCCGACGTCGTCAGCCCGGAAACGCTCGCCGAGGTCCGCGCCTTCAAGAAAGCCGCCAAGGCCGCCGCGAAGAACTGATCAGCCGGGGTGGGCGCCGACCGTGTCGCGGATTTCGGCGCCCAGTCCCGAACCGCTCTCCCGCGCGCAGTGCGCGCAGCAGAAGAACCGGCCCTCGACCTCGGCGCCGTGCCCGAGGATCCGGCACCCGCAGTGCTCGCACGACGGCGCGATCTTCTGCGCCGCGCATTCGATGCTGTCGAACGTGTAGGTGTCCCCGCTGACCGTCCGGACCTCGAAGGACATCCAGTAGTCGTTTCCACAGACCACACAGCTAGCCATCGCCAGAACTCCTTTTTCGCATCGGGATGAATGGAAGCCTGCTCGCCTCCCGGAAACCCGGCAACTTGATCAATTCCCGGTCCAGTGACAATTGCCCCGCGCCCGATTTACCCTGGTTTCGCGGGAGGTGGTCGGTGATGCACGCAGCCGTAGGAGACCGGATCCTCGTCCACGGTCGCACCGTCGGAGCGGCCGAGCAGCGCGGTGAGATCGTCGAAGTCCGCGGGGAGAACGGCGGGCCGCCCTACCTCGTGCGCTTCGCCGACGGCCACGAAGGCCTGATCTTCCCCGGCTCGGACTGCGAGGTCAGTCACGACAAGCAGGAGCACAACGCCTGACCGGGCCGCGCACGTGGTCATGGTCACCCGGCCGGCGGGATGACATCGGGCTCCCGCCTGGTTGACACTGGTCGAGGGACAGCTCGTGCCGCCATGGACGGCGATGGGCTGTCCTTATTCATGTCCGTTGACTGTATCGATGCAGACGACCCTGGAGAGGAGAACCGTGCCCATCGCGCTGCTCGCGCTCGCCGTCGGTGCCTTCGGTATCGGCACCACGGAATTCGTCATGATGGGTGTCCTTCCGCAGACGGCCGCGACGTTCGGGGTGGACATCCCGACCGCCGGTCACCTCATCTCCGCCTACGCTCTCGGTGTCGTCGTCGGCGCGCCGCTGCTGACGGCGGTCGCCGTCCGGCTGCCGCGCAAGACGATGCTGCTGGCGATGATGGCGCTGTTCACGGCGGGCAACCTGCTGTTCGCCGTCGCGCCGAACCAGGAGTTCGGCGTGGTCTTCCGGTTCCTCGCCGGACTGCCGCACGGCGCGTTCTTCGGCGCCGGGGCGGTCGTGGCGTCGAGCCTGGTCAAGCCAGGCGACCGCGCGAAGGCCGTGTCGCTGATGTTCCTCGGCCTGACCCTGGCCAACGTCGTCGGCGTGCCGCTGGGCACGCTGCTCGGCCAGCAGGTCGGCTGGCGTGCCACGTTCGCCGTGGTCGCGGTGATCGGACTGGTCGCCGTCCTGGCGATCGCGAAGCTCGTGCCGCACCAGGGCCGCCCCGAGTCCCCCTCCCTGCGCGGTGAGCTGGGCGCGTTCCGCCGCCCGCAGGTGTGGCTGGCCCTGGCGATCGTCACGTTCGGGCTGGGCGGCGTGTTCGCCTGCCTGTCCTACGTGACGCCGATGATGACCGACGTCGCCGGCTACGACCCGCAGGCGGTGACGCTGCTGCTCGCGCTGGCCGGTGTCGGGATGACGATCGGCAACCTGCTCGGCGGGCGGCTGGCCGACAAGGCGCTGATGCCGAGCCTGTACGTGGCGCTGCTCGCGCTGGCCGCGGTGCTCGCGGTCTTCACGGTCACCGCGCACAACAAGGTCGGCGCGGCGATCACGATCTTCCTGGTCGGCGTCGCCGGGTTCATGATCGGCCCGATGATGCAGACCCGCGTCATGGTCAAGGCCGGTGGCGCGCCGTCGATGGTGTCCGCCGCGGTGCAGTCCGCCTTCAACGTCGCCAACTCGATCGGCGCCTACCTCGGCGGCCTGGTGATCGCGGGCGGGCTCGGCCTGGTCTCGCCGAACTGGGTCGGCGCGGGGCTGGCCATCGTGGGCCTGACGATCGCCGTGGTGTCCGGCTCGCTGGACCGCCGCGAGGAGGCCACGCGGACTCCGGCGATGGCCGAGGCCTGACTCAGGTGCCGAACGGCCCGTCGGTGATCGTGAAGGCCAGGAAGAGGATGAGCACGCCGAGCCCGGCGTAGCTGAGGACGTCCACCGGGCGGCCGCGGATGGCCAGGAGGCCTGCCCGCACGCCCGGCAGGACGGCCCGCAGGATCGCCGCCACGAGCAGGGCGCCGCCGATGATCGCGGCGCCCTGCCGCCAGTGGTACTGCCAGATCCGCACGCCCGCGACCGCCACCAGCAGCATCACGAGCAGGAACGGGACCTGCTCCAGGACGGCCGCGCGGTTACGCCGTGGCGAGTGCACGCTCGGCCGCCTCGACGACGTTGGTGACCAGCATCGCCCTGGTCATCGGGCCGACCCCGCCGGGGTTGGGCGACAGCCACCCGGCGACCTCGGCGACCGCCGGGTCCACGTCGCCGGTGAGCTTGCCGTCGACGTGCGAGACGCCGACGTCCAGCACCGCGGCGCCGGGCTTGACCATGTCCGGCTTGATCAGGTGCGGCACCCCGGCCGCGGCGATCACGATGTCCGCTCGCTTGACCTCGGCCGCCAGGTCCCTGGTGCCGGTGTGGCACAGGGTCACGGTGGCGTTCTCGCTGCGGCGGGTCAGCAGCAGGCCCATCGTGCGGCCCACGGTGACGCCGCGGCCGACGACCGTGACGTTCGCGCCCGCGATGGGCACGTCGTGGCGCTTGAGCAGCTCGAGGATCCCGTACGGGGTGCAGGGCAGCGGGCCTGCCTCGTTGAGCACCAGCCGCCCGAGGCTGACCGGGGCGAGGCCGTCGGCGTCCTTCTCCGGCGCGATGCGCTCCAGGATCCGGCACGCGTCGAGGTGCTTGGGCAGCGGGAGCTGGACGATATAGCCGTGGCAGGCCGGGTCGGCGTTGAGCTCGTCGATGACGGCTTCGAGCTTGTCCTGGCTGATGTCGGCGGGCAGGTCGCGGCGGATCGAGTTGACCCCGATCTTCGCGCTGTCCGCGTGCTTCATCCGCACGTACGAGTGCGAGCCGGGATCGTCGCCGACCAGGACGGTTCCCAGCCCGGGCGTCACGCCCCGCTCGGCCAGGGCGGCCACCCGCGGCTTGAGCTCTTCGAAGATGGCGTTCTTGGTCGCTTTGCCGTCGAGAACCGTCGCAGTCACGGTCACCATTCTGGCAAAGGAATGAACGGGGCCTCACGCGAGGACGGCGGAGGACACTATGGGTAGTGCCGCTGAAACGCTTAGTACCTCGATTGATGTATCTGCACTGGTCATTGCCCCTATTGGTGCGGGTGGTGTGCAATCGGATCAGTGACCAGTCAAAATGGCCTGGTGGCGCAACCGACGACCCAGCTGAACGCGACCGAGCAGGACACCCTGGTCAAGCAGATCGGACTGGCCCTGCTGCGGGCCGCTCCGCGGGACTGGCGGCGGGTGACCGCGACCTACCGGGCGGTCGGCCGCTACCACGAGCTGTCCGGTGAGGTGCTCCTCGAAGACGGGTCGGCCCAGGAGTGGATGGCCACCCACGACATCGCCACGCTGTTCGGCCGGTTGCGGGCCGGGATGTACCGCGAGGGCCGCGGCACCTGGTTCAACGCGCGTTACCAGCTCGACCACCCATCGAGCTACAACCTGGAGTACGACCGCGACGAGCCGCGGTGGGACCTGATGCCCCCGCCGCAGGCCTACGCCGACGAGCTGCGGATGTTCCCCCGCTCCGAGGACAACGTGCCGGAGTGGCTGATGCGCCGCATGGCCGGCCTGGCGCCCGAGCAGCCCGGTCCGCGCTTCCGGATCGCCCGGATCTTCGACGGCCACGAGCCGAACGGCCGCCCGGTGCTCAACCGTCCCGAGCTGGACGCCGACGAGCAGCAGCGGGTGCTCGAATACCTGAACAACGCGCCGGTCGTGCGCGCCGAGCGCGGGTTCGACCTGGACCGGCTGGCGCAGCAGCCCGCCGCGACCGTGCCGGTGGCCTTCCACACCGACGGGGTGTGGATCTGGCCTGCGGCGGTCAATTACTACTTGCAGGAGTACGGCGTCGCGCCGGAGGCCGAGCTGGTCGCGCACATCGCCGCGGCCGGGCACACGCTGCCGGAGGTGCCGGAGCAGACCGTGCAGGCCGCCGGGGCGTACCTGAATCGCGGTCCCGCGCAGCCGCCGCGCCGGGTGCCGGAGCAGGCCGCGCCGCCGCCCGCCGAGCCCGCTCCCGCTGTTGCGGCGGAGCCGGTCGAGCAGCCGACGACGCTGACGCCGGTGATCGACCCCGACGCCGGGCCGCCGACCATGCTGGTGCAGCCGGCGGTGAAGGACGCCGAGCCGGAGCCCACGGAGGCCGGGGACGAAACCCGCAGCTGGGACGCGCGCGAGGCGTTCACGGACTCGCCGCGTGGTGCCGAAGCTGCGCGTGGTGGCGAAGGGGCTGCGCGTGGTGCCGAAGGGTCTGCGGAAGGCCGGCCGTGGGAGCCGACCTGGGAGCCGCGGGACGGTTCGGCCGCCGACGAGGAGCCCACGGAGGGCCGGGGCTGGGACGGCCGCGAGGCGTACGCCGCGCAGGAAAGCGCTGAGGCGCGCGGTTTGGCTGGTGCCGAGGGTCGCGGTGCAGGCCCGGAGGGTGCGGAGGCGCGTGGCCTCGGCGCCGAGGGCGCGGAAGCGCGTGGCTTCGGCGCCGAGGGGGCGGAAGCGCGTGGCTTCGGCCCGGAGGGGCGCGGCTTCGGCGGTCCGGAGGGGCCGGAGGCGCGTGGTTTGGCCGGCCCAGAGGGACCGGAGGCGCGTGGCTTCGCCGGCCCGGAGGGTCCGGACGGGCGTGGGCTCACCCCCGAGGCTCGCGGGCCGGAGCGCTTCGGACAGGAAGCCCCGGAGGGCCGTGGGCTGCCGCAGGAACGCCCCGGACCGGAAGCCCGTGGGCAGGAACGCTTCGGCCAGGCAGGCCCCGACGGCATCCCCGGCCAGGAGGGACTCGCCGGCCCTGGCTTCGGCCAGGAAGGTCCGGAAGGGCGGGGCAGCGGGCCCGAATCCCGCGCCTTCGGCCAGGAAGGCCGTGGCGCCGGGCCGGAACCCCGCGGCTTCGGCCAGAAGGCGCCCGAGGGCAGTGGCCAGCACGGTCTTGCCGGACCCGAGTCCCGCGGCTTCGGCCAGGAAGGGCACGGCACCGGACCCGAGTCCCGCGGCTTCGGCCAGGAAGGGCACGGCACCGGACCCGAGTCCCGCGGCTTCGGCCAGGAAGCG